>PWER01000012.1 GCA_003553565.1 Nitriliruptoria bacterium | reverse complement strand
GCTCGCCGAGGGTGGTGGGCTCGCCGCCGTCCTCCTCGCCGCCGAGCTGCTGGTCGAGGTGCAGCAGGCACGCGGTCTCGGCCGCGGCGCGGCGCTGGTGCACCTCCTCGGCGTCCACGCCCAGCTCGTCAGCGAGCTCCTGGGTGCTGGGGTGGCGGCCCAGGCGACGCTGCAGCGCCTCGTCGGCCTCCGACAGCTCGCGGGCGGCGCGCCGCACGCCGCGGCTGGCCCAGTCGCGCGAGCGCGTCGAGTCGAGCACCGCCCCGCGGATCCGGATCGCGGCGAAGCGCGCGAAGGGGATGCCGGTGTCGGGGTCGAACCGGTTGGCGGCCTCCACCAGGCCGAGGGCGCCGGCGTTCCACAGCTCCTGGCGCTCCACGTGCCGGGGGAACCGGGCCGAGACCTCGTTGACGATGTGCTGGATCAGGTAGAGGTGCTCCCGCGCGAGGTCGTGCGCGTCGCGTGCGGCGCTGGAGGCGGCCTCGGACCTGGGTGCTGACGTGGTGCGCGGGGTCGGCGGCTGCATCGTGCGCTCCTTGCGGTGCCCGTGTCCCCGGATCGCTCCGGGGTGCCCGTTCGACCAAGGGAACGGCACGCACCGCCGCGCACTTGAGCAGAAATCTCGATGGAAGCGCTTAAGGCCCCGGATTCGTGGGTACGAGCGCTTCGATCGTGCACCGAGCGCACGTTCAGCGCTCGGGAGGGCGCTCCTGCCGACCGGTGCGGGGTCGACGCGGGGGCGAGGGCGCGCCGCCGCCGCGCTTGGCGAGCTCGTGGGCGGCATCGGCGGAGGTGACCGCGCTGGCGTTCTCGCGCACGATCTGGTCGTAGACCTCCTGGCGATGGATGCTCACCGAGCGTGGCGCGTCCACCCCGATGCGCACCTGGTCCTGGCGGACCTCGAGGACGGTCACGGTCACCTCGTGGCCGACCACGACGGACTCGCCGGGTCGCCGGGTCAGCACGAGCATGCGGGCTCCTTGGCGCCTACCAGTCGAGGGGGAGGGCGGCGCGCAGCGGCTGGTCGTCGTCGAGCACCACCTGTCGGCCGCGCCGCGTCTGCGCGTTGAGCACGAACGGCGCGCGCAGGTTCGCTCGGGCGGTGCGGTGCTCGCCGTCGACCGTGACCGCGACGCGCACCACCGCGTCCTCGGGGCGCTCCAGGCCGAGGGCCTCGCGGTCGCCGTCGGGCAGGTCGAAGGCGTAGTCGGGGAAGAACAGCCACGGCTCGGTGACCAGCAGCGCCACGCCCTCCTCGTCGAGGCTCTCCAGCACCTGGAAGGCGCTGTCGGGCTGCGGCTCGCTCAAGCGGAACCGGCGTGAGCGGCGGAACCCCGGGATCCCCTCGTCGAAGGTGAGCACCGGGGCCTCGGACGCCTCGATGGGCGGTGCGTCGGCCTGGGCGGCGTCGGGCATGGTCTCCCCGTCGGTGGCGGTGCGGTGGCGCCGCGCGCTGGCGCAAGCCTAGCGGAGCGGGGCGCGGCGCCCGCCGCCGTGGCGATGATCGGACGGCCCGGTGGGCGTGCCGACGAGCGCTCCCGGGGTGGGGCGCCGGTCGACGCGGTCGGGCGTCAGCGGATGAAGTCCATCAGGGACGGCTGGAGCACGCGCGCCATCGACCCCAGCGTCGACTCGAAGGCCACCTCCTGGGTCTGCAGCTCCATGATCGCCTCGGCGAGGTTGACGTCCTCCACGTCCGAGCGCTCCTTCTGCACCGCGAGCAGGTCCCGCTCGCTGCGGTCCAGCGCGCTCAGCACGCGGCTGTGGGCCACCCCCACGCTCGACTGCGCGCTCTGCAGGCGGTCCTGGGCGTCGTCGATGTCGCCGATCCGGTCGGAGACCTTGTCGACGTCGCCGGCCCGCACGTCGGCGGCGAGGTCGTGCAGCATCGAGAAGGTGTCGTCCTCGGAGCCCTTGAACACCTCGCTCGCTGTCGTGTTGGACCGCACCTTCTCCTCAGGCCCGATCTTGCGGTCGATCTCATGGCCGTCGCCCTTGAAGACAGTGTTGTCGTCGTCATCGAACTCCACCGCGGGCCCGTCGGTGTAGCCGGCGAACAGCGCCTTGCCGGCATGCCGGGTGTTGGCCAGGCTCTTGAGCTCCTCGCGGATCTCGTCGATCTCGTCGGCGATCGCGGTGCGCTCGCTCTCGTCGTTGGTCCCCTTGGCGGCCTGGACCGCGAGGTCGCGGGCGCGGTGGAGGCGGTCGTTCATCGACTGCAGCGTCGAGTCGGTGATCTCCAGGCGGCTCTCGGCGTCCTGGGCATTGCGCTGCTGCTGGGTGCGGGCGTGCTCGTCGGCGCGCAGCACCAGCGACTGGTTCGCCCGCGCCGGATCGTCGGAGGGGACCTGCCAGGCCTTGCCGGTGCTCACCTTGGTGCTCGCGTCCTGATGCTCGTTCAGGCGCGTCTGGAGGCGGTTGAGGGTGCTCTGGACCAGTGAGTCCTGGGTCACGCGCATCGCTGGGCTCCTCCGCGGCTAGCGACCGACCACGCCGGTGCGGTTGATCAGCACGTCCAGCGCCTCGTCGATCGTGGAGGTGACACGAGAGGCGGCCTCGAAGGCGCGCTGGTGGGTCATGAGGTCGACCATCTCCTCGTCGATGGACACGCCGTGCTCGCCGCGCCG
>PWER01000091.1 GCA_003553565.1 Nitriliruptoria bacterium | reverse complement strand
TTTTTTTCAGAACAGGTAGTTTCTTCGTAGAACCTTTTGATGTTTTCTTGTCTGTATCTCCCTTCTTTGTCAAAATAGGTAACTCCTTGAACATCTCTTCTCGGTCGGTCTCTTCATCTCGGAAACTCTCGGTTTCATCATCACTAGAATCTTTTCGATTTTTTACCAACAATATTACCAATACTATGAACATGAATATGGTTCCGATGCTTGCCATCTCTTGATTGGATAGGCCGAACCACCCAGGTGTAGGTGGCTATATTTCAAGATCATAATACTGGGTGTTTATGGTATGGTTTGCGCCGAGAGGGTTGTTTTCAGTTGCTTTGATATAATATGTGTATTCTCCTGGTTCAAGATACATCTCATAATAATATCTCTTACCGTCGAAGGCATCCTGGTGAGATTCATTGTATTCTCTCATCTGATAGTGGTCACCATCAACCACCAGTTCTATACTTGTGGGGGTGTATCCATCTTTATCTTCGTATATGACTTCCCATCTTACCCTTGTAGGTTCATAGGAGACGCTCACCGTTTTGTTGCGCAATATAGGGGGATTGTTGACGGGTTCCACTTCCAAAGTGAATGGAACCTCGGTTTCAAATTCTTCAGCGATTGTCACATTGAAAGTCATGTTGACAGTTCCCCAGTAATAATCTTCAGGGACGAAATATACAGAGTCGTGTCTGATATCCACTTCTATTGGACCGGTTCGATACACTCCGGTTATCTCTGAGGAGGGAGGTAGGTCTTCGTAGATGTCATAACTTAATGTACTTCCTTCATCCATCGAAGCGTTCAACGTATCTTCTATAGTTAGATCGCTTCCATCATCGGCGAAGACTCTGTCCTCACGGAAAGCAGAATCTACGATACGAACATCGGAACTTACCAAATATAGATGATATCGGCTGTTAAGGATACTCGCTCTCCTTATTATAGCGCTACTTTCTTCGAATCTAAAACCGTAATCCTCGTTGTTAGATATTATATTTCCATCGAAGTAAGGTGAACTACCCTTGACATTTATACCATCGTTGTTATTTGAGACCGTGTTTTCGATGAAAGTAACATCCGCTTTCAGGTTCACCCCTCTTCGACTATCATCGATCCTATTGTCATAAAAGATGCCGTCGGAATCCTCTACTGTTAGCCCAGTACCTGAGATACCCCTGATCGTGTTCGTGATAAATTTGATATCGCTGGATCCCCTTACTAGTGCACCGCCCTCAATGCAGTTTCTGATCAGGTTTTTCTCAACTCGGTTACCTTCGCCAGACAAACGAATACCTAGGGAACCATCTAAGATACGATTATCTATTATAGAAAGATCTAAGGAGTCTTCTATATCTATACCCCACCGGTCAACGTTCCTGATCTCGTTCCTAATTATACGGCCACTTCCCTCTTGGATATATATCGAAGTTCTATCCTCATTGAACAGATTATGTTCTATCATAGGTGAACCGTTTTCCCCGTGTATCCCTATCAAATTATCGCTGAAGGTATTATGGCTGATCGTGACGTTGGATTCAGCTGTTTTTAAAGCCGTAGGATTACTGACGAACGAGTTTTCCTCTATCAACGGTGTTCCTTCATGGATAGATATACCCTTTTCTACCGTGTTACTGATCTTATTTGAAAAGATATGGGCGTTGGAATCTATCAGTTGGATCCCTTGATTATCTATTATCTCATTTTCGCTCAGTGTGGGTGCACCACCAAGGATATTGAATGAGTATCCATCAGATCGTTGAAATTTGTTGTTCTGGGCGTTAAAAGAAGAATAAGATGAGTCGATACTGCCTGCTCTTGAGTTCTTAAAATTAGAATGCATTATATCCGGGGAGGCCTCTCTTACGGTGATATCTACATAGTTTTCTTTGAATTCTGAACCATAGATAGATACCTCATCGGATTCTATAACGAATCCTGGGTGTTCTTGACTATCTCCTAGCCCCTTTAGGGTTGAATCTCTGATAGTACCAGAGCTACCGGGTTCGAAGTGTATCGTAGTACCTCTATCTTTTTCGAATCCTAATGCGTCTTTTTCATCAACTCCGAGATCAGGTCGATATTCCCACAAACAATCCTGGCTGACCTTTACCCAATAACCTCTACCAGGTGTCATCGTCTCGTTTTCAGGCAGGCCGACATCTTCACCGGCTATCTTTGTGGAAACGGACTCGACATGATCCATTATATCGTAGAAAACTGTTCCTACGGTTTTTTTCTCACTTCCAGGATATGATACCCAGTTTTCACCTTCCTGTAGTTCTATTTCGAATAATTCAGGTGAAAAACCCTCCATCTCGAGAGTGGTCTGATCCGTGATATTAACGACGACTCCCATAAATTGTGTTACGTTCTCTAGATTGTTTCTTTCACGTTCGGGTCTGAATGTGAGCCATCCTTCTTCCCGATCGAAGTACCAAACCGAATCATAATGTCCTTCCAATGGACTCATAACTTTCCTTATCGAATCATCCTCCCGATGAAATGGAAAGGATAATAGATTTTGACCCTCATCAAGCTCTAGAGAGATGGAGTTATGGTAACGTTTAAAATATGGTTGTATAAAAGAATCTATGACCCTCATAGTCCCTCCATCTTCGATGATTATCTCCCCACCTAC
>PWER01000163.1 GCA_003553565.1 Nitriliruptoria bacterium | reverse complement strand
CGGCACGACCACCCGCCGCTCCAGCGTGATCATCGCGCGGGAGCGGCTGGTGGTCGTGCCGCGCCATGCCAGCGTGATCGCCTCTGCGGTCGTGCTGGTGCTGGCTGTGGTGGCCGCCGTCGTCGCCGATGTCACTGACGCCGCGCTGCTCGGCCCACTGATGCGCGGCACCGGGCTGGTGATGTACGCCTCGTGCGCGGTGCTGTTCTTCGTGGCGGTCGCGCTGCTGGACGCCACTTGGGTGCGCCGCCTCGTGGTCACCATCGGGTTGCTCGCGGTGTTCACCGCTGTATATGGGCTGCTCCAGCTCGCCGATCTGGACCCTGTGAGCCGCGCTGACTACGCGAGCCCGGTCCGCGGGACGCTTGGCAACCCGAACTTCGGCTCGGCGTTCATGGGCATCGCCGCGCCGGGCCTGCTGTGGCTGGCGCTGCGCGACGATCTCGGCTTGCGGCTTCGTGCGGTGATCGCGGTGGCCCTGGTGACCACCTTCGCGACTGCCGTCGTCACCGGGTCGGTGCAGGGGCCGGCTGTGGCGCTGGGCGGCTCGCTGCCGGTGCTCGGCGTGGTGCTGTGGGAGCGCACCACACGCCCGAGGTTCTGGCTGGGCGCGCTCGCTGCCGGTGTCGGCCTCGGCCTCGGCGGCTTCCTGCTGGGGCTCGCCGGTGCTGGACCGCTGACCGGGGTGGCCGCCCAGGCCACCACCCGCGAACGGCTTTGGTACTGGGATGCCGCAGTGTCGATGGTGCGCGACCAGCCGATCTCGGGCGTGGGCATGGGCATGTACGAGCACATCTACCGCGCGGTGCGCCCGCCCGAGCAGATCGAGATCCGCGGCACCGGACTGACCAGCGACTCGGCGCACAGCGTCCACCTCCAGATGTTCGCCGAGGGTGGGCTGCCGCTGGGCCTGGCCTACCTCGCATTCGTGGTGGCTGTGCTCGCTGCCGCAGTGGTCGGACTGCTGCGCCTGCAGGGCCGCCAGCGGCTGCTGCTTGCCGCCGTGACGGGCATGTGGCTGGCCTACCAGGCGCAGTCGGCGATCTCCATCGACGTGCCGCAGCTCGCCGTGCTCGGCTGGTTGCTGGCTGCCGCCGTCGTCGTCCTGGCCACCCAGGGCCAGCAGCGCTGGGTGCTGGGCGCAGCCGAACCACCACGGCGCCGCCGCAGAGGGCGCGGCTCACCGGTGCCCACGGTGGTGGGGGTCCTGACGGGTGCGGTGGCTGTTGCCGGTCTGGTGGCCCTGTCCATCCCCTATCGGGCTGACGCCGCCGCGTTCGACGCGCGAGCCCTGGCCGACCAGGGGCAACCCGATGAGGCCGTGGACGCCCTCGACCGCGTGGTGGAGCTGCTGCCCGCGCGCGGCGAGTACTGGTTCCAGCGTGCCGAGGTGCTCGGCGAGCTCGGCGACACCGACGAGGCCTACGAATCGAGCCTGGAGGCGTGGCGCCGCAACCCGTATTTGAACGCGGCGGTTTCCATCGCTGCCCAGCTCGCCGCCACGACGGGCGAGGACGACAAGGCGCGCGAGCTGTGGGACCACCTGTGGGAGATCGACCCGCACAACGTCGGGTTCCTGTCTAACGCAGCCGCGCTACCTGTCGGTCGACGAGCCCGAGACCGCGATCGAGCGCCTCGAGCACTCGGTGTCGGTCGTTGCGGACGACGAGGACACCTGGGAGCTGCTCGCAGCGGCCTACGAGGAGGCCGGTGACGACGAGGCGGCCCGCGAGGCCGAGGAGCGCGCCATCGAGCTCGACGAGGCCACAGACGACGATGACAACGATTGATCCGCCAGACGCCGGCCGCCTGCGCGTGGTCCACGTGATCACGCGGATGATCGTCGGCGGGGCGCAGGAGAACACGCTCGAGTCGTGCGCGCGGGGGTCACCCGAGGTCGTCGACAGCACGCTGGTCTCTGGCCCGCAGACCGGCGCGGAGGGATCGCTGCTCGAGGAGACCACCCGGCGGGGGGTGCGCCTGGTCGTTGAAGCGACCCTGCGCCGCGAGATCGCCCCCTGGCACGACCTCCGCGCCCTGGTGCGCCTGACGCGCCTGCTGCGCGCCGAGCGGCCCGCCATCGTCCACACCCACTCCAGCAAGGCGGGGATCCTCGGGCGTGCCGCGGCCCGGCTTGCCGGCGTGCCGGTGGTGGTCCACACCGTCCACGGGTGGGGCTTCCACGACCACCAGCACCCCGCGGTGCGCCGGGCGTATGTGCTCGCCGAGCGCCTCGCCGCCCGGTGGAGCGACGCGCTGGTCGTCGTGGCCGACTCCGACCGCGCCAAGGGGCACGCGGAGGGCATCGGGCGTCCCGAGCAGTACCGGCTGATCCGCAGCGGCGTCGACCTCGACCCCTTCCGCGCGCCGGGCACCGACCGCGCCGAGGCGCGCCGTCGGCTCGGGGTGCCGGTTGAGGGTCCGCTGGTGGGCGCGGTCGGGCGCCTGTCGCCGCAGAAGGACCCGCTGGCGCTGGTGCGGGTGCTGGCGCGCCTGGTCGGTGAGCATCCGGGCCTGCACGCCGCGATCGTCGGCGACGGGCCGCTGCGCGCCGAGGTGGAAGCGCTGGCCGCCGACCTCGGCGTCGCTGACCGCCTGGTCCTGCCGGGCCTGCGTCGCGACGTCGCCCAGATCCTGCCGGCCT
>PWER01000043.1 GCA_003553565.1 Nitriliruptoria bacterium | reverse complement strand
GCACCGAGGGGACTGCGGGCGGCCAGCGCGAGCGAGCAGCGGGAGAGTGCCACGGCCTGCTGCTCCGCGACGAGTTGCGCCTGCGGCCAGCAGCGGCGATCGTTGCCGCCGACCGTGCAGCCCCGGCGCGACGCGGGTCGCGCCCGGATCGATGCGGGAGGCCGGGCGAGGTGGTCGAGGCGACCGAGACGAGCAGCGACGCCGCCGTGCTGCGAGCGATGGCTGCCGCAGCGAACCAGGCGCCCTCGGGCGGCAACGTCCAGCCCTGGCAGCTGGAGCGCACCGACGGGGCGCTGCGGGTGCTGCTGGACACGAGCTACGCGGTCAGCCTCGACGTCGCCTGGCGCGGCAGCTACGTGGCGCTGGGCGCGGCGGTGTGGAACGCGCGGGTCGAGGCCGCCGCGCATGGGCGCCTGGGCCCCGTCGCGCTGCTGCCCGAGGGCCCCGAGTCGCGGGTCGCCGCAGAGGTCCGCCTGGACGACGACCGTGACCCGGCGCTGGCCGCGCTGCGGGAGGCGATGTGGCAGCGCAGCACCAACCGCCGCGCCGGCGACCCCGCGGTCCGCTTCGACGAGGGCAGCGCCGCCGCGCTGCGCGCGGCTGCCGAGGCCGAGGCGGGGCGCGCGGCGATCGTGGCCGACCGCGCGGGCCTGCAGGCCTGCGGCGCGCTGCTGGGCGCCTCTGACCGGCTGCGCTGCCTGTCGCCGTGGTTGCTCGACGAGATGCTCTCGGAGCTGCGCTGGCCGGGTCGCGAGCCGGTTGAGGTCGGCTTGGACGTGCGCACGCTGGAGCTCGGCAGGAGCGACGCGGCCGCCATGCGCCTGCTGCGTCGCAGCCCGGCGGTGCGGCGGTTGGCGCGCCCGATGGTCGCCAGGACCATGCGCGGGATGACCCGTCAGGCGCTGGCCCGCAGCAGCGCGCTGGTCGCGATCACCCGCGCCGGGCACGAGCCGCGCGACTACCTCCAGGGCGGTGCGGCCATGCAGCGCGTGTGGGTCACCGCCGAGCAGCTGGGCTGGGCGGTGCAGCCGGTCTCACCGGTGGCGCTGTACGCCGTCGATGCCTCCGACCACCGCGCCCTCGTGCCGGCCCGTCACACCGAGGCGCTGGCCGAGACCACCGCGGCGCTGCGCGCACGGCTGGGCCTCGAGCCTCAGGAGCGCCTGCAGCTGCTGCTGCGGCTGGCGGCCGCGCCCGAGCCCAGCGAGCGCAGCCTGCGCCGACCGCTCGAGGAGGTCCTGTCCGCATGAGGCGGTGGCGGAGGTTGACCGCGACCAGAGGGCGCAGCGCCGTCTTCTTCGGCAGTCTCGCGGGGTATGTGGTCGTGGCGCTGCTGCTGCCCCAGCCGTTCCTGCTCGGTGTGCCCACCGGCAGCTACGTGGTGCTTGGCGTGCTGGTGGTGTGGGTCGTGGCGCTCGCGCTGATCGAGGCGCGCTGGAAGCGCGAGGACGCCTGGCACCGGCGCTGACTCGCGCCGCTTGGCGCGCGGGGCACAGCGCGGCCACCGCACCCGCCGCGGCGCCTCACTCCTCGGTGGTCAGCGCGACGATCGGCGCGCTCCCGTCGTCGATCGCCAGGTAGACCACCCCACGGTCGGCGTCGGTGACCACGTCGCGGATGCGCCAGCCGCGGTCCTCCAGCAGTCGACCCTCCTTGGTTACCTCGTCGTCGTCCACCGAGAACCGCGCGAGCGACTCGCTGGCCAGCCCCCCGACCAGCAGGTCGCCCTCCCAGCCGGGCAGGGCCGCTCCGTGCACGAAGTCGATGCCGGCCGGAGGGAACCCCCCGGTGGTGCACTCCCAGTAGTAGACGGGGTCGGGCACGTCGTCGCGCTCGGAGGGGTGCACGCCCACCGGCGTCTCCGTGCCGTACTCGCAGCCGGTGTGGGTCTCGGGCCACCCGTGGTTGGCGCCCTCCTCGACGATGTTGAGCTCGTCGCCGTCCTCCTCGCCGTGCTCGCTCTGCCACACCGCGCCGGTGTCGGGGTGCAGGGCCATGCCCTGCACGTTGCGGTGCCCGTAGCTGTAGATCTCGTCGGCGACCGCCTCGTCGTCGACAAACGGGTTGTCGGCGGGCACCTCGCCGTCCTCGGACAGCCGGATCGTGGTGCCCAGATGGTTGCTGGCGTCCTGGGACACGTGATCGTCGAAGGCCTTGTCGCCGCGGTCGCCGACGGTCAGCAGGACGTGCCCCTGCCCGTCGTGGACCACGCGCGAGCCGTAGTGCTGGGTCGAGTCGAGGAACGGCTCGGCGGCGAACAGCTCCTCGACGTCGGTCAGCGCGCCCGCCTGCGCGTCCAGCCGCCCGCGCGCCAGGTGCGTGCTGGTCGCACCGGACCCGTCGCCCGCTGCATAGGTGAGGTGCACCCAGTCCTCCTCGGGCCAGTCGGGGTGCACCGCCACATCCAGCAAGCCGCCCTGTCCGCCGGCGTCGACCTCGGGGACGCCGTCGATGGAGGTCACCTCGCCCTCGTCGAGGTCGAGCAGCGACAGCCTCCCGGGCAGCTCGGTGACCAGCATCCTCGCTTCGTCCGGCAGCAGCGCGAGGCCCCACGGCTGGTCGAAGCCCTCGGCGACCTCGGTGACGACGAGGTCGTCCTCGTCGTGCGGTGCGACGTCGTCGGCCTCGGCGTCCTCGGCCGGCTCGTCGTCGACGTCGCCTGGCTCCTCGTCGGGGTCAGGGTCGCTGGGCTCTTCCTCGTCGGCGTCGGGGTCGGCGTCGGGCTCGGCTGTCGGCTCGTCGGGCTCGAGGGCGACCGGCTCGTCCTCGTCGCCGGTGAGCGCGAGCACCACGACCACGCCGACCACGAGCGCGGCGACCATCGCGATCAGGCTCACGCGGGTGCGGCGGCTCATGGGGCACCTCGTCGCAGGGCTGGCGGTGGGGTGGGCTCGTGTGCCCCACGCGGGGGCCAGGGTAGGGGCTCGGGTCGGTCGGGTGCGGGTCGAGCAGGTCAGGCCAGGGAGCGGGTGCCGCCCGCGACCACCCGAGGGCGACCTGCGACCACGCGCACGTCGCCGCCGACGCGCACGCGCGGCGGGGTCGTCGGCCGTGGGATGCCCGCGGCCTCGACGAGGTCGTCGCGCAGGTGGGTGAGGGTGCCGGCGCGCAGGGGCCACGCGTCGTGGTCGACCGGCAGGTGCAGCAGCCGGCCGGCGCGGTCGACGGTGTAGAGGGCCCAGCGGTTGGTGTGGAACCGGTCGAGGGCGTCGGGCTCGACTCGCTCGCCCTCGCGGACGCCGACGAGGCTGCGCGCCCCGCGCGGCCCGGGCCAGCGGCGCCGGGTCCAGAAGCGCAGCTCGTCGCCGCGGCGAGCGGCGGCCATCCGCGCCCACCGGTAGGGCAGGCGGAACGCGGTCAGCGCGGTGGCGACCGGCAGCAGCCGGGCGGCGTCCAGCGAGCAGAACCACACGCCCGGTCCGCGCGGCCCCACCACGTAGGTGCGCACGTTGGTCTCGCAGAAGTGCGACAGCCACGGCAGCGGCGGACCGACGCGGGCCGCCACGTCGCGCATGACGAACGGGACCAGCCCGACCCACGCCTGCCCTTCGTGGGTGTCGACGTCGAGGTCCGGTGGCAGCAGCCGCGCGATCGCCTCGGTGGGCACCGGCCAGTGGAGGTAGGTGACCGCCGTCCACCGCTGCCGCATGATCGGGGGCGCCGGCGGGTCGGGGGAGCGCGGCGGGTAGGGGTCGGCGCGCACGGTCACGGGCGGCGCCCCAGCAGCCCCAGCAGGCGCTCGGAGCTGCTGGCGTCGGCGGGCACCTCGACCGGCGGGGCGAACAGGCCGGTGTCGGCGAGCTCGTCGGCCATCGGCTCGATCAGCTCCAGCAGGTGCTCGGCGACATCGGTGGGGATGGTGGTCTCCACACCGAGCCCCTGGGCGAGGTCCCACCGGTGGACCGCGAGGTCGGTCAGGCGCTGCGACAGGTAGGTGCGCGCCTCCAGCGGCCCCATGGTGGTGTGCACGGTGACCTCCAGGGCGCCTGGAGCGGTGACGGCCGCGTGCTCGCCGGCGCTCGCCTCCCGCCAGGTCGTCAGCGGGTCGGCGCCCAGCACATCGCCCTGGTAGCGGTCACCGACCTGCTCCAGGGTCTCGCCGCGCAGCAGGTGCGGCGCCCACAGCGCCTCGGCGGTGAGGTGGTTCAGCAGGTCGCGCACGGTCCAGTCAGTGCAGGCGGTGCGCTGCTGCCAGTCACGCGGTCCGATGCGCGACACCATCGCATCGAGGTCTGCGAGGGCGCGGCTGTGGAGCTCCACGACGTGACTCATCTTCGTCTCCTTGCACCGGCTGCGGACAGCCTTCCCCGAGCGTCCCATGGTCCACCACGACCACCGGTCAGCCGCCGCGCTCGCCGCGGCGCACCCTCGGCCTGGTCAGCGGCCGCGCAGGTCGCGGCGGCGGAGCGCGGCGGCGCCGGCCACCGCCAGCCCGACCGCGAGCGCGATCAGCCCCACGACCGGTGCGAGCGCCAGGTCCTCCTGGGGGACCGCGGCGAGGTGCGCGAACGGGGAGAGGCCCGCCAGCCAGTCCGGCAGGTCCATCAGGTCACCGAACACCCCGGTGAGCAGGCTGTGGCCGAGCACCACCCAGGCCGCGAGCAGGGCCCGCGGTGCGCTGCCGAGCAGCAGCGCGCCCAGCCCGAGGATCACCAGCACGCCGGGGACGACCGCCAGATGGGCTGCGACGCCGAGCCACAGCAGCTGCCCGTCGCCGGTCGTCGCCGCCGCCGCGGCACCCATGGCCACGCCGGTGACGGCCAGCAGGGCCACGGCGGCCCCGGCCGTGACCGCCAGGTGCGTGCCGAACCAGCGCCCCCGGCTGACGGGTGTGGCCAGGAGCGCCTCGGCCCGCCCCGAGGCCTCCTCGGCGCGCAGGGCGTGCAGCGCCAGCAGCGCGAAGGCGCTGACCACGACCGCGTCGAACACGCCCATGAGGGCCAGGTAGCCCTCCAGCGCCTCGGCGGAGCCGCCGAGGAGCGCCACGAGATCGTCGGGCAGCTGCTCGACCGCGTCGAGGAACTCCCCGGCCATGCCGCCGTAGAGCCCTCCCAGCACGAGCAGCGCCGCACCCCAGCCGAGGATGGCGCCTCGCTGCAGCCGCACCGCCAGCGCGAGCGGCGAGCGCAGCCACCCCGGTGCTCGCGGCGCCCCGGGACGGGCGCCGAGCGCGCCTGCGCCGAGGTCGCGCCGCGCCGCCAGGCGTGCCGCCAGCGCCAGCAGCACCGCGGCTGCGGCGAGCGACAGCAGCAGCGGCCACCAGCGCTCGTCGACATACGCGCGAGTCTGCTGCGACCACGCCAGCGGCGAGAGCCATGACAGCCAGCTGCCCTGCGCCTCGAGGAGGTCGCCGAGCGAGCGCACCGCGAACGCCGCGCCCAGCACGATGCCCGCCAGACCCGCCGCCGCCCTCGAGGTCGCCGCGATCTGGGCGGTCAGCGCCGCCACCGCCGCCAGCACGAGCCCGAGCGCGCCGACGCCGGCGCCCACCGTCCAGGAGCCAGCGGCCGGGTAGTCGCCGGCCAGCAGCACCGCGACGGTCAGCACCGCCACGGCGACGTTCAGCGTCACCACGACCACCAGCGCCGAGGCGAGCGGCGCCAGGCGGCCCACGGGCCCGGCGAGCACCGGCTCGGTACGGCCGGCGACCTCCTCGCGGCGGGTGTGGCGCACCGTGACCAGGATGCTCATCAGCCCCACGAGCACCATGACGTAGAGCCAGTAGGTGCCGGCGAAGAACACCGGCAGCGTGATGGCGTCGAACCCGTAGCCGGGTCCGCCCATCAGCGCGCCCAGGGGACCCTCCATCATCTGGGCGACGCCGGCGAGGTCCTCCTCGGTCTCGTAGAGCAGCTCAAGGGCCGCGACGAAGTAGGCCACGAGCCCGGTGACCCCCAGCGCCCAGGCGGGCAGCAGCACGCGGTCGCGCCGCAGCCGCAGCCGCACCAGCCGGCCGGTGCCTGCCAGCAGGCGCCGGCGGCGCGAGGGGGAGGTCGCCACCGCGGGCGCCGCGCGTGCCGGTGCTGGTCCCATGCCCCCTCCGTGGCCGGTGCGCGCCTGCCGCGCGCGACACGCGGCAGGCAGCGAGCACCCGGAGTCTACGGGGCCCCGCGGCGGGTGGAGCGCCTCCGGGGGGTACGGTGGCGGCGAAGGGGAGTAGCCGGGCATGGCACGTGACGAACGACGCTTCCGCCGCTATGTGCGCGCCGAGCGACGGCGCGCGCGCCTGTACCGCGCGTTGGCGGGCGTGGCCGACGACGACGCCCAGCGAGCGGTCCTCGAAGGGCTCGCCGCCGCCGAGGAGCGCCATGCCCGCCACTGGGAGGGGCGCCTGGGCACCGCACACCGCGGCCGCGCTGACCCGCGGGGGCGACCGGGAGCGGGGTCGCGGCTGGTCGCGGCGTTCGCCGCGCGCTTCGGGATCCCCGCGGTGCTGCCGATCATCGAGCGCGTGGAGCGCGCCGAGATCCGGGCCTACACCGACGAGCCCGATGCCCCCGGCCTCGAGTCCGACGAGCGCATCCACGCGCGGGCCCTGACCGGGCTGTCGCCGGGCTGGCGGCTGCGGCTGGGCCACTCGGTGCGCGCCGGGGTGTTCGGCATCAATGACGGGCTCGTGTCGAACCTCAGCCTGGTGATGGGTGTGGCCGGGGCGCAGGCCGAGTCGACCGCGCTGCTGATCACCGGGATCGCGGGGCTGCTGTCCGGGTCGCTGTCGATGGCGGCCGGCGAGCTGGTCTCGGTGACCTCCCAGCGCGAGCTGCTCCTCTCCGAGGTCCGCCTACAGGCCTCCGACATCGCCCGAGCCCGCCAGGGCGACGAGCACGAGCTGCACCTGCTGCCCGACGAGGAGCGCGACGACGCCGACCAGCAGGGCGGTGACGCGCCCGAGGTCGCCGCCGCGCCCGCCGAAGCGATCGCTCGCGAGCCGGACTCCGCAGTGGTGCCGCGCGGCACGGCGCTGCGCGCCGCGATCTCCAACGGGGGCGCGTTCGCGCTCGGCGCGGTGGTGCCGGTCGCTCCCTTCGCGGTGCTCGAGGGCACGGTGGCCGTCCTGGTCTCGGTGGGGCTGTCGGCGACAGCGCTGTTCGCGGTGGGCGCCACGCTGAGCATCCTCACGGCCCGGTCCGCGCTGTTCGCCGGGCTGCGCCAGCTCGCGATCGGCGCGGTGGCGGCCACCGCCACCTTCGCCATCGGCTCGGTGATCGGCGGGCTGGTGCAGTAGCGGGCCGCAGGCGCAGAGCTCGGCCTTGTCGCGCCGTCGATCCTGCCGACGGGCCCCGGGGAGCCGCACAGGGCCACGCGCACGGTGCAGTGTCCCGCACCGTCTCCATGGCCGGCTCGACGAGCCGGCACCGCAGCCATCCGGGAGCCTGATGCACGACCACGCCGATCATCCGGGCCAGACGCGCGCGTGCGAGCCTGTGCGTGCCGACCGGGCACGTGGATCCAGCCTGGCGCTCGGCGGGCTCGCCGAGTCCCGTCCCGAGCTCGACGAGGAGCAGGCCGACCTGCAGGCGCAGCTGCTCGACGCGGTCGGTGACGCGGTCGTGGCCACCGACGCGTCCTGGCGCGTCACGTGCTGGAACGCTGCCGCCGAGCGGCTGTTTGGCTGGACCGGGCCGGAGGCCCGCGGGCGATCGGTGCTCGAGCTGTGCGTGTCGCCCGAGGAGCACGAGCGCGCCCACGCGCTCGCCGCGCGCGTCCTCCGTGGGGAGGAGGTGCGCGCCGAGCTGGAGCTGCGCCGGCGCGACGGTGGGCGGCTGCCCGCCCTGCTGACCCTGTCTCCCCTGTGGGACGGCGCGGGTGCCTTGGTCGGCACGATCGGCATCGCCACCGACGTCAGCGACCCGCACCGCAGCTGCCCGCTGGCCGACCGCCGCGCCAGCCAGCAGCAAGCCGTCGCCGAGCTGGGGCAGCGCGCGCTGGCCGGCGAGCAGCCCGAGACGCTCCTCCAGCGCATCCGCGAGCTGCTGCCCGCCTTGCTGGTCCCCGAGATCGAGGTGACCACTGCAGCGCGTGGCGCC
This sequence comes from Nitriliruptoria bacterium, assembly GCA_003553565.1. Lineage (GTDB taxonomy): Bacteria > Actinomycetota > Nitriliruptoria > Euzebyales > Egibacteraceae > PUKE01. The sequence continues at coordinate 32,975 of PWER01000043.1, read as the reverse complement.
GCGCACGGCCAGGAGCCCAGCGGCTGGGTGCGCGCGGGGCACTGGGCGCTCCTGGCGGTGCACACCGGTGACGGCGTGGAGCTCGACGCGCAGGACCACGCGTTCCTGCAAGCGCTCGGCAACGCGCTGGAGGCCGCCTACGAGCGCCGCCGCGCGCGCCAGCAGCTCGAGCACGTCGCCTCGCGCGACCCGGTGACCGGTCTGGCGAACCGCGCGCTGATGGTGGACCGCCTCGAGCACGTGCAGGCGCTCGCGGAGCGCACCGGCGCGCTGGTGGGCGTGCTGTTCCTCGACCTGGACGGGTTCAAGCACATCAACGACGCGCTGGGCCACGAGGTCGGCGACCGCGTCCTCCGGAGAGTGGCCGACCGCCTGCGACGCGTGGTGCGCCCCGGTGACACCGTGGCGCGCTTCGGCGGCGACGAGTTCGTCATCGTGTGCCCGGACCTGCCCGATGCTGACGCGGCCGAGGTGGTCGCCCAGCGCGTGCACCGCGCGCTGCAGACCCCGCTGGTGGCCGGTGGCACGGAGCTCACCCTCACCGCCAGCGTCGGGCTCGTCGCCGGCGATCATCGCGAGGATGCCAGCAGCCTGCTGCGCGACGCCCACACCGCTGTGGACGCCGCCAAGGAGCGCGGGCGCAACCGCGTGGCGCTGTTCACCCCTGCCATGCGCGAGCGCGTGCGCCAGCGCGTGGGCACCGCCGACGTCCTGCGCAAGGCACTGGACAACGGCGGGGTGGCGGTGCGCTACCAGCCCGTGTTCGGGCTCGCCAGCGAGCGCGTCGAGGGTGCCGAGGCCCTGGTGCGGCTCGTCCTGCCCGACGGTGGCGAGCTCGCACCGGATCGCTTCATCTGGGTGGCCGAGGAGGTCGGGCTGATCCACGAGCTGGGCGAGGCGGTCCTGCGCCAGGCGTGCGCCGCCGCCACCTCCTGGGTCGCCGCGGACCCGGCCTTCGTGCTGTCGGTCAACCTCTCGCCGCTGCAGCTGGCCGACGACCGGCTGGTCGCGCGCGTCCAGCGCGCCCTGGCCGACGCCGGGCTGGACCCGGTGAACCTGTCGCTGGAGATCACCGAGTCGGCGGTGCTGCAGACGACCAGTGGCGAGGACCAGCTGGCACAGCTGCGCGGCCTGGGCATCCACCTGGCGCTGGACGACTTCGGCACCGGGTACAGCGCGCTCAACCACCTGCGACGGCTGCCGGTCGATGTCGTCAAGATCGACCGCTCGTTCGTGGCCGGGATGCTCGACGAGCCCGCCGACCGCGCGCTGGTGGCTGCCACCGTCGACCTCGCCCACGCCTTCGGGATGGCCGTCACCGCCGAGGGCGTGGAGGGGCCGATCCAGCGCGACGAGCTGCGCGGGTTCGGCTGCGACCACGCCCAGGGCTACCTGTGGAGCCCTCCGGTCCACCCAGGCGCGCTCACGCACCTCCAGCGCACCGGGGTCCCTGCCGCTGACGCAGCCCAGTGCTCGGGTCGCGCGCAGGGCGAGCGCAGCGCCTAGCCCCGCAACCCTGTCAGCGCTCCTCGGCGTCCACCGACAGGTCGGCGCCGAACACCTGCTGGTAGGTGTCGGCGCCGAAGCTGGTCGGCAGCGGCTCGCCCTCCTCCAGCCGGTAGGGGCGCTGGCCCTGCTCGCCGCGCTCGGCGCGCAGGAACAGCACGCGGTCGCGGTCGCGCTCGGTGAACCCCCGTGCCAGCTCGTAGAGGTGGGTCACGTACACCACCCGCACGCCGGCGTCCAGCAGCGCGGTGGTGACCTGGCGGGCGATCTCGGAGCCCTCGCGCTCGTTGGTGGAGGAGAACGACTCGTTGCACAGCACCAGGGCGCCGGGGGCGGCGGCGTCCACCACCGCGCTCATGCGACGCAGCTCCTCATCGAGCTTGCCGCTCTCCATCTCGGGATCCTCCTCGCGCGTGTGGTGGGTCAGCACGCGCGGGGCGAGGGTCGTGGTGAACCGCGCGGCGGCCACGGGCAGCCCGGCCTGGGCCATGACCTGGGCCTGGCCGACGCTGCGCAGGAACGTGGACTTGCCCCCCTGGTTGGCTCCCGTCACCAGCACCAGCGGGCGCCCGGTGGCGTCCACGTCGTTGCCGACGACCTCGGGGATCCGCAGCGCGAGCGCGGCGTCGACGAGCGACTCGGTGGCCAGCACGTCGGCCACCTCGGTGAGCTCGGGCCAGCAGCTGGGCGCCCCCTGCTGCGACAGCGCGCGGTGCAGTCGCACCCCGCCGAGGTAGAAGGCGAGCTCGTCGCGCAGGACCCGGAAGAAGTCGAGGATGTGGTCGGAGGACTGGGCGAGGACGTTGGCGACGTCGTTGAGGCCGCGCTCGCGCAGCTGGGCGAGCGCGCGGGCGGCCGTCTCGTCGCGCTCGGGGATGGTGAACGTGAGCCCGCCGCGCTCGCGCTCCAGCATCTTGGCCAGTCGTCCCTGCTGCGGTGGGCGCCGGAGCACGTGGTCGCGGCCGGCGTTGCCGCGTCCCAGCTTGGCCGACAGCAGCACGCCCTCCTCGAGCTGCAGCTCCTCGAGGTGGCCCTCGAGGACGTCGAGGTAGTCCTCGTCGAGCTCGGTGTCGAGGCGGTCGCACAGCCCCGCCAGCCCGCTGGACCCCAGGTGCTGGCGGTGCGCGTCGGCGACCCGCCGCAGCCGGCGCAGCGTCGCCACCAGCAGGTCCAGCAGGCGCCGCGCCTGCATGAGCACCGTCTCGGGGGAGGAGCCGAAGCGCCCGAAGAACAGCCGCCGGCGACCCTCCAGCGCCTCGGTGGCCACCCGGTACATCGACTCGACCGCGGCGGGCGCCGCGAGGGCGTCGGCCATGACGGCCTGCCGGTGGGCGATGACCGCGCGGTCCTCCGCGCCGGCCAGCAGCAGCCAGCGGGCGACCCGACGGATGTGGTCGTCGTCGCCGGCCATCGCCTCGATCAGCGAGTCCAGCTCGAGGTCGGCGGCGAGGTCCTCGGCGTGGTCGGGCAGCGGCTCGCCGACGGGCACGTCGCGGTCGGGGTGGAGCAGGCGGACCTTCATGCGCGCAGCCGCTCCCGCACGTGGTCGTAGGTGAGGCGGTGGCGCTGGGCCAGCGCCGCGGCGTAGGCCAGCCCATCGGCGGGGCGGCGCACGATCTCGAAGGTGCGGGCGGTGGGGTCCTCGGGGCTGACCTCGCCCACGAGGCTGACGGTCTCCGGCCCGGCCTCGGCCAGCTCGTCGAGGAAGGTGACGTAGAGGCACAGCGCGCCCAGGCCGCGGATGCGCTCGAGGATGTCGTGGCCGAGCGCCACCGCGTCGCTCACGGTGGTGGAGGTGAACAGCTCGTTGAGCACCAGCACGCTGTCGGCGGTGGCGCGGTCGAGGATGCCCCGGATGCGGGTGAGGTCGTCCTCGAGCTTGCCGCGCAGGGTGTCCAGCGACTCCTCGCGCTCGAAGTGGGTCAGCACCTGATCGGCGAGGCCGACCTCCACGCGCCGGCCGGGCACCGGCAGGCCCAGCGCGGCGAGGTGGTGGATCTGGCCCACCATCCGGGCGAAGGTGGTCTTGCCGCCCTGGTTGGGCCCGGTGATGACCGCCACGCGCTCGCCGGGACCCAGGCGCAGGCTGTTGGTGACCGGCACCGTGCCCTGCGAGGCGAGCTTGCGCGCCAGCGCCAGGTCGAAGCCGTCCTCGATCGTGACCGTGCGGGCCCCCGGGGTGACCGTCGGGTAGCAGAACGGCAGCCCGGCGTTGCGCAGCGCGCGGACGTGCTTGCGGTAGCCGAGGAACAGCTGCGCCTCGCGCTCGAAGGTGAGCACGCCGGGGTCGGCGAAGTCGGCGTGGCGCTCGGTGAAGGTCGCCAGCTGGCCGAACGTCTCGGGGAACAGCTGGGCGACCAGACCCAGGATCCGCTCCTCCACCCCGTTCATCTGCGACTCGGGCGGCAGCTGGGCGCGGTAGTCCTTCGCGTCGCGCTCGCGGAACTTCGCGAACGCCTCCTCGATCTCGGCGAGGTAGTCGGGCTCGCCCTCATAGTGCCTGACCCGCACGCGCCGGCCCTTGATGGCGATGGCGTAGCGCACCTCGTCGAGGGCCTCGGCGACCGCGGCCGCGTCGCGGGCCAGCGCTGCGAACGACGAGGAGGCGATCAGCGCGTCGAGGTGGTCGCGCAGCGCTTGCAGCCCCTCCGAGCCCAGCTCGTGCGCGGCGAGCGCGTCGCGCAGCCCGCGCACGGCGTCGAGGTAGACCTGCGCGGCGTCGAGGAACCAGCGCTGGCGCTCCTCGGCCTGGTGGCGGCGCCGTGCCAGCCCCTGGTAGCGGCGCATGCGGCGCATGCGCTCCGAGAAGGTGCTGACCGCCTGGGCGACGTCGTCGTCCTCCAGGTCCGAGAACACCCGCTGGCGCCCCGCGATCATCGCGGGATCGCCCAGCGGCTGGTGGAGCAGTGGCGCGAGGTCGTAGTCCTCGCGCCCGCGCGCGACCTCGGCCACGACCTGGTCGAGGTGCAGGTCGCCGAAGCACTCGGGCTCGCCGGGACGCGACGTGGGCACCGAGGCCTCATCCCACAGCAGGCTGCGAAACGTCATGGAGGCTCGCTCCCCGCGAGATGGCTCCCGCGGGATCCGCGGGTGTGGACCGGGCATCCCGAGCCTAGGCCGCACGGTCGGGGCCGCACTGCGCCGCTGCTTGCGAGGCGTCAGCGATCGGGCAGCGCCGAGTCGGGTCCGGTGGCCTGCCACGGGGCCCGCGCCTGCCCCAGGCGGCGGTACTGGCCGCGGAACCAGACCAGCGGGTCCTCGAGGTCGTCCAGGGCGAGCTCCTCGATCGCGCCCTCCAGCAGGATCGGGTAGCCCACCTGCCGCTCGTCCACCAGGCGGCAGCCCGCCCACGCGCCGACCTCCGACAGCACGGGGCCGTGCGGGCCGGGGCGGGTGTCGACGTCGCGCAGCGGGCCGCCGGGCACCGGCATCAGCCCGGCGAAGCGGTCGGCCAGCTGCCGCTGGTCGTGGCCCAGCAGGTGCACCACGAAGCAGCCGGTGGCCCGCACGGCGTCAAGCAGCTCGGCGAGGTCGCCGACGGTGCCCAGCACGCGCGGCGGCTCGCCCTCGGTGACGAGTGCCGAGGCGACCGTCAGGCCGGTGGCCTCCCGCCCCTCGCCGGCGGTCCACACGGTGACGCCGCTGGCGAGCCGACCGCGCAGACGCTTGGCGGGCTGGTCCTGCTCATCGCTCATGCCGGGGGCCTTCTCTCGCGCTGGCGCATCGTGGGCCGGGGACGCCGATGCTGCCGCGACCGCGCCCGGCGCGCGGGCTGGGCGCGTGTGCGCGCGGGCCCGTCGGCGCGATCGTGCCGTGGAGTACGGTGTCGGCTCACCGCTGTGGCGAACGGAGCAGGTGCCGTGGCCGAGCTCACGACCGGGACCGACCTCATCGACGAGCTGCTCGACGGGGTCTTCGTCGGCGACAACCTGGTGCTGCAGGGCGATCCCGGCGCCCCGCTGGAGCTGCTGGTCGAGCGCTTCATCGCCAGTGCGCGCACGAGGCTGCCCACGGTCGTCGTGACGCTCACCCCACCCGCGGAGCTCCCGGCGTTCGTGCACACCGAGGGGCTGCGCGTGCTCGACTGGTCACCGGTGCGCACCGGTCACCCCTCGAGCCGGCCCGACGCCCTGGCTCGCGAGGCCACGATCGAGGACGCGATCGCGGCGCTGCACGCGGTGGAGGAGGCCGTGGGGGAGGGGGCGGCCTTCGTCTTCGACCGCCTCTCCGCGTTCCAGGAGGCTTGGGACGACGCCGCGGCCCTGCAGCTGTTCCTGTCCGCCTGCCCGCGGCTGTACCGCCGGCGCAGCCTGGCGCTCTGGCCGGTGACCCGCGCCGAGCATCGACCCGCCTTCCTGCGGCGCCTCGAGGAGATCACCCAGGTGGTCGTCGAGCTCGCCGACGCCGCCGAGGCTCCCGGCGAGGGCGACGGCGCCGGCGGGGCGGTGGGGCTGCGCGTGCGCAAGGCCGACGGCCGCTCGCCCGGGGTCATCGGGCGCAGCCTGCAGGCGCGGGTCAGCGAGGGCGACCTGCACGCCGTCGGGCCGATCACCACCAGCCGCGAGCGCCTGGGCACCGCCATCCGCCACCAGCGGCTCGGCCACGGGCTGTCCCAAGCCGAGGTGGCCCGTCGGGTGGGCATCACCCCCTCGGCGCTGTCCCAGGTGGAGCGCGGCGTGCGCGGCCCCTCCGGCGACACGCTGGTGCGGCTGTGGGAGGTGCTCGGCGTGCCCTTCGGCCCCAGCGACGAGGACGCCCACGGCTACGAGCTGTCGCGGCGCAGCGGGCGCGAGCGCACCGCCCTGGCCGCGGGGCTGGTCGCCGAGCGCCTCCTCGACGATCCCGTGGCGGGGCAGCAGTGGCTGGTGGAGGTCGCGCCGGGCGCGGCAGGCGACGCGACGCCGTTCGCCACCAAGGAGACCGAGTCGGTGCTGGTGCTGCGCGGGGTGCTCGACTGCACCGTCGAGGGACGTCCCGAGACCCTCCACGAGGGCGATGCGCTCCTGCTGACCCGGGCCAGCCTCACCGGCTGGGCCAACCCTGGCAGCGTGCCCGCCGAGCTCGTCTGGACGCTGCACCGCAGCGGCTGACGCGCCGCGCGGAGCGCAGCCTTGCCCCCGAGGCGATCCGCGGTGACCCTGTCCCCGATGATCCCCGACGCGTCGAGGAGGACGTGGTGACCGAGCAGGCTCCCATCGAGCACCTCGCGGTGCTGACCAGCGGCGGCGACGCCTCGGGCATGAACGCGGTCGTGCGCTCGGTGGTGCGCACGGGGCTGCACCACGGTGTCACGGTGCACGCGGTCCGGGAGGGCTACGCGGGGCTCGTCGCGGGTGGCGAGGCCATCCAGGCGTTCGGCTCGCCGCAGGTCAGCCAGATCCTCCAGCGCGGAGGCTCCACGATCGGCTCGGCGCGCTCGCAGGCGTTCCGCACCCGTGAGGGCCGTCGCCGGGCCGCCCACAACCTGGTGGAGCGCGGCATCTCGGCGATGGTGGTGATGGGCGGGGACGGCAGCCTCACCGGCGCCGACATCTTCCGGCGCGAGTGGCCCGAGCTGCTGGCCGAGCTCGTCGAGGAGGGCGCGATCGATCCCGCGACCGCCGCGACGCACCCGCGTCTGCGTCTGGTGGGCATGGCCGGGTCGATCGACAACGACATGTTCGGCACCGACATGACGATCGGGGCCGACACCGCGCTGCACCGCGTGGCCGAGGCCGTCGACGCCATCCGGGACACCGCCGCGAGCCACCAGCGCTCGTTCGTCGTGGAGGTCATGGGTCGCCACTGCGGCTACCTGGCGCTCATGTCGGCGGTGGCCACCGGCGCGAACTGGGTGCTGATCCCCGAGAGCCCCCCGCCGGCCCAGGGCTGGGCCGACGCGATGTGCGACACGCTGGAGGCTGGCCGGCGCATCGGGCGGCGCCAGAACATGATCATCATCGCCGAGGGCGCCCACGACGACGAGGGCAACCCGATCACCGCCGAGGACGTGTGCGCGGTGCTGCGCGAGCGCCTGGGCGAGGATGCGCGGACCACGATCCCCGGCCACGTGCAGCGCGGGGGCTCGCCCAGCGCCTTCGACCGGTTCCTCGGCACGCTGCTGGGCTACGCCGCCGTCGAGCGCCTGCTCGCCGGCGAAGCCGAGCACGGCTCGCGCCTGGTGGGCATCCGCGGCCACCAGGTCGCCAGCTCGGACCTGATGGAGTGCGTGGCCCAGACCCAGCGCGTGGCCGAGCTGGTCGCCGCCAACGACGCGGAGGGCGCGATGCGCATGCGGGGCGGCAGCTTCGCCGAGTCCTACGCGACCCTGCGCACCCTCACCCAGGCCCAACCCAGCGCGCCCGAGGACGGGCGCCACCCCCTGCGCCTGGGGATCCTGCATGCCGATGGCCCCGCACCCGGGATGAACACCGTGGTGCGGGTCGCCTCGCGTCTCATCCTCGACGCCGGGCACACCCCGGTGGCCATCCAGGGCGGCTTCGCGGGCCTGCGCCAGGGCGAGTGCACCGAGCTGGACTGGATGAGCGTGACCGAGTGGGGCTCGCGCGGGGGCGCCGAGCTCGGGGTGAGCCGGGGCGTGCCACAGGGCAGGGAGCTGGACGCGATCGCCGAGCAGGTCGCGCACCTCGAGCTCGATGGCCTGCTGATGGCCGGGGGCTGGGACGGCTACTGGGCGGCGCACGCGCTCCACGTGGAGCGGCGTCGCCTGCCGGCGCTGCAGCTGCCGATCGTGTGCCTGCCGACCTCGATCAACAACGACCTGCCGGGCAGCGAGCTGTCGATCGGCGCTGACACCGCGCTGAACACGATCGTGTCCGACATCGACCGGGTGAAGCAGTCGGCCGTCGCGGCCGGCCGCTGCTTCATCGTCGAGGTGATGGGGCGCGACAGCGGCTACCTGGCGCTGCTGTCGGGGATCGCCACGGGTGCCGAGCGCGTCTACCTGCCCGAGCACGGCATCCAGCTGGATGACCTGCTCCACGACGTGACCGCTCTGGCGGAGGGCTTCCGTGCACGCCGCAAGCGCCTGGGGCTCATCGTGCGCAGCGAGCACGCCGACGACCTCTACACGACCGACTTCCTGCGGTCGCTGTTCGAGAAGGAGAGCGGCGACCTGTTCGACGTCCGCGAGACGATCCTCGGTCACCTTCAGCAGGGCGGCGACCCCTCGCCGTTCGATCGCATCCAGGCTACGCGCCTGGCCTCGCACAGCGTGGGCCACTTGCTGGAGCAGGCCGGCCAGCGGGCGCCGGGCAGCGCCTTCATCGGGCTGCAGGGCGGGGCCGTGGAGGTCACCGACCTCAACAAGCTGCCCGACCTCGCCCACCCGGATGCGCGCCGCCCGCTGGACCAGTGGTGGCTGGAGCTCGGCCGCCTGGCCGACGTCATGGCCGACCCGACCCAGGACTGACGGCGCGGACTGGGATCAGCCCGCGCCGCGCTCGCCGGGGTGGGGCTGCCCCGCCCGCGCACAGCGATGCGGGGGCGGGGCGGAGCCCGCGATCAGGCGCCGGGGATCGGCGCGATCGTGAGACCGAACATCGCGGCCAGGGTGAGCAGCAGCGTCGCGACGAAGGCCGTGCCCCACACGATCGAGGGGTTGGCGGGGCGCGCGACGCGGGATCCGCCCTGGCTCTTGATCGTCAGCTCGGTCAGGAACAGCAGGGTCGTGGCGGTGGCCGACACCATGCAGAAGGGGCAGATCTCACCGATCGGGCCGAGCTGCAGGTAGACCAGGCCGGCCGACATCAGCACGCCGAGGCCGGTCATGGGCAGCATCACCGTGTCCAGCAGCGCGTTGCGCGTCACGCGCCAGGTGGCGCCCAGGGCGATCATCACCACGTAGTACAGGGCACCGACGAGGGCGAGCGGGATCGGGCCGATGTAGGCCCACGGGCTGGTGATCACCGCCATGCTGCCCTGCGGCTCGATGCCCTCGGGCAGCGGCAGCGCCCAGAAGTGCACCGCGGTGAGGAAGGCGCTGGCGCCCCAGCCCACGATCGCCACGCCGATGAAGAAGCCCATCAGCCTGCCGACCCGGCTGGACCTGGCCTCGGTCGTTGCCTCGGTGGCCACGTTGGCCTCGGTGGGGTGGGTGGTCGTCTGTGCGCTCATCGTGCCGGTCTCCTCGAGGTCGCTTGCGGTCCGTGCAGTGCGGCGGCGCGACGCCTGCCGCACGTTCGCCGAGCAGTATACCCATGGGGGTAGGGTATGCAACTCAGCGCGTCGGAGCGGTGGTCGGCGCAGCGGTGGGCCGAGTAGGCTGCGCCCTCATGGTCGTGTGGGTGCTGCTGTCGATCCTCGGCACCATCGCGGCGACCCTCATCGGGCGCTGGATGGGCCGCGCGCCGCTGCTGCCGGCGGTCCTCGTGGCGCTCGCGGCGCTGCTTGGGGGCATCGCGCTCATCGTCGGCTCGCCGCTGGCCTCCTGGACGGTCACCGGCATCTGCCTGGTGGCGATCGGCCTCAGCTATGGCGGGACGCTGTGGAGCCGCCTCGGCGGGCGTGGTCGCGTGCGTGGGCGCGGCTCCGGTCGCGGCTCCGGGCGCGGCGCGCGGGCCGGCTCGCGGTGGTAGCGGCGCCAGCGCGCAGCGGTCCTGCCGGTGCCGCCCGCGGGCTCACACGGCGTGGGCCGGCAGCGGTCGCACCACGGCGCCATAGAGGGCGTAGGCGGCCGGCAGCATCACGTTGGTCGGCGCGAGCCACCCGGAGGGATCGCCGAGCGCTGACACGTGCACGGGCCACCACAGGCCCCCCAGCGTCAGCGCGCTGATGACGGCGATCACCCGGAACGTGGCTGACGACGCGACGCGGCTGAGCAGCCCGACGACCACCAGGTGGGGCAGCCACAGGGGCACCGGCGAGAGCATCAGCGCGCTCAGATAGCCCCCCACCCCGGGGAACGGCCCCTCGGCGGGCACCACCGGGACGGCGTACCAGGCCACGGCCAGCAGCCAGGCCACCCCGCAGGCCGCCACGAACCGCAGCAGGTTGCCTCCGGCCCAGCGCAGCAGGTCACCGCTCATCGGCCGCCGGCGGGGTCGTCAGCAGCGGTCGCGCGGTCCGCCGGCGAGGTGCGGCGCGGCTGGGCGTCCTCGGCCACCCCGATCCAGCGTGCGCTCCCGGTGCGGTCACGCTCGTGCTTCCAGACCGGGACGCGCGCCTTGAGCTGCTCGAGCGCGTGGCGGTTCGCGGCGTAGGCGTCGTCGCGGTGGGCGGCGCTGGTGACCACCAGGACCGTGTGAGCGCCGACCGGCAGCGCGCCGATGCTGTGGATCAGCGCGATCCCGCGCAGGCCGGGCCACGCCTCGGCGAGCTCGGCGGCGATCGTGGCCAGCACCTCGCGCGCCATGTCCTCATAGGCCGCGTAGGTCAGCTCGGCAACCTGCTCGGTGGTGGCCGAGTGGTCGCGCACCGTGCCGAGGAACACCACGTGGCCGCCGGCGCCGGGCTCGCCCAACGCCTCCAGGGTCTCGGCCACCGGCAGGGGTGGTGCCTGCACGCCCACGATGGTGCGTGGCCCCTGGCTGTCGTCGAAGGCGTGGGAGCCGCCGGCGAACGGCGGCAGCAGCGCCACCTCGGCACCGTCGGGGACCTCGGCGGTCTCGCGGACGATCTCGCGGTCCAGCGCCAGCGAGCACTGGGCGAGCAGCGCGGCGTGCTCGGGATGGGCTGCGATCAAGGCGTCGCGCACCGCACCGACCGTGGCCGGCTCGTCGACCGCCACTCGGGTGCGCGGTCCGAGCGCCTCCGCAGCGGCGGCGAACAGGCGCACCTCGACGTTCACGACGGGGCCTCCGGCGGGGTGGGTCGACCAGGTGGGCTGGGTCGACCGGGTTCGGCGTGCCCGGCACCGGGCGCGGGGCCGTGATGGTGCTCGGTCTCGCCGGCCAGCAGCGTGAGTGCGTGCGGCAGCACCTCGACGACGGCAGCCAGGCTCTGCGTCGCGCCGGTCGTGCTGCCCGGCAGGCACAGCACGAGCGAGGCGCCGGCGGCGCCGGCCAGGCTGCGCGACAGGTCGGCCATCGGGGTCTGCTCGCGACCGACGACGCGCATGGCCTCGGCCAGCCCCGGCACCTCCCGGTCGATCACGGTGCGGGCCGCCTCGGGCGTGCGGTCGCGCGGTCCCAGCCCGGTGCCCCCGGTGGCGCACACCAGCGCCGCGCGGGCGCACAGCCCGCGCAGCGCCTCGGCGACGGCCGCGGGGTCGTCAGACACCACCTCGTGGGCGAGGACGCCGAAGCCCGCATCGGTCAGCGCTGCGGCCAGCGCCGGGCCGGAGCGGTCCTCGCGGGAGCCGGCGGCCACCCCGTCGCTGACGGTCAGTACCGCGGCGGACCAGGCGGGCGCAGCGCTCATGAGCCCTCCGCCCGTGCCTGCCAGGTCCCGCTGCTGCCACCGGACTTCTCGAGCAGCGCGACCTGCTCGATCACCGCGCCGTGCTCTAGGCTCTTGACCATGTCGTAGACGGTGAGCGCCGCGACGGAGGCCGCCGTCAGGGCCTCCATCTCCACCCCCGTGCGGTCGCTGGCGCGTGCGAGCGTGTCGCACCGCACGCGTCCCCGGTCGACGTCGACGGTCACGGTGACCTCGACCGAGGACAGCGCCACGTGGTGGCACAGCGGCACCAGGTCGGGGGTGCGCTTGGCAGCCTGGATGCCGGCGATCCGCGCGATCGCGGCGACATCGCCCTTGGGGACGGCGCCCTCGGCCACCGCGCGGGCCGTGGCGGGGGTCATCGCCACCACCGCGCTGGCGCGCGCAGCCCGGTCGGTCACCGCCTTGTCGGCCACGTCGACCATGCGCGCTCGCCCCTCGGCGTCCAGGTGCGAGGGTGAGGTCGCCGGCGTCTGCTCGACCGGCGCCGCTGTGGTGGGCTCGCTCGCGGGCTGGTCCGGGATGGTCATGGCGCCCCGCAGGCTACTCGTCGTCGCTGCCGGTCGTCGGCTGCGCCGCTGTGGGGCCCGGTGCCGGCGCGTGGGTCAGGCGGACCTGCTCGGCGCCGGCCATGGCAGCGACCTCGTCGGTTGCCAGCCCCACTAGCGCAGTGGGCTGCCGCGCATCGTCGCGGACCTCCAGCACCGGACGCCCGGTGGCCACCGGCGTCGCCGCCGCATCCGCCCAGACGTCGACGAAGGACCCCGACGCCACGCCCCAGCCCGCGTCGATCTCCACCGGCACCGCGCGCAGGCCCTCCGGCAGCCCGGCAGCGGGACCCCTGGGATCGAGATGCGACCGGGTGAGCACCGCCCCTCGGGGCAGTGCCAGCGCCAGCGTCGCCTCGGCATCGACCTCCGCGACGGCATCGCCGGGCACCGTCGTCGGTGGCCGGCGCTCCAGATGGACCGCTGGCGCAGCCGGGTCGCCCCCCGCCGCCGGCTCGCCGGCCACCAGCACCGCGACCGGCTCGCCGCCCCACCGGTGCTCGGCGGCCTGCACGCGCAGGTGGGTGCCCGCTGCGACTGCGAGGACCAGGCCGAGCACCACCAGCAGCCGCACCCGAGGAGGCAGGCGCGCCCAGCCCTCGGCCAGTGACTCCACCGGCGCCGGCCACGCGGGTCCCGGACCGCGTGTCAGGCGCTGCAGAGCCGGGGAGAGGACAGGCGGGCGCATGGCGGCAGCGTGCCCGCTGTGGCTGCGCCCGGGCGGTCGGAGCGGTCGGGGGCTGTGGACGCTGGCGTGCAGGCGCAGGCGCGCCTCGCCCGAGGGGCCGATCAGGCCCGGGGCTCAGGCTGCGGACTCCGAGCTGCCCTGGTCGCGTGCGCCCGAGGAGCCCGAGTCGCCCTTCGAGGAGCTCGCGTCGCTGGTCGAGGAGCCCGCGTCACCGCTGCCAGCTGCGTCACCGCTGCCAGCTGCGCCGTCGCTGCTGCTCGCGCCGTCGCTGCTGGCCTCCGCCGAGGAGCCGTTCTTCAGGTTCGCCTGCTCGGCGCGGGTGTCGGTGACGTAGTAGCCCGACCCCTTGAAGATGATGCCGGCTGGCGAGAAGACCTTGCGAAGCGCACCGCTGCACCGGGTGCACTCGGTGAGCCGCTCGTCGCGAAACGATTGGACGACTTCGAGGTGGTGCCCGCAGTCGCGGCAGGCGTACTCGTAGGTAGGCATGGCTGGGCTCCCTGGGATGTCCCGCATCGGGCCGTGCTGTGCCACAGGCTGCACCCAAGTATGCCCCAGCCGCCGCGCGCGGCACGAGCCACCCGGCGAGGCCGGGGCTCGGCTGCGGTCAGGTCGGTGCGATCGCGCCGTCCTCGGTGACCACCAGGTCCATGCGCACGTCGTGGGGCCGCAGCGGCACCCGTTGGATCAGCTGGGCATGGAAGGCCACCCCGATCGCCGGCGCGTCCAGCTCGGCCAGCAGCCGGTCGAAGTGCCCGCCGCCGTAGCCCAGCCGCCCGCCGTCGCGGTCGAAGGCCACGCCGGGCACGAGCGCCACCCCGATGGTGCTCTCCGGCACCGCCGCGCAGCCGCGGCGCGGCTCACGCACGCCGAGGTGGCCCAGCACCAGGTCGCTGTCGAGGTCGGTCACGGCCGCGAGCCGCAGCCGCGCACCGTCCACCACCGGCAGCGCCACCGTCCGGCCCTCGTCGAGGAGCGCGGCCAGCAGCGGGTCGAGGTCGACCTCGGCGTCGGTCGCGGCATACCCCAGCACCGTGGTGGCCTGCCGCACCGCCGGCAGCGCGGCCAGGTGACCGCGGATCGCGCGGCTCGACCGCTCGCGCTCGCCGGTGCCAAGGCCGCGTCGCGTCGCCAGCAGGCGCCCGCGGAGGTCGGCCTTGCGGGGATCGGTGCGGTGGGGGTGCGCCACGGCGATCCTCCTGGTGGTGCGGGTGGCGGCGCCAGTGCAGCAGTGGCACGCCGCGTCCGTGCATGATGCACCGTGTGGCCGCGCACGGTGTGACCGCTCTGCCCCGACGTGGCAGGATGCGCCGGCAGACCCGCGCGGCGAGCACGAGGGCGCTGGCCGGCTCCCGCCGCCCGCGCCCCGGACCGCGCCAGGACCGCAGCAGGACCGAAAGGACAGGACGTGCGGGCACGCAAGGCCGTCATCCCCGCCGCCGGGCTGGGTACTCGCTTCCTGCCCGCGACCAAGTCCTCACCCAAGGAGATGCTGCCGGTCGTGGACAAGCCGGCGATCCAGTACGTCGTCGAGGAGGCCGCCACCGCCGGCCTCGAGGACGTGCTGATGGTCACCGGACGCGGCAAGCGCGCCCTCGAGGACCACTTCGACCACGCCATCGAGCTGGAGCGCCAGCTCGCCGCCGCCGGCAAGGAGGACCTGCTGGCCGCGGTGCGTGCGGTCAGCCAGCTGGCCGCCGTGCACTACGTGCGCCAGGGCCAGCCGCTGGGGCTCGGCCACGCGGTCGGCTGCGCCCGCCACCACGTGGGCAACGAGCCCTTCGCGGTGCTGCTCGGCGACGACCTGATCGGCATGGAAGAGCGCCTGCTGTCCCAGATGGTCGAGCTCGCCGACCGCAGCGCCCGCACGGTCGTGGCGGTCATGGAGTTCGACGACGCCGAGCTGGACCGCTACGGGGTGATCGACGGCCCCCCCGATCCCGAGCAGCCGGGCGTCTACCACGTCAACGACATGATCGAGAAGCCGGGCAGAGCCAATGCCCCCAGCAACCTGTGCATCATCGGTCGCTACGTGCTCACCCCCGACATCTTCGGCCACATCAGCAGGACCAAGCCCGGTCGCGGGGGCGAGATCCAGCTGACCGACGCCATGCGGGCCCAGTGCGCCGAGGAGCCGATCCGCGCCGTGCGCTTCGACGGCGCCCGCTACGACATCGGCACCAAGCAGGACTACCTGCGCGCCACGATCGAGATCGCCGCCCAGCGCCCCGATCTCGGCCCGGAGTTCCGCGACTTCCTGAGCGACTTCGTGGAGCGGCTGTAGCGGTGAGCGACGCGGCGGACGCACGAGCTCTGCGCTCGCTGGCGAGCTGGCGCGCCGAGGTCCTGGCCCAGGTCGGCGCCCTCGAGCCGATCGGCCTGTCGCTGCTCGACGCGCTGGACCAGGTGCTCGCCGAGGACGTCGTCGCAGCGGGCACGCCCGCAGCCGATCGGGGTGACGCGGGCCGCGACGACGGCCCGGTCGGCTCCGAGGGCGAGGACGTCGGCGAGGTCCTCGTGCCGCGCGGGCGCCGCCTGCGTGCCGCCGACCTCGCCGTGCTGGTCGCCGCCGGGCGCCACCGGGTGGCCGCCCACCCGCCGCCGCGGGTGGGGGTGCTCGCGGTCAGCGACGCGCCCCAGCCCGGCGACCAGGCGCAGCACGCCGAGCCGGCGGGCGGCGCGGCCGCGGCACGCGGGCTCGACGTCAACAGCGTCACGCTGGCCGCGATGGCACGCGAGGCCGCGGCGCGATCGCAGCGCCTGCCGAGCGTGCCCGCCGAGCCGCGCGCGATCGCCGAGGCCGTGGAGGGCGCGCTCACCCACAGCGACCTGCTGGTGGTGGCGGGCTCCCGTGCGGGCCTCGGACCCGCGCAGATCGCCCACGCCCTGGCTGGCGCGGGCCACCTCGAGGCCGCGCACGTCGGGCTGGACCCGGCACCGGAGCAGGGCTTCGGCCTGATCTACGCCGAGCCCGACCGTCCGGTGCCGGTGCTCGTGGTGCCCGGCGACGCGCTGGGCGCTGCGGTGAGCTTCGAGGTGCTCGTGCGGCCCGCCATCCGCCTGCTTCAGGGACGGCGTGACCTGAACCGCGCCCGGGTGTCGGCGGTGCTGGAGGCCCCGCTGCACAGCGCGCCCGACATGGTCGGCTTCGTCCCGGTGATGCTGGAGCGGCGCGAAGGCGTGTGGACCGCCCGGCCGGCGCTGCGGCGCAGCCGGGACGCCCTGGCGCCGCTGGCCCCCGCGCACGGGCTCGCCGAGGTCCCCGCCGAGGTCGTCCGCCGCGAGGTGGACGAGACCGTGCTGGTCCACCTGCTGGTCGACCCCGGCTGAGGTCGCCGTGCGCCGACGCGTGCGGCGCCTCCACTGTCTGGTGCGCCCGGCTTGCTAGCGTCAGTCCGCGATGGAGCTGCTGCTGCTGATCCTCGCCCTGGTGTGCGGTGCCGTGCTGCTGCAGGGGCCGCTGCGCCGGGAGCTGCGCCATCTCCCCCCCCACGGTCGTGCTGCCGCGTATCACGAGGCGATGGGGGTGCTGGCGGGCTCGACGCGGGCACCGCAGGCGCGCGCTGTATCGTCGCCGGCGCCCGCTGCGCGCGGTCGGGGCGCCTCCCGCCATGCGCGGGCCGAGCAGGGTCACAGGGCGGCGAGGGATCAGAGGGCCCCGCGCGCCCGCGCGGCGCACCGGCGCCGTCGGGTGCGCTCGGTGCTGGCAGTCGGTGTGGTGGCATCGGCTGCCGCGCTGCCCAACCTCGGCCTGCTGGCGCTGCCGCTGCTGGTGCTCACCGGGGGTGGGCTGGCCGCCCACGTCTGGCTCGCCGCACGACTGACCGGGGCGGCCTCCCGCTCCGGCGAGCGCGGGCAGGGTCGCGGCTCCCGCGCACCGGCGGGCCGACAGCGGGCGCACAGCCACCCGCGCGAGCGCCGCGTCGCAGCCGGGCGCGGCGTCGCCGCCGGGCGCTGACCGGAGCCGGGCGATGACCGGAGCCAGGCGATGACCGTCCATCCCGACACCGAGCTGCTCCGCGCCGTGCTGCTCGAGCCGCTCCAGCACGCCCACCAGGCCCGCGAGGTGGGCCTGGAGGCCACACGACAGGCCACCCGCCACGCGGCGAACGCGATCCGGGCGGTCCACCGCGGGGCCGCCGACCAGGTCGACGAGCGCCTGCGTGCCGCCCACGAGGCGCTGGCAGCGGCGCGCGACGCGCTGGCCCAGCACCCGCGGCTGCGCCACGCGGGCTTCGTCTTCGACGCCGAGAAGGAGCTGGCCGAAGCGGAGCTGACCGCCGCCCTCGTGCTGGGGCACCCCCTGCCGACGCCCGAGCACCTCGCCGTCGATCCGGCTGCCTACGTCGGTGGGCTCGCCGAGGCGGTCGGCGAGCTGCGGCGCCACGCGCTGGACCGCCTCCGCGGCGACGATCTGGACGGTGCGGACGCCGCGCTCGCGGCGATGGAGGCGATCTTCGGCGTGCTGGAGGAGATCGATCTGCCCGACGGGGTCACCGGGGGGCTGCGCCGCTCGACCGACGTCGCGCGCTCGCTGGTGGAGCGCACGCGCGGGGACGTGACGACGGTGGCCACCCAGGTGCGCCTGCGCAGCGCGCTCCAGGCGGCCGCCAGCGGCACTGCCGACTGACCATGTTCGGCCCGGCAGCGGGTGCGGCACACCACGAGCGCCCAGCAGACCAGGGCCCGACAGAACAGAGGAGAGCCCCCAGCGAGGCTGGGGGCTCTCGGGACCGGCACCAGGGCTGCGGGCGGGCGCCAAGTGCGGTCTTGGGGAGGAAGGTCGGGCGCCGGGGCGAGTGCGGCGAGCGCGATCCCTCGCGCGCTCTGCAACTGGCCAAGGTCCACCGTGCCATGAGACATATCGCTCGTCAACCACGATGTCGCAGCGGCTGGAGCTGTCACCAGCTCGAGCCGCCATCGACACGAGCGACCCTCGGCGGCGCCCTCTGGGTCGCGGGCCGATCTGGGCGCGATGGGGCCGCGGCGTGAGCGTGGGCGCCACGACCGCTAGGCTGCCCCCCGCAGCGCGCACTGCGCACGGGGCCGTAGCTCAGGTGGAAGAGCGCCTCCCTCGCACGGAGGAGGTCAGGGGTTCGAGTCCCCTCGGCTCCACCCGATCCAGGTGCTGGGCCGGACGTCGTCGGCCCAGCGGGAGGCGCTAGCCTGCGCCGCATGCGACTCGCCGTCATGCTCGAGCCCCAGTTCGGGCTCACCTACGCCGACCAGCTGGCCGCGGCGCGCGAGGCCGAGCGCCTCGGCTTCGATGCGCTGTTCCGCAGCGACCACTACGGCGCTGACGCCGGCGCGGACGAGCCCGGCTCGACCGATGCCTGGGCCGCGCTGGCCGGCCTGGCGCGCGAGACCACCACCATCGGGCTCGGCACGCTGGTCACGCCGGCGACCTTCCGCCCGGCCGGCGTGCTCGCCAAGACCGCTGCGACCGTGTCGGACATGGCTGGCGTGCGCTCCGATGGCGCGCCGCGCCTCGAGGTGGGCCTGGGCACCGGCTGGATGGAGAGCGAGCACCGCGCCCACGGCTTCGCCTTCGGTGCCTGGGATGAGCGGTTCCGGCGCCTGGAGGAGCACCTCCAGGTGGTGCACGGGCTCTGGGACCCCGGGGCGAGCCCGTTCTCGTTCGACGGGGAGTTCGAGCAGCTGCAGGACGCCGTCTTCGCCCCGACCCCCGCGCCCCGCCCGCGGATCATCGTGGGTGGCAAGGGCCCGAGGCGCACGCCGGCGCTGGCCGCGCGCCACGCCGACGAGCTCAACGTGATCATGCTCTCGCCCGAGGACTGCGCGGCACGGCGCGCCACCCTCGACGCTCGCGCCGACGAGTCGGGACGTCCTGCGCCGTCGCTGTCGCTGATGACCCCCGCGCTGGTGGGACGGACCCACGCCGAGGTCCGCGACCGGGCTGGCCGGCTGCTGTCGTGGATGGGGTCCTCGCGCAGCGTCGACGACTACCTGGAGCGGCTCGCCGAGATCGGCATCACCGGCACGCCCGACGAGGCCGTCGCGCGCCTGCGCGCCTACGCCGAGGCCGGCGTGGAGCGCGTCATGCTCCAGCACCTGCTGCACGCCGACCACGACCACCTCGCCGTGCTGGCGCAGGACGTGGCGCCGGCGCTGCGCTGACCCCAGCCCGAGCGCGCGGCGCACCGCACGCGCCGCGGGCACCCTTCGCGCCGCTGGCGGGCCGCGACCGCCTGGAGCCACCGTGAGCGACGTCGATCCCGCCGATGCCGCGCCGGAAGGTGCCGGCGACCCCGCTGGCGACCCTGCCGCCGAGCCCGCCGGGCGCGTGGTGCTGGTGGCCACGCCGATCGGCAACCTCGACGACCTCTCCACCCGCGCTGCCGCCGCACTGCGCGACGCCGACGTGGTGGCCGCAGAGGACACCCGCCGCACCGGGCGGCTGCTCGCCCATCTCGGCGTGCGCGCGGAGCTCGTCAGCTGCCACGACCACAACGAGGAGCAGCGAGCACCCGTCCTTGCGGGTCGTGCTGCCGCCGGCGCGACGGTGGCGCTGGTCACCGACGCGGGCACGCCCGGCATCGCCGACCCGGGCTACGCCGTGGTGCGGGCAGCGCTGGCGGCCGGCGCAGCGGTCGAGGCGGTGCCCGGCCCGGCGGCCTTCCTGCAGGCCCTGGTCCTGAGCGGGCTGCCCACCGACCGGTTCGCCTTCGAGGGGTTCCTGCCGCGCAAGCCGACGGCGCGCCGCGCGCACCTCGAGCGGCTGGCCACCGAGACGCGCACCGTGGTCTGGTACGCCTCGCCCCACCGGGCGGCTGCCGAGCTCGCCGACGCAGCCGCCGTGCTCGGCGACGAGCGCCCTGCCGCGCTGGCCCGCGAGCTCACCAAGCGCTTCGAGGAGGTGCGCCGCGACACCCTGCGCGCGCTCGCCGAGGCGGTGGCCGCCGAGCCCCCGCGGGGTGAGCTGACCGTGGTGGTCGGCGGTGCGCCCGCGCCGGCCTCGGCCAGCACCGAGGCGCTGCTCGCGCACGCCGTCGAGGCCGTGGAGGAGCAGGTGGCCGCCGGGGCGTCCACCCGCGACGCCGTGGCCGCGGTGGCCGCCGAGCACGGGGTGCGCCGCCGCGCGCTGTACGAGGCGGTGCTGTCGCGACGCTAGCCCGCGGCCACGCCCCGCCCGCAGCCCGCGCCGCGCGCGCTGCGCCGCGCGCTGCGCCGCGCGCTGTGCAGGCGCGCAGCGGCAGGGCGTGGCCAAGCCGATACGATGCCACGGTGCACTGCGCGGGCGGTGCCCGGGCCGCAGGCCGCGGCCCCTCCCACCACAGCGCCCTGCACGGGGGTCCCGAGTGATCACCGACACCCACGCGCACCTCACCATGAGCGACGAGCCGGTCGAGGCGCTGGTGGAGCGCGCCCACGAGGCCGACGTGTCCACCATCATCACGATAGGGATCGATCTGGCGTCCTCAGCCGAGGCCACCCAGGTCGCCGCCGTCCATCCCGGGGTGTGGTCAGCGGTCGGCATCCACCCGCACAACGCGATCGAGGCCACCGACGGGGTCCTGGCGCGCCTGGCGGACCTCGCCCGATCCGACGAGGTCGTCGCGATCGGTGAGACGGGCCTGGACTACTTCCGCGACCACGCGCCGCGGATCCGCCAGGAGGAGTCGTTCCGCAGCCACATCCGCCTGGCCAAGGAGCTCGACAAGGCGCTGGTCATCCACAACCGCGAGGCCCACGAGGACATCGTGGCGATCCTGCGTGACGAGATCGCGCCCGAGCGCACCATCCTCCATGCCTTCTCCGGCGGCGTCGAGCTGGTCAACGTCTGCGCCGAGCACGGGTGGTTCATCTCCTTCGCCGGCAACGTGACGTTCCGCAACGCCGAGGAGCTGCGCGTGGCCGCCAAGGCCGCCCCGCCCGAGCTCCTGCTCACCGAGACCGACATGCCCTACCTCTCGCCGCACCCGCTGCGCGGCAAGCCCAACGAGCCGGCCCGGGTGCGCTTCGTGGTGGACCAGCTCGCCGAGCTGCACGGCATGGCGCCCGAGGCCATGGCGCGGCTGACCTCCGCGAACGCGCGTCGGGCGTTCGCGCTGCCCGACGAGGGGTGAGCGAGCGCCGCGCCGCGGGCGACCACCCCGCCGCTGGAGCCGGGCCGCCCGGCCTCGCCCGCACCCGGGCGCTGCTCGCGCACCACGGGCTCGCGCCGCGGCGCCGCGACGGCCAGAACTTCGTGGTCGACCCCAACACCGTGCGCAAGATCGTCCGTGACGCCGGGGTGGCGCCTGATGACCTCGTGCTGGAGGTGGGACCCGGGCTCGGCGCGCTGACGGTGGCGTTGCGCGAGGTCGGCGCGCGCGTGGTCGCCGTCGAGCTCGACGGCGGGCTGGTCCGCGCCCTCCACGAGGTGCTCGGTGACGACCCCGGCGTCACCGTGATCCACGCCGACGCCCTGCGCACCGACCTGGCCGCCGCGCTGGCCGCCGTCGCCCCCGACGTGCCCGAGCCCGCGGCGACGCTCGTGGCCAACCTGCCCTACGATGCGGCCACGCCGATCCTGCTGCGCTGCCTGCGTGAGGGGCTCGTGCGCCGCGCCCACGTGATGGTCCAGCGCGAGGTGGGGGAGCGCTGGACCGCCGACGTCGGGCACCCCCGCTACGGCGCCGTCAGCGTCAAGGTCGCCGCGCTGGGACAGGCCCGCATCGCGGGGCGCGTGGGCCGCCAGGTGTTCTGGCCCGTGCCCAGCGTGGACTCGGTCACGGTGGACCTGCGCGCCCAGCCCTGGCCCCACGCCATCGACCGGGAGGCCGTGCTGGCCCTGGTCGACGAGGGCTTCGCCGCCCGCCGCAAGCGCCTGGCCAACGCGCTGGTCGCCGCCGGCGCGGCGCGCGAGCGCGTCGATGCGGCCCTTGCCGCCTGCGGGCTCGACCCTGACGTGCGCGCCGAGCGCCTGGCCCTGCCCGAGTGGGTGCGCCTGGCCGAGGCGCTCGGTCCCGGTTTGGGACGGGGGTCCCAAGCGGAGTAGTATGCCAGGCCCTTGCCCTCCCGGTGGGCGGGGACCAGCCAAAGCAGTCCACGTCAGCCATCGGGAGCCAAGCGCCCGCCGGAGGAGCGATCGGTGTCGCCACAGCTCGACGGGGTCTCGGATCGAGTCGTCGTACGGGCCCCGGCCAAGATCAACCTCTGCCTGTCGGTGCGGGGCCGCCGCGACGACGGCTACCACGAGCTCACCACGGTGCTGCAGACCGTGTCGCTGCGCGACGAGCTCCACCTGCGCCTGACCGGTCCGCGCGCGCGTCGCCACCACCCCGCGGGGCGCCGGCGCATGCGCGTGGAGGTGCGCAGCGACGACGCGCGCATCCCCGCGCAGGGCAACCTCGTCCATGCTGCGGCGCGGCTGCTCGGCGTCAGCACCCGGGTTCTGGGCGAGCGCGAGCAGACCTCGGAGACCGTCGCAGCCACCGCGGCGGGATCGTCGCGCCCGGAGCGGCCCTGGCCCTGTCCATCCGTGCGCCTGGTCGGCGACGACGACGGCGCCGAGGACGACGACGCGACGCTGGGCACCGTGATCGAGCTGGTCAAGGCCATCCCGGTGGGCGGTGGGATGGCCGGTGGGTCCACCGACGCGGCCGCGACGCTGCTCGGCCTCGACGCGCTGTGGGGCTGCGACCTCAGCCACGACGAGCTGATGGCGCTGGCCGCCGAGCTCGGCTCCGACGTGCCGTTCTGCCTGATCGGCGGCACCGCGATCGCCACCGGGCGCGGTGAGCGGGTCGCCTCGGTGCTCAACCGCGGTCGGTACCACTGGGTGGTCGGCGTCGACGAGGACCCGCTGCCCACCCCCGAGGTCTACCGGGCCTGGGACGAGCTCGACTGGGGCGACGGCGCCGAAGGGGCCGACGACGCTCCCTTCGAGGCGGTGCTCACCGCGCTGCGGGCCGGGGATCCCGAGCAGCTCGGCGCCGCGCTGCACAACGACCTGGAGCCGGCCGCCTGCGCGCTGCGCCCCGCGCTCGCCGAGCGTCGCGATGCCCTGCGCGCTGCGGGAGCGCTCGGCGCGATCGTCTCCGGCAGCGGCCCGACGCTGCTGGGCCTGGCACGCGACGCCGAGCACGCCGAGGCCATCGCCACCGCCGTGCGCGAGCACTTCGACGCGGTGCACGTGGTGCGGGCTCCCGCCGCAGGCCCCGAGATCCTCGCCTGATCCCGCCCGGCGACAGCCGTGCGGCCCTCCGCTAGCATGTTCGCGCGCAGCGGGCCCGCGTCCAGCGGTCGCCTGCCGATGGGCGGTGGTGAAAGGGCATCACGTCGGTCTTTGGAACCGAAGTTGAAGGTTCGAATCCTTCCCGCCCAGCTCCTTCCCCGCACGCAACCGGTTGACGGCCCGTCGCGTCCACGCGCTGGCGAGGCCGCCGCGAGCTGCCACCGAGCGCAGAGGACCCACCGATGAGCACCGCCGCGATCGTCCTGGCCGCCGGCAAGGGCACGCGCTTCAAGTCCGAGACGGCCAAGGTCCTGCACCGGGCCGGCGGTCGCAGCCTGCTGCGCTGGGTGCTCGAGGCGCTGCGGCCCCTCGAGCTGGACCGGGTCGTGGTCGTGGTGGGCCATCAAGGCGACGACGTGGCCGCCGAGGCCGCCGCGGCGGAGCTGCCGGGCACCACGACGGTGACCCAAGCCGAGCAGCGCGGCACCGGCCACGCGGTGCGCCTCGCCGTCGAGTCCGGTGCGGTCGAGGGCTGCGACACGATCATGGTGCTGCCCGGCGACGTGCCGCTGCTGCGCCCCGAGCCGCTGCGCGGGCTGCTGGCGGCGCATGCCGCCGGCGCCGACGCGGCCACGCTGCTCACCGCGCGGCTGGCCGACCCCACCGGCTACGGCCGCGTCGTCCGCGACGTCGACCAGGCGGTGCGCGCGGTGGTCGAGGAGCGCGACGCCGATGCGGCGACCCGGGCGCTGGACGAGATCAACACTGGCGTCTATGCCTTCGACCAGCAGCCGCTGGCCGGGGCGCTGGCCGCGCTGTCGGCCGACAACGCCCAGGGCGAGGAGTACCTCACCGACGTGGTCGCCCCGCTGACCACGCAGGGCGTCGGCGCCGTCGGCGGCGATCCCGACGCGGTCCACGGCGTCAACGACCGCGCCCAGCTCGCCGACGTGGCGACCATCCTGCGGCGGCGCGTGCTCGAGGCGCTGATGCGCGACCACGGCGTCTCGGTGGTCGACCCGGCGGCCACCTACGTCGACGCCGACGTCGACGTCGGCCGTGACACGACGCTGCTGCCGGGCACCTTGCTCGAGGGGTCCACGCGCATCGGGGAGGGCTGCGAGATCGGGCCGAGCACCCGGCTCACCGACACCCGCGTCGGCGATGGGGCCGTGGTCGCCTCGAGCACCTGCGTCGGCGCCGAGATCGGCGACCGGGCGGCCGTCGGCCCCTACACCTACCTGCGGACCGGTGCTCGTCTGGCGACCGGTGCGAAGGTCGGCGCCTTCTGCGAGGTCAAGAGCTCGACGATCGAGGACGGCGCCAAGGTGCCCCACCTGTCCTACATCGGCGACGCCCGGGTGGGCGCGGGGGCCAACGTCGGCGCGGCCACCGTGACGGTGAACTACGACGGGTTCGCCAAGCACCAAACCGACATCGCCGAGGGCGCGCGCATCGGCTCCGATACGATGCTCGTCGCCCCCGTCCGCGTCGGGCGAGAGGCCTACACCGGCGCGGGCTCGGTGATCACCCAGGACGTCCCCGACGGCGCGCTCGCCCTGTCCCGCAGCGAGCAGCTGATCAAGGAAGGCTACGCCGAGCGCAAGCGCGCCCGGCACCAGCAGCGAGCAGAGGGAGGCCAGCCCTGATGGAGGTCGTGACCAAGAAGCGGATGCAGGTGTTCACCGGCCGCGGCTACCCGGAGCTGGCCGAGGAGGTGGTCGATCAGCTCGGCATGACGCTGGGCGATGCTGACGTCCACGACTTCGCCAACGGCGAGATCTACGTGCGCTACCGCGAGAACGTGCGCGGCAGCGACGTGTTCGTGATCCAGACCCACTGCGCGCCGGTGAACCAGAACCTGTTCGAGCAGATGATCATGATCGAGGCCGCCAAGCGCGCCTCGGCCAAGCGGATCACCGCGGTGTGCCCGTTCTACGGCTACGCGCGCCAGGACAAGAAGGTCCGCTCGCGCGAGCCGATCACCGCCAAGCTGATGGCCGACATGCTCCAGGTCGCCGGCGCGGACCGCGTCGTCTCGGTCGACCTGCACACGGGGCAGATCCAGGGCTTCTTCGACGAGCCGCTGGACCACCTCACCGCGCTGCCGCTGCTGGTCGGCTGGCTCGCCGAGCGCTACGACGAAGAGGACCTCGTCATCGCCAGCCCCGACGCGGGGCGGGTGCGCCTGGCAGAGAAGTTCATCTCGCGGCTGCCCGGCGCCCGGCAGGCCTACCTCGCCAAGACCCGCACCGGCCACAACGTCTCCAAGACCCTGGCGGTGGTCGGTGACGTCGAGGACAAGGTCGCGGTGCTGGTCGACGACATGATCGACACCGCCGGCACGATCACCGGCGCCGCCGAGGCGCTGGCGGCGCACGGCGCGCGCGAGGTCATCACCCTGGCCACCCACGGCGTGTTCTCCGGGCCCGCCTACGAGCGGCTGCGCGAGAGCCCCATCAGCCGGGTGACGGTCACCAACACGCTGCCGGTCAACCCCGACGACCTCGACTGCCTCGAGGTGGTGTCGGTCGCGCCGATCGTGGCCAGCACCATGAAGGCCATCTTCGAGGACCAGTCGGTCAGCGAGCTGTTCGACGACCAGAACCAGTAGCGACGCGGCCGCCGGGCGCCGGGTGCGCGGCCGCTGCCGACCCCGCGGGCAGTTGCCGACCGGGCCCCGCCTGCCTACCCTTGCCCGGCACCGCCACGACGTGGCCGGCTTGGCGTGCCGACGACGCGCCGCCCCCGTGGCCGCCAGCCCCAGCCCCCAGCAGCGAGCACTCCAGGAGAGGTCCCCCGATGTCGAAGCAGGTGCCCCTCGCCGTCGCGCCGCGCGCCGGCTCCGGCAAGAGCGAGGCCAAGAGCCTCCGCCGAGAGGGCCGCGTGCCCGCGATCGCCTACGGGCGCGATCTGATCGAGTCCGTGGCGCTGTCGGTCGACGCCCACGAGCTGTGGCGCGCGCTCAACACCGACGCCGGCGCCAACGCGATCCTGCGCCTCCAGCTCGACGGCGAGGACCAGCTGGTCATCACCCGCGAGATCCAGCGCCACCCGGTGAAGCGCACCATGCAGCACGTCGACTTCGTCACCGTCAGCCGTGACGTGGCCATCGACGTGGAGGTGCCGATCCCCCTCACCGGCGAGGCCCCCGGCGTCGACGAGGGCGGCCTGGTCGACCAGGACCTCTACTCCCTGCCGGTGCGCGTGCTGCCGCTGGAGGTCCCCGACGAGGTCACGCTGGACATCAGCGACCTCGGCATCGGCGACACCAAGCGCGTCGAGGACCTCGAGCTGCCGGCTCGCGTGGAGGCCCTCGAGGACCCCGAGACCGTGGTCGTCTCGGTCTACTTCGAGAGCATCGATGTGCCCGAGCCCGGCGAGGAGGGCGAGGAGCCGCTCGAGGAGGAGCTCGCCGAGGGCGAGGAGCCCGGCGAGGAGGGCGAGGAGCCTGCCGAGGGCGAGGCCGGCGCCGAGGCCACCGAGCAGGGCTAGCGCTGCGGTGCAGCGCCTGCTGGCCCGCCTGCGCGGGGCGGCCCGGCCCGAGCAGGACCCCGAGACGGTGAGCGGCCCCGAGCGCTGGCTCGTGGTGGGGCTCGGCAACCCCGGCCGCGAGTACGCGGGCACCCGCCACAACGTCGGCGCGGACGCGGTGCGCCACCTCGCCGGCGAGCTCGGCGAGCGGCTGACGGACAAGCGCAAGCTCGGCGGTGCCGCCGCCGACGCCGTCGAGCGTCCTGGTGGCGCGCGACTGACGCTGCTGGTGCCCGGCTCCTACATGAACCGCTCGGGCGGGCCGGTGCAGCAGGCGCTGGCCTTCTACGGCCTGGGCCTGGACCGGCTGGTGGTCTGCCACGACGACCTCGACCTGCCGCTGGGCGCGATCCGGTTGAAGCGCGGCGGGGGCGACGGCGGCCACAAGGGCCTGGGCAGCATCCGCCAGCGGGCCGGTGGCGGTGACTTCCTGCGGGTGCGCCTCGGCATCGACCGCCCACCGGGCCGCCAGGACCCCGCCGACTACGTGCTCAAGCCCTTCGCCAAGGCCGAGCGCGCCGAGGCCGACCTGGCCATCGCACGCGCCGGCGACGCGGTGCGCGACCTGCTCCGCGACGGGCTCGAGGCAGCCCAGAACCGCCACCACGCGGGCTGAATCACGGCTCGGCCCGCCGACAGCGCAGCCACCCCGGTCGTCGCGAGGCTGCCGGGCCGGCTGGTGCGACCCCTGCGCGGCGTGAGACGCTGGAGCCGACCCCGCCACGCGGAGCGCAGGGTCGGTGCCAACGGAGCAGGAGACGGTCATGGGACGCATCGTGGTCGGGGTGGACGGGTCACCGGAGTCGCTGGCCGCACTGCGCTGGGCCGCACAGCAGGCGCGAGCCCATGAGGCGACGCTCCAGGTGGTCTACTCCTACGGGCGTCCCGACGAGCTGCCGCCGCAGGCGGTGCACACCGCCCTTGCCATCGCCCCGCCCAGCGCCGCCAGCGCCGCAGCGGGGATGCGCTACACCGCCCAGGGCGGCGAGGAGGAGAGCGAGGTGCGGCGCCGGGCACGTGACCACGCCGAGGTGCAGCTCGACAGCTGGCTCCGCCAAGCCGAGGTCGCCCACCTGCCGATCACCATCGAGCGCCAGCTCGTGCCCAGCGACCGCCCGGCGCGCACGCTGATCGAGTCCTCGCGGGCCGCCGAGCAGCTCGTGGTCGGCTCGCGTGGCCGCGGCGGGGTGGCGGGAGCGCTGCTCGGGTCGGTCAGCCGCCAGTGCGTCCACCACGCGGACTGCCCGACCACCGTGGTGCGCCGCGGCACCGCCTGACGCTCGCGCGGACGCGGCGGCGCGGCACGCGCGTTGCCGCCGCATCCCGGCCGCGCGATCATGGCGCCGATGACGGCCGCCACCCTCGCTGCGACGCCGCAGGGGCCGCTGGCGGCGCTGCTCGACCGAGGTCGCGAGGCGATCGCCGACGACCTGCTGCCCGGCGACCTGACGGTCGGGCCGGCGGTGCGGCCCTACGCCCTCGCGCTGTTGGCCGAGCGCGCCGCGCCCCTGCTCGTGGTCACCGCCGCCGACGCCGACGTCGACGGGCTCGTCGACGACCTCGCCGCCTTCCTCGGGGACGACGCGGTCGCGGCGTTCCCGGCGTGGGAGACCCTGCCCCACGAGCGCCTCAGCCCCCAGCCGGCCACCGTGGGCCGTCGCCTGCGGGTGCTCCATCGGCTCGTCGGTCACGGCCCGAGCGCCGCCGACGACGCGAGCGCCGCCGGCGACCCGAGCGCTGCCGAGGACCCGAGCGCTGCCGAGGACTCGGGCGCCACCCAGCCCCGGCAGCCCGGCGAGGGCCCCCTGACAGCGATCGTGGCCCCGGTGCGCGCGCTGCTGCAGCCGATGGACCCGCGCCTGGCAGAGCGCGCGCCGCTGCGGGTGGACCAGGCGTGGTCCGGTGGGTTGGAGGGGCTCGTCGAGCAGCTGGCCACCCTCGGCTACGTGCGCACCCGGGTGGTCGAGCAGCGCGGGGAGCTCGCGGTGCGCGGCGGCATCGTCGACGTGTTCCCCACCGCGGCCGACCAGCCGGTGCGGGTGGAGTTCTGGGGCGACGACGTGGACACCCTGCGCACCTTCGGGGTCGCCGATCAGCGCACCGACGCCGCGATCGATCACGCCGTCATCGACCCGGCCCGCGAGGTGGTGCTCGACGCCGAGACCGCCACCACCGCCCGCCGCGTGGCCGGGGCCGTGCCCCAGCTGGCTGACCCGCTGCACCAGCTCGCCGAGGGCGTGGCCTTCGAGGGCATGGAGTCGCTGGTCACCGCGATCCACCCGTCCCCGGCCTACCTGCCCGACTTCCTGCCCGAGGGCGCTGGCCTGGTCGTCGTCGACGAGCACCAGGTCGCCGAGCGCGCCGAGCAGCTGCGCACCGAGGCCGCCGAGCTGCTCGTGGCGGGGTGGACCTCCGGTGGGGGCGCGGCCGACCCCGCAGCGTCGGTGCCGAACGCGGAGGCCGCCGCCGAGGGCGCCCGCGAGCTCGCCGACCTGCTGGAGCACAGCGGCGCCGACGCCGTCGGCTTCGCCGCCTGGGACGACGTCCGCGTTCGGGCCCCGGGGCCGCGCTGGCAGCTCAGCGCGTTCGGCAGCGCCACCTCCGAGGTGCCCGCGCGCGCCTGGGACACCTTCCGCGGCGACATCGCCGCGGCTGCGACGACCGCGCGCCGCATGGTCGCCGAGGGCCAGGTCGTGGTGCTGACCGCGCCCGGTGCGGGCACGGCCCGGCGGCTGGCCGCCGTGCTGTCCGAGGAGGGCCTGGCCGCGCGCGTGGTCGAGGCGGTCGAGGACGCTGACGAGCCCGGCGTGGCGGTCGTGGCCTCGTCGCTGCGCAGCGGGTTCCACAGCGCCGAGCTCGGCCTGGCGGTGCTGGGCGAGTGGGACCTGCTGGGCCCGCGCCGCTCGCGGGCGCCGCGGCGCCTGCCGGGGCGGCGCTCGGCCACCGACGCGATCCTGGATCTGGAGCCCGGCGACCACGTGGTGCACACCACCCACGGGGTGGGGCGCTACGCCGGCGTGGTGACGCGCACCCTCGGCGGTCCGACCACGACGGTGGGTGGTGGTGCCGCCGGCCAGGTCACCCGCGACTACGTGGTCGTGGAGTACGCCGGCGAGGACACCCTCTACGTCCCCGGCGACGCGGTGGACTCGCTGCACAAGTACGTCGGTGGCGAGCAGCCCCAGGTGATGCGCCTGGGCGGCGCCGACTGGGAGCGCGCCCGCGGCAAGGTCAAGGCCCAGGCCCGGGAGATGGCCGGTGAGCTGCTGCGGCTCTACCAGGCGCGCCAGCACGCCGATGGCCGCGCGTTCAGCCCCGACACGCCCTGGCAGCGCGAGCTCGAGGACGCCTTCCCCCACGTCGAGACGCCCGATCAGCAGGCCGCCATCGACGACGTGAAGGCCGACCTCGAGCGGCCGGTGCCGATGGACCGCCTCATCTGCGGCGACGTGGGGTACGGCAAGACCGAGATCGCTGTGCGTGCTGCCGCCAAGGCGGTGTTCGACGGGGCGCAGGTGGCGGTGCTGGTGCCCACCACGCTGCTGGCCCAGCAGCACGGCGAGACCTTCGCCGAGCGCTTCCGCGGCTTCCCCGTCGAGGTCCGGGTGCTCTCGCGCTTCGCCGGCCCCCGAGAGCAGCGCGAGATCCTCGACGGGCTCGCCGCCGGCACGGTCGACATCGTCGTGGGCACCCACCGCCTGCTGGGCTCGGATGTGTCCTTGCGCGACCTCGGGCTGCTGGTGGTGGACGAGGAGCAGCGCTTCGGCGTGGCCCACAAGGAGAAGCTCAAGGCGCTGCGCGCCAGCGTGGACGTGCTCACGATGACGGCCACGCCGATCCCACGGACCCTGGAGATGGCCATCACCGGGATCCGTGACCTGTCCACCATCGACACCCCGCCCGAGGAGCGGCAGCCGGTGGTGACCCATGTCGGCCAGTTCGACGAGTCGCTGGCCGCCCTGGCCATCCGCCGGGAGCTGCTGCGCGAGGGGCAGGTCTTCTGGGTGCACAACCAGGTTGAGACGATCGAGGCGGCCGCAGCCCGGGTGCGCGACCTGGTGCCCGGGGCACGGGTCGCGGTGGCGCACGGGCAGATGGGCGAGGACGCCCTCGAGTCGATCATGGTGCGGTTCTGGCGCCGCGAGTTCGACGTGCTGGTGTGCACCACCATCATTGAGTCGGGCCTGGACATCCCCAACGCCAACACCCTGGTGCTGGAGCGCGCCGACCTGCTCGGGCTGGCGCAGATCTACCAGCTGCGCGGGCGGATCGGGCGCTCGCCGCGGCGGGCCTACGCCTACGTGCTGTTCCCCGAGCAGCGGGCCATGACCGAGCAGGCCCAGCGGCGCCTCGAGGCGGTCGCCGAGCACAGCGGCATGGGCTCGGGGATGTCGATCGCCCTGCGCGACCTCGAGATCCGCGGCGCCGGGGACCTGCTGTCGGGCGACCAGTCGGGCAAGGTCGCTGCCGTGGGCGTCCAGGAGTACGGGCGGCTGATGAAGGAGGCCGTCGACGAGCTCACCTCGGGGACCCCCGCCGAGCCCGAGCCCGAGATCCGCATCGACCTGCCGGTGGACGCCCACCTCCCCGCCGACTACATCGACGATGAGGCCTTGCGCCTCGAGGCCTACCGCCGCGTCGCCTCGGTGCGCGACGCCGCCGGCATCAAGGCGGCCCGCGCCGAGCTGGTCGACCGCTTCGGGCCGCTGCCCGAGCCCGCCGAGCGCCTGCTGGCGGTGGCGGCGCTGCGCGCGGCGGTCCGACGGTGGGGCATCACCCGGATCAGCACCACGCCGCGGCGCACCGCCCGGGTCGAGCCGCTCACGCTGTCCGAGGCCCAGGAGATCCGGCTGCGGCGGCGGTTCCCCGATGCGACCCACAACCCGGCCGCCAGCGCCGTCGAGCTGCCGCTGGCCCGCTCCGGGGACCCCGTGGCGGCCCTGGCACGCGACCTCAAGGCGCTGCTGGGCTCCTGACGGGAGCCGACCGCCCTGCGGGCCGGCTCCCGTCTGGACGGTCATGGTCCGGCCAGACCCGCAGCGGTCCGGGCCAGCGGCGATCGGTTCCGCGTCCGCCCACCATCCTGCGACCGCGATCGCGGGCCCGTACGCTAGCCCGTACCGGCGAGCTCTCGACCGGACCCCAGAAGCAAGAGAGGCGATGTTCGTGACCGCAGCGAAGACACTGGTCGCAGCGCTCGCGCTGATGCTCCTGCTCGCCGCGTGCGACCAGGAGCTCGGTGCAGGTGCCGGCGACGACTGGGCCGCCATGGTGAACGGGGAGGAGATCCCCGCCGAGGATGTCGAGTCGCAGCTCGACGCCGTCACCGACGACCCCGAGTTCGAGCAGCAAGCGGAGATGATGGGGGGCGAGGACGCGCTGCGGGGCCAGCTCGGCGCGCAGATCCTCAACCAGCGCATCAACGGCGTGCTGATCCGCCAGGGCGCCGAGGAGCGTGGGGTCGAGGTCACCGACGAGGACGTCGATGCCCAGCGCGAGGAGATCGCGGCCGACATCGAAGAGCAGACCGGGATGGGCCTCGAGGAGTTCGCCGAGTCGCAGGGGCTCACCGAGGAGGACATCGACCTCGACCTCGAGCTGCTCGCCTACCAGGAGGGCCTGCTGGAGCAGCTCGCCGAGGACGGCGAGATCGAGGACGAGGAGATCGCCGAGGCGCGCCACATCCTCACCGAGGACGAGGACGCCGCCGACGAGGCGCGCGAGCGCATCGAGGAGGGCGAGGACTTCGCCGACGTGGCAGAGGACGCCTCGGAGGACCCCGGCAGCGCCGAGGAGGGCGGTGACCTCGGGGAGTTCACCCGGGGCCAGATGGACGAGGCCTTCGACGACGCGGTGTTCGAGGCCGAGGCCGGTGACCTGCTCGGCCCCGTCGAGACGCAGTTCGGCTTCCACATCATCGAGGTGCTCGCGCTCGAGACGCAGGCCTACGAGGACCTCGACGACGAGGGACAGCTGCAGCGGCAGCAGACGGTCATCAACGAGGAGCTGCTCCCGGAGATGATCGAGGACGCCGAGATCGAGGTCGACGAGGAGTACGGCAGCTGGGACGCCGAGCTCGGCCAGGTCGTGCCGCCCGAGGACGCCGAGATGCCCGAGCCCGACGGCATGCCCGCCCCCGAGG
>PWER01000126.1 GCA_003553565.1 Nitriliruptoria bacterium | reverse complement strand
GTCGGCCAAGGCGCTGTCGGGGGCCAGCAGCGAGCTGGCCAGCGCCTCGTCCCAGCTGACCTCGGGCGCCGAGGAGACCGCCAACCAGGCCAACGTCGTCTCCGCAGCCGGCGAGCAGGTGTCCAACAACTCCCAGACGGTGGCCACCGCCGTCGAAGAGCTCAACGCCAGCATCGGCGAGATCAGCCAGAACGCCGCCGAGGCCAACAAGGTCGGCCGCGAGGCCGTCAGCAAGGCCGAGCACGCCGGCGAGACCGTCTCGTCGCTGTCGACCTCCTCAGCCGAGATCGGCAAGGTCATCGACCTGATCACCTCCATCGCCGAGCAGACCAACCTGCTGGCGCTCAACGCCACCATCGAGGCCGCCCGCGCCGGCGAGGCCGGCAAGGGCTTCGCGGTGGTCGCCGGCGAGGTCAAGGACCTGGCAAACCAGACCGCCAAGGCCACCACCGACATCCAACAGCGCATCACCGCCATCCAAGGCGACAGCGAGCAAGCCGCCGGCGCGATCACCGAGATCCAAGAGGTCATCGACCGCATCGGCGACCTGCAGAGCACCATCGCCTCTGCGGTGGAAGAGCAGACCGCCACCACCGGCGAGATCGCCGGCAACGTCAACGAGGCCGCCCAAGGCGCCGGCGACATCGCCGAGAACATCGCCGGCGTCGCCCAAGTCGCCGAAGGCACCAGCCAATCCGCCGCCGTGGCCGAGCAGACCTCCAACCAGCTCCTCGAGATCGCCGGCGAGCTCCAAGCACTGGTGCAAGGCACCACCACCAGCAACGGTCACGGCAGCCCCCAGCGCAGCCCCAACACCACCAACCGCACCACCACCAGCAGCACCAACCAACCCGACCACACCACCAGCTCTGCCACCAAAGAGCTGACCCGCACCGGCTGACACACCACCAGCCCATCCCCCTCGCACACGGCGGGCGCAGCCTACGCTGCGCCCGCCAACGCCTGTCCGAGAGGTCGTGATGCGCACCGCTTCGCCCTACGGCTCCTGGCCATCGCCGATCACCCCCGAGATGGTCGCCTCGGCGGCCCGCGGCCAAAGCGAGCTGGCCCGGGACGGCGAGGACCTGTGCTGGCTCGAGCAGCGACCCGACGAGGGCGGGCGGCAGGTGGTGGTGCGCCGCACCGCCGAGGGGAGCGTCGTCGATGCCACGCCGGCGGGCGTCAACGTGCGCTCGCGGGTGCACGAGTACGGCGGCGGCGCCTACGCGGTGCGCGGCGGTGTCGTCTGGTACGTCGACGCGCACGACCAGCGCATCCACCGCTGCGACGATGCGGTGAGCGCCACGCCGATCACCCCGGCTCCCACCGAGCCGGGCGCGGTCCGCTACGGCGACCTGACCTGGTCGGCTGATGGTGCGCACCTGCTGTGCGTGCGCGAGACCCATCACGGCCCGGGAGCCGAGGATGTGGTCAACGAGCTGGTCGCGGTGCCCGCCGACGGTGCGAGCGAGCCCGTCGTGCTGGCCAGCGGGTCGGACTTCGTGGCCAGCCCGCGCCCGAGCCCGGACGGCACCCGCTTGGCCTACGTGCGCTGGGACCACCCGAACATGCCGTGGGACGCCACGCAGGTGGTGCTGGCCGACCTGGACGGCACGCGGGTGACGCGCGAGCAGGTGGTGGCCGGCGCCGACCGGGAGGAGAGCGCCATCCATCCCGCCTGGTCGCCGGAGGGCGTGCTGCACCTGCTCACCGACCGCACCGGCTGGTGGAACCTGCATCGCCTGGAGGCCGGCGCCCTGGTCGCGATCGCGCCGGTGGAGGCCGACCTGGCGCTGCCGCCGTGGCAGCTGGGCCAGCCGGGCTTGAGCGTGCTGGCCGACGGTCGGGTCGTTGCCATCGCCGTGGAGGACGCCGTGGAGCGCCCGGTGCTCATCGACCCCACGGCGGGCACCGCACGACCCCTGTCGCAGCAGCACACGGTGTGCCGCGCGGTGATCGCCGATGGGCAGACCGTGTGGTTCCTCGGTGCCAGCCCCACGCGCGTCACCGAGGTGGCACGCGTGGCGATCGGCGCTGCCGGGTCGACACCGAGCGCTCCCGAGGTGCTCCAGCGCTCCCGCGAGCTGCCGATCGACCCCGCCTGGCTGCCCGAGCCCGAGCCGGTGTGGTGCACCGCCGAGGCCGACGCACCCGCCGCCCACGCGTTCCTGTACCCGCCGACCAGCCCGCAGGCCTGCGGCCCCGACGATGAGGCGCCGCCGGCGATCGTGCTCGGCCACGGCGGGCCTACCGGGCACAGCCCGCCGCGGCTGTCGCTGTCGATCGCCTTCTGGACCAGCCGTGGGTTCGCGGTCGTCGACGTCAACTACCGCGGCTCATCGGGGTTCGGGCGCGACTATCGCCACGCGCTGCGGGGCGCGTGGGGCGTGGTCGATGTCGCCGACGTCGCCGCGGCGCCGCGTGCGCTGGCCGAGCGCGGCGCGGTGGACCCGCAGCGGCTGGTGGTGCGCGGCGGCAGCGCCGGGGGCTACACGGTCCTCTCGGCCCTCGCGTTCACCGACGCGTTCGCGGCGGGGGCCTCGTACTACGGCGTGGCCGACCTGTCGCTGCTCGCCGAGGAGACCCACAAGTTCGAGTCGCGCTACCTGGACCGGCTGGTGGGCCCGCTGCCCGAGGCAGGCGATGTCTACGCCGCGCGCTCGCCGCTGCGTCACGCGCAGCGCATCACCTGTCCGGTGGTGCTGTTCCAGGGGCTTGCGGACCGGATCGTGCCGCCGTCGCAGGCCGAGGCGATCGCCGCGGCGCTGGCTCGCGGCGGCGTGCCGCATGCGCTGGTCACCTTCGCCGACGAGGACCACGGGTTCCGGGACGCCGAGAACCTGATCCGCTGCCTGGAGGCCGAGCAGTCGTTCTACGCCCAGGTGCTGGGCCTGCCCCATCCCGAGGGTGTGGCGCGCCTGCCGCTGGCGTGACGCGGCGCGCGGTCAGTCCTCGTCGACGATCACGACCGGGTGGCGCAGCTCGCGGGTCAGGCGTCGGAACTCGGCGAGCAGCTGCTCGTAGCGAGCCGCATGCTCGGGGGTTCGACCCTCCTGTGCCATGCGCTCGGCCTGGCAGGCCAGCTCCTCGACGGTGCGGTCGAGCTGCTGCTGGAGCAGCTGCTGCTGCTCGGCGGTGCGCACGTCTGGCTGGGTCGCGCGCGACGAGGCTGAGGTCACACGGCCTCACCTCCTGCTGCGGGGACGCTCAAGGCACTTCCCGCTCGGATCCCCATCAGGGTCGATCCCTGCCGAGAGAGATCGAGTCGACCGTAGCCAAGCAGGGATGCGCTCGGCGCACCAGTGGCCGTTCGGGATCGGCGAGGGGGCCGGATGGTCCTTTCGTGCCGGGTCGCGAGCCTCGCCGCGCCTGACTGCGCGCCGTCGGCCTCCCGGCCGGTGAGCTGGTGGGAGCCGGGGGTGATGGGCGCGGTGCTAGGGCTCGTCGAGCAGCGCGGCCGCGTCGTCGCCGGTGGCCACCCGCGTGATGGCGCCGTGCTCGGCGCGCACCACGTGGTCGGCGAGTGCGAGCGCTTCGGCGCGGTCGTGGGTGACGAACACCGCCGGCACGCCCGCGGCGTCGACGAGGTCACGGACCAGCCCGCGCAGCCGTCGGCGCACCGGCTGGTCGAGGGCGCTGAAGGGCTCGTCGAGCAGCAGCAGCCGCGGGCGACCGGCCAGCGCCCGAGCGAGCGCCACCCGTTGGCGCTGGCCACCGGACAGTGCGGCGGGGCGACGGCCGGCGAGCTCGGCCGCGTCGACCTGCTCGAGCAGCGCGTGGGCCGCCTCGCGCCGCGCCGCGCGATCGCCCTCGCGCACTGCCAGCGCCACGTTGGCCAGGGCGGTGCGATGGGGCAGCAGGCGGTGCTCCTGGAACACCACGCCGAGGCGCCGCTGCTGCGGTGCCAGGAAGTGCCCGCGGTCGGTGTCGACCAGGACGGTGTCGCCGAGGGTGATGCGCCCCCGCACGGGGGCGTCGAGGCCGGCGACGAGGCGCAGCGTCAGCGACTTGCCCGCGCCCGAGGGTCCGAACAGCACCGCCAATCCTGGCGGCACGGCCACGTCGACGTCCAGCCTGAACGCGCCCACCCGGTGGTGCAGCGCAAGCGTCAGGGTCTCGGGTGCCACGTGGGTGCGCTCATGGGGGTCGCTGGCGCTCACAGGGTGCTCCGCTCGAGGCGGCGCACCACCAGCAGCACCACGATCGCCACGGCCGCCAGGACGCCGGCGAGCACCCCGGCGGAGGCGTAGTCGAACGCCTGCACGCGGTCGAACACCGCGATCGGCATGGTCTGGGTGCGCCCGGGGACGTTGCCGGCGACCATCACCGTGGTGCCGAAGTCACCGAGCGCGCGGGCGAACGCGAGGGTGATCCCCGCGATGACGCCGCGTGCGGCCAGCGGCAGGGTGACCGTCACGGCGATGCGCCACTCGGGTAGACCGGCGACGCGCGCGGCCTCCTCGTAGCGCGTGTCCACGGCGGTGAAGGCCGCGCGCGCGGTGCGCAGGCAGAAGGGGAGGCTGGCCACGGCGGCGGCCAGGACCGCGGCCTGCCAGGTGAACACCAGCGGGCTGCCGGTCAGGGCCTCCCAGGCCTGCCCGATCGGCGAGTCCCGACCGATCAGCACCAGCAGGTAGTAGCCCAGCACGGTCGGCGGCAGCACGATCGGCAGGCTGGCCAGCGCCTCGACCAGGCCGCGGCCGGGGAAGTGCGTGCGCGCCAGCGCGTAGGCGCCCGCCACCCCGACGACGGTGGTCACCACGGTCGCCAGCGTCGCCACGCGCAGCGACAGCCACAGCGGGAACCAGTCGACCTCGGCGAACGCCTCCACGCCTACTCCTCCCAGGCCGGGGGTGGGTCCTCGCCGGGCAGTAGGAAGCCGTAGTCGCGCATGGTGGCGCGGCCCTCGTCGCTGCCAACCAGGTCGACGAACGCCTCCGCGCGCTCGGCTCGGGCCGGGTCCTCGGCGGTCACGACGAGGTCCTGCTGCAGCGGCTCGTGGGCCTCGGCGTCGATGAGGGTCCACGCGCCGGCCTCGGAGGCGGCCGCTGACGCGTCGAGGTCAGCGGCCAGGGCCAGCGACAGCGCCGTGATGGCCGCGTCGGCGTTGCCGCTGGCCGCCAGGCGGTGGGTGTCGGCGATGTTCTCGCCGTAGACCAGGCGCGGCTGCGCCTCGTCCCACACGCCGGTGGATGCGAGGGCCTCCTGGGCGGCCCTGCCGTAGGGCGCGTGCTCGGGGTTGGCGATGGCCAGCGGTTCGGCACCCGCCTCGGCGTCGGCGAGCTCGTGGAGGTCGGTCCAGTGCTGGTCCGCCTCGGCGCGCGTCCAGATGACGATCCGCCCCTGCGCGTAGGTCTGCTGGCTGTCGGGATCGCCGCGACCGCTGTCGAGCACCGCCTCGACGTAGTCGACGTTGGCCGAGGCGTACACGTCCACCGGCGCGCCCTCGATGGCCTGCTGGGCGAGCTGACCCGACGAGCCGAACACGAACGCCACGTCGATGCCGGTCTGGGCGGTGAGCTGCTCGCCGAGGTCCTCGAAGGCGGGTCGCAGATCAGCGGCTGCGCCCACCACGAGGTCGGTGTCGGCGGCCTCGTCCAGGGAGGCTCCCTCCTCGGGGTCCTCGCGATCGCCGGGCGACTCACCCGTGGGGTTGCCGGCGGCGCAGCCGGTGAGCAGCACGGAGGCCGCGAGCAGGGCCACGAGCAGGGCGGTGGACCGCGCGGGCGGGGCCGCGAGCGGTTGAGTGCGGGGACCCAGCAGGTGCCTCATGGCGTGATCCTCTGGCCGACGTCGGTGAGGTCGTAGCCGCCGATGGCGGCGATGCGCTGGCGGAACCCGGCCGAGCGCAGCACCTCGCCCAGCGCGGCCAGCCCGGCGTCGTCGGCGTGCTCCTCGGCGATCCACAGCTGCGCGTGGTGCTCCTCGAGCGGGTGGAAGGCGAGCCCGGCCGCGGTGGCGGCCGGCTCGATGGTCACCGACACGATCCCCTCGCGCGCCGAGGCGGCCGCCGCCTCGAGATGGCCGGCGACACGGGGTCCGGGAGGCGGCGTGCCCCCGAGACGCGTGACGGCGCCGACCAGCGCGGTCTGGCTGCTGGCCTCCGGCTCGCGTTGGGCGACCCGCGCGCGCCCTGCCAGGGCCTCCTGCCACCAGGCGCCGGAGCGCTCCACCGGCGCGGCCAGCCCGACGCGCCAGCGGGCCAGGTGCTGGCGGCGCACCGGCACCGGTGGCTGCGGCAGGCGCTCGGCGGGACCGTGCACCAGGCCGGCGTGCGCTCGCCGATCGGCCAGCGCGGCCACGGCCGTGGCGGTCGGGGCGGCCACCGCCAGGACGCGCGGTCCTCCGCGCTCGACGATGAGGCGCTCCACCAGCCCCAGCGCCGGGTCGCACCCCAGGATCACCGTGCCGGGATCAGCGCCGGGCAGGAGCTCGAGGCCCTCCTCGCCCACCACTGCGTCGGCGGGCTCCCAGCGCTCGCCGGCTGGCGCTGCGGGTGCGGCCACCAGTCGCTCACCGACGCGGCCGACGCGCACCGTCGCTCCGGGAGCCAACCGGTTGCCGGTGGCGCTGGCGACCGGCTCGGTGGCGGGAGCGAGGAGGGCTTCGACGGTGGTGTCGAGCGCGCGGGCGAGCTGCGCGGCAGCGTCGACGCGCGGGAGGTGCCGACCGGCCTCGACCGATCCGACGAGCTGGCGGCTGACGCCGGCACGCGCCGCGAGCTGGGCCTGGCTGAGCCCGCGCTGCACGCGCCGTCGTCGGATCTGCCCACCGAGCATGCCAGGATCCTAGCGTGCGTGACTGCTTCCTGGCTTCCCTGTGGGTCGGGCTGGCCCCGGGCGCAGGCGCCTGCAGGCGTATCGCCGCGTCAGGCGAGGATCCTGCCGAGCCCGTCGAGGGCCCGCCACAGCATCGGCGGCAGCAGCGCCAGCGCGAAGGCCGGCAGCGTCAGCAGCGTCGTCGGGAAGATCAGCAGGAGCTGGGCGCGCTCGGCGGCGTGCTCGGCGGCGGCCCGCCGGTCGGCGCGCAGCTCGTCGGCGAGGTCCGCCAGGGCATCGCCCGATGGGGCGCCCCACCGCTCCCCCGCCGCCAGGACCGCGCCGAGGGCCGCCAGCGGCGTGTCGGCCAGCGCCTCGCCCGTCGGGCGTCCGGTGCGCAACCGCCGCGCCGCGGTCGCCAGGTGCGGGCGTGCCAGCGGGGGCGCGACCGTCGCGGTCGCGGCCAGCGCCGCCACCGGTGGGAGCCCAGCGCGCAGCGCCACACCGACGAGCTCGATGGCCTCGGCGGCGCCGCCGGCCTCGGCGGTCGGCGCGGCTGGCCGTCGCAGGGCCAGTGCCGCGCCGGCGCCGGCCACGATCAGCGCGATTCCAAGCCCCCCGATCCAGGCTGCCGCCACCACTGCCGGCGCCAGCAGCCAGACGGCGCGGCCCACGCGGCGCGGCGGCGGATCACCGACCAGCGGATCGGCGCGCGCAGCGGCGGCGCCGGCGCGCGCCACGAGCGCGCGGGCGGCCAGCAAGCCGCCGCCGCCCAGCGCCAGTGCGAGCAGGCCGGTGACCCAGCCCCACGGGGTGGCGTAGTAGGCCAGCGGCGCACCGCCCAGCACCGTCAGCAGCGCGACCACGCCAGCGGGCAGCACGGTCAAGACCACCGCGGTGCCTCGCGCCTGGGTGGTGCGCGCGGCCAGCAGCCGGGCCACCGCCCGCTCCTCGCGGGTGGCGCGACGCACCTGATCGACCGCGTCGACCGCGCCGGCGCCCGCGTGCTCGGCCACGGCCAGGGCGCGCACCAGCAGGTCGGCGCGGGCGTCGCCGGTGGCGAGCTCGGCGGCGACGCGCCCCAGCGGGGTGCCCAGCCGCAGCGCGCGCGACAGGCTCGGCAGCCGTGGCTGCGCGGCGGCGGCGAGCGCGGCAGCCGGGCTCGCACCGGCCACCAGCGCGGCGCGCAGCTCGACGAGCGCGCTGGCGTCGATGACCTCAGCGGTGCGCGGTGCTCGCCGACGGGTCACCCCCACCGCTCTCGCCGCCACAGGTCACGCGCGGTGAGCGGACCGCTGCCGGTGGGGGCCTCGACCTCGGCGATCTGGGTCACCCCACGGCGGCCGTCCGGGCTGCGTCCGAGCACCACCAGCAGGTCGAGGGCGACCGCGAGCTGGCTGCGTGCCGCGGCCAGCGGCAGGCCGGCGAGCAGCGCGAGGCTCTCCAGGCGCACCAGCGCCTCGTCGGCCGCACGTGCGTGCAGCGTGGTCATGCAGCCCTCGTGGCCGGTGGCCAGCGCGGTCAGGACCTCGGCGAGCTCAACGCCGCGCACCTCGCCGACCACGATGCGCTCGGGGCGCATGCGCAGCGCTTGGCGCACGAGGTCGCGCAGGGTGACCTCGCCGGCGCGCTCGGCGTTGGGCGGGCGCGTCTCCAGGCGCACCACGTGCGG
Source organism: Nitriliruptoria bacterium (assembly GCA_003553565.1). Lineage (GTDB taxonomy): Bacteria > Actinomycetota > Nitriliruptoria > Euzebyales > Egibacteraceae > PUKE01. The sequence goes on along the minus strand of PWER01000126.1, from coordinate 32,603 downwards.
GCAGGCAGCCCGCAGCTCGGCGGCGTCCTCGATGACGACCACCCGCTCGTCGTCGCCCACGTCGCCGAGCAGCAGCCCCAGCAGGGTGGTCTTGCCGGTGCCGGTGCGCCCGCACACCACCAGCGCTCGGCGCTCCGCCACCGCGGCGCGCAGCAGCGCAGCCGCCTCGGCGGGCACGCTGCCAGAGGAGGCGAGGCCGTCCCAGTCCGGTGGTGCCGCCCCGAACTTGCGGATGGTCACCAGCGGGCCCGCCGGCGCCAGCGGCGGCAGGAGCGCGTGCAGCCGGCTGCCGTCTGGCAGGCGGGCGTCCACGAACGGCTGGGCGCGGTCCAGCCGCAGCCCGAGCGGGCCGATCACGCGCCGCACGGCCTCCAGCAGCGCGGCGGCGTCGGGGAAGCGCTCGGGACGGCGAGCGAGGCGCCCGGCGCGCTCGACCCACACCTCGTGGGGCCCGTTGACCATCACGTCGGTGACGGCCGGGTCGCGCAGCAGCGGCTGGATCGGTCCGAGGCCGGCCAGCGCGTCGGCGAGCTCGCGGGTGAGCTCGGCCAGCGCGTCGGGTGCGAGCACCAGCCCCTCGTCGCGCAGCGCTCGGGCCACCGCCGAGCGCACCGCCGCCAGCGACGCCGGCCCGGCTGCCAGCTCGGCGTCATCGGCGACGCGGCGGCGCACGCGGGCCAGCTGCGCCTCGCCCTCGGGCAGCGGCGTCTGACGCATCGCGCTCATGACCTCGGCCCCTGCGGATCCTGCCGAGCATCCGACCCACCCGACGCGCCCGACGCGCTCGACCCGTGGTGGCCTGCGACGCCGGCCACGCCCGCCGCCTCGTCACCGCCGAGCAGCGGCCCCGTGCCGACCGTCCGCGCGTCGGTGGAGCGCGACAGCAGGCGCGGCAGGCCCCGGCGGAGCTCGCGCAGCCAGCGACCGGGCAGCGCGGCCGGCACGCGGCCCAGCGCCCCGGCGCGCGCGACCCGCGCCGAGCGCGGCAGCGTGACCGCGGGCGGGCGTCCGAGGAGCGCTGCGACCTGCCGCGGTGCCAGCGGCCCCTCGCCGACCAGCACCACCGGGGCCTGCATCGCTGCGGCGAGGTGGCAGCGCACGTCGGCGCCGACGACGACCACGTCGACGCCGGTGTGGCTGCCCGTCTCCGGCAGGGGCGCCGCGTCGAAGGCGGCGGCGGGCGCGGGGGCGGCGGCGACCCCGCGGTCGATCACCACCGCGTCGACCGGCCAGCCGGCGGTGTCGGGGATCGCAGCGCCCGGCCACAGCCCGCCGAGCAGCCCGAGGCCGTGCAGGCCCGGCGCGGGCCGGCACAGGGCGGCGACCTCGGCGGCGGCCTCGGCCGTGGGGAGCGCGGCGACCTCGGCCGCACCGGGCCCCTGCCACGTCGGCACGCCGGCCAGCACCGCCCCCGGCCCGAGCACGGCCACGACCCGCAGGCCCGGCCAGGCCAGCAGCCCGGCCAGCGCGAGCGCCACGGTGGTGGTGCCCACCCCGCCACCGGCCCCGGCCACGTGCAGCGTCGGCACGGGCCGGCCCCCGCCGACCGCGCGCACCCGCGCCGGGGCCTGGAGCAGCCGGTGCCGGTCGGCCGGCCAGCCGATCACGTCGAGGGCGCCCTGGGCCAGCAGCTCGCGCTCGTGGGCGGGCTCGGGCGTGCCGTCGCAGATCACCACGGTGGGGGCTGCCGCCAGGACCCGGTCGGCGAGGACCAGCAGCGGGCGCGGTGGCCCCTCGGCGCCGACCACGCGCCAGCCCGCCTCGGCCTCGACGAACGCGGTGACCTCGTCGGACACCGGTGGTCCCAGTGCCACGCCGACGGTCGTGCCGGCCGTGCCGCTGCCCATCGCACCTCCCCGCATCGCCCTGGCCGACGGTACGGGCGCTGCCCGAGCAGCCAAGCTGGGCGCTCCACCTGCCTGTGGACAACCGGTACGCTCGATGGCGACGCACCGCTCGCGTGCCGATGACAGGAAGGGGACCCGTGCACGCGTCCTCGGCAGGGCCCCGCGAGGGGCCGTCGCAGGAGCCGTCAGCCCACGAGCGGCGCTCGCAGCACGACCCGACCGCCGCTGGCGCCAGCGCGTTCATGCATCCCGAGCTGGATGTCGAGCTCATGCCCCCGCGTGCCGGCGGGCCACCTGCCGGCGCGTTCTTCGACTTGGACAAGACGGTCATCGCCAAGTCGTCGGCGCTGGCGTTCGGCGGGCCGCTGCGTCGCGAGGGGCTGCTGACCGCCGGCGCGGCGCTGCGCGGCGCCTATGGGCAGCTGGTGTTCCAGCTGCTCGGCGCCGACGCCGACCGCATGGAGCGCTCACGCACCGCGATGCTCGACGTCATGCACGGCTGGGAGGCGCAGCGGGTGCGGCGGCTGGTGCGCGAGACGTTGCGGGAGGTGATCGACCCGCTGGTCTACGCCGAGGCCCTCGACCTGTTCGAGCTCCACCGTCGCGCCGGGCGTGCCCTCTACCTGGTGTCCTCGGCCGGCGAGGAGGTCGTCGAGCCGCTCGCTGACCACCTGGGCGTTCCCGGGGTGCTCGCCACGCGCGCTGGCGTGGACGAGGAGGGCCGCTACGACGGCACGCTGGAGTTCTACTGCTACGGCGAGCACAAGGCCGAGGCCATCCAGGCCGAGGCTGCCCGCCACGGCTACGACCTCGCGGCGAGCTTCGCGTACTCGGACTCGATCACCGACGTACCGCTGCTGGAGGCCGTGGGCCATCCGGTCGCGGTCAACCCCGACCGCGAGCTGCGCGCGGTCGCCGAGGAGCGCGGCTGGACGATCCGCGAGTTCCGTCGGCGGGTGGCGCTGCGACAGCGCCTGGAGCAGCTGCCGCGCCCCAACGGGGCGGCGCTGGTCGGAGCCGGTGCCCTAGGCGCCGCCGGCGTCGCGGCCTGGGCCTATCGCCATCGACGCCAGACGAGCAGCCCGGCGCGCCGCCTGGTCGCCGGGGGGCGCTGACCGCCGCGGCGGTCGGCCGCACCCGGGTGGTCCGTGCGGGGCGCGGCGGGGCGCGCGCCGAGCCGGCGGTCACCCCGCGACCGGGAGCGGCTCAGAGGTATTGCCCGGCACCCGGGTCGCCGCGCTGCTGGCCGGCCTGACCCTGTGGGAGGCCGTGCTGGCGCATCTGCTCCAGCTGCTGGCGCGCCGCCGCCTGCTGGGTGACGATCGCGGCCTGGATGCCCTGGAACAGGCCCTCGAGCCATCCCACGAGCTGGGCCTGGGCCACCCGGATCTCGCTCTCCGAGGGGGTCTTGTCAGCCGGCAGTGGCGGGGACAGCTCGTCGAGCTCGTCGCGCAGCTCACCGGACAGCACGCTGCGCAGCGCCTCCACGGCGCGCCCGTGGACGGTGCGCAGACGGTCGCGGGCGGCCTCGTCGACGTCAGCGCGGCGGACCTCCTCCTGGAGCTCGCGCAGCATGATGGCGATGCGCATGAGCTTGCCGGGCTCGCTGACCGAGGCCTGCTCCTCGGCGTCGCCGTGCTGCTGGTCCTCCGCGGGCGCCTGCCCGCCCTCGGGCTGGCGCACCACGGCCAGGCCGCTGGGCGTCTGGTCGATCTGCGGGTCGTTCATCGCAGCTCCTCGGCTCGGATCGGGCTTGCGGGCCGGTCCGCTCCGCGCGCGGGTCAGCGTGTCAGAACAGCGCGCGCGCCAGCCGGGGGCGTGTCTGGCGCGTGAGCTCGTGGTCGTCGCCGAGCACCGCGAACACCTCCAGCACCCCCTGTCTGGCTGATTCCCGCGTGGCGGGGTGCGCAACCGCGGTGAGCAGGTGCTCGAGCGCCTCGGCGTGGTCGCCGTCGGCGGCGAGCGCGCGCCCGAGCTCCAGTGCCGCCTCGGGCTCACCGCGGGCTGCGCGGTCGATCAACGCCTCGCGCGTGGCCGCGTCACGGCGAGCGCCGGCGAGGTCGAGCTCGGCGCGCAGTCGGGCGACCTCCTCGTCGGGCGCGACCCGATCGAGCAGGCCCAGCGCCTCCTGGGCATCACCCCGCTGCGACAGCAGCCGAGCGAGCGCGACGATCGCGTCGCGGTGGCCCGGCTCGGAGGCCAGCGCCTCGCGCAGCAGCCGCTCGCGCTCGTCGTCGTCGCCGGCCTGCTGCGCCTGGGTGGTGAGCTGATCGGCGACGCTTGGCACCAGGCCGGCGAACAGGTCGGCCAGCGCCTGCTCGCTGGGCACGCCGGTGCGCTCGTCGACGACCTGCCCGCCGCGGAACGCCTTGAGGGCGGGGATCCCCTGGATCCCGAAGCGCTGGGCGATGCGCGGGGCCTCGTCGATGTTCAGCTTGACGGTGTCGACGTGGTCGCCGTAGCGGGCTGCGACGCGCTCCAGCAGCGGAGCGAGCTGGTGGCAGGGTCCGCACCAGGGCGCCCAGAAGTCCACCACGACCGGCCGGGTGTGGCTCGCCTCGACGACGTCGGTGTCGAAGCGCTCGGCGGTCGTCTCGACCGGCGCTGCCTGGGCGGTGCTGCGGCTGGTGTCGGTGGAGGCCATCGTGGCGTGCTCCTCGCGGTCGCTGTCGTGGCTGGCGTGGCTGGCGTTGCGTCGTGCTGGTCGCGGCGCCGCCGGCGCTGCCGGGGCGGTGCCGGGGCTGCCGGGGCGGTGCCCGGGAGGTGTCAACGCGCCGGGCCTCCCCTAGGCTTCCCCGCATCAGCGGGCGGCCCACACGGCCCCGCAGCGCCCGACCGGCACGCGCGAGGCGGTCCCGCTCGGCGTGTGCCGTGCGGTCGGGTCATCGTCTGTGCGAGGAGCGGTCATGGACCAGCAGCCCAGCGATCCGGCCACGCGCCAGCGCGGTGACGAGGAGCCCGCGGGCGCTGCGGCCGCGACCGCGTCGCTGCAGGGGCTGCACAGCCCCTTCGACGCGCTGCTGGGCACCGAGTACGTCGAGGCGGGTCCTCGGCGCGTCGTGGCCAGGCTGCGGGTCGACGAGCGCCACCACCAGCCCACCGGCGTGGTGCACGGCGGCGTGTACGCCTCGGTGATCGAGACGGTCGCCAGCATCGGGGCCTGGCTGGCGCTGGACGGCGAGGGCGCGGCGATGGGCATCACCAACCACACCGAGATGCTGCACGCGGTGTCAGCCGGCACGACGCTGACCTTCACCGCCGAGCCGGTGCGCACCGGTCGCACCCTGCAGCTGTGGGAGGTCGCGGTCACCGACGAGCACGGCGCGCCCGTGGCGCACGGGACGGTGCGGCTGTTCAACCAGCGCCGCGCCGGCGGTGGCTAGCACCAACGAGGCAACAGGGCCACCGTGACGCGGTGGCCCTGCGACAGGACGCACCCGCCCGTCGGTGTCGCGCTGCTAGGTGTCGCGCAGGTAGCGCTCGATCTCCTGGGCCAGGTCGTCGCCGGAGGGGACGTCCTCGTCCTCATCGTCCTCGGCGTCGGCCTGCTCCTCGAGCGCCTGCACCACCTCGGCGGCCTCGTCGGACTCGGCGACGGCCTCGTCGACCTGCTCGCGGTGCAGCGACGCCGCGGACTCGAGCTCGGTGGTGTCGATGGTCACGCCGAGCACGTCGGCGAGCAGCCGCACCATCGCCAGCGACCCCGGCGGGTAGGGGTTCTGCGCGATGTAGTGGGGCACCTCGGCCCACAGGCCCACCGAGGGCAGCCCGCGATCGGCGAACGCCAGATGGAGGGCCAGGTCGGCGCCGACCGGGCCGGTGTAGCCCTTGACCCGTGGCACGTCGGGGGCCAGCCCGTCCGCGACGGCGTTCTCAGCGGCCACGACCTCGGTGGGACGCGTGTGCGGCGCTGCCGCCGGGTAGGCGCCCAACCCGATCATGTGGGTGACGCCCAGGCGCTGGGCGAGGTCGGCGCCCTCCTCGACGAAGGTATGCCACCGCATGTCGGGCTCGGGCCCGATGAGGAACAGCACGTCCTGCGACGCCTCGGGCACCTGGGCGGCCAGCAGCTCCAGGTCGGGCCAGTCGAGGCGCCGCAGGCGGCCGCCGTCGATCACCGCGCTCGGCCGGCGCGCGCGGAAGTCCAGGAACGTGTCCCGGTCGAAGCGGGCCACGGGCTCGGACTTCCAGCGGTGCCGCAGGAACATCGCCGCGCTCGAGGCGACCGATCCGGCGTCGACGAAGCCCTCGAGGGCCACGATCAGCACGGGGTCGCGAAGCGCGGCGGGCTGGGCGATCCAGTGGACTCGTTCCATGGTGCCCAGCCTACCCAGCGACGGTCACCAGCAGCGCCGCGGCCCGCACGGGCGGCCTGCCCCCCTGTGCGCGCAGGTCTTGGCGCGGTCGGCGCTAGGGTGCTTGGCTCGAGAGGACGCGACGCGCCACCGGGCTGGGCGGGGCGCCCAGGGGACAAGGGCACGACATGCAGCAGGTGAGCGGCGAGGAACCCGTGCCCGTGGGGACCGAGGAGCACCTGACCTCGACCCTCTGGCGCCGGGCCAGCGAGGACACCGCGATCGCCGTGCATCACGACGGTCAGCGCTGGGCGAGCGTGACCTGGCGCGAGCTCGCCGACCGCGTCGCCGCGCTCGCCGCCGGGCTCGTCGCCCGCGGCGTCGAGCCCGGCGCCACGGTCGGCATCATGAGCTCCACGCGTCTGGACTGGACCGTCGTCGACCTCGCGATCCTCTCGGTCGGGGCGGTGACCGTGCCGATCTACGAGACCGACTCCCCGCGGCGGTGCGCCCGCATCCTCGATGATGCCGACATCGCGCTCGTCCTCGTCGAGCACGCCGACCTCGCCGGGCGCGTCACCGAGGCCCGTGCGCCCCTCGCCTGGGACGGCGAGGTCCTCGTCCTCGACGATGGCGCGCTCGGACGGCTCGCCGAGGGCGCCAGCGACGCCGACCGCGAGGAGGTCGAGCGTCGCCGCGCGACGATCACCGCCGACGACGTCGCCTCGATCGTCTACACCTCCGGCACGACCGGCACGTCGAAGGGCTGCGTGCTCACCCACCGCAACCTCCTGTGGACGGTCCGGCAGTCGCTCGTCGCGATCGAGGCAGCCTTCCGCAACCCCGAGGCCTCGACCGTGCTGTTCCTGCCGCTGGCCCACGTCTTCACCCGCCTAGTGCAGTTCGGGTGCCTCGAGCAGGGCGTGACGGTGGCCTACGCCCGCTCGGTGCAGTCGCTGCGGGACGACCTCACCGAGCTGCAGCCGACGTTCCTGCTCACCGTGCCGCGCGTGCTCGAGAAGCTCTACGACGGCGCCCGCGCCCAGGCGACCGGCTGGCGCCGCATCGTCTTCGACGTCGCCGACCGGGCAGCGGTCGAGGCCGGCGCCTCCCAGGAGGTCGGGCCGCTGCTGCGTCTGCGCCTGCGCCTGGCCGACGCGCTCGTCTACCGGCGTCTGCGGCAGGCCGTCGGCGGACGCCTCGAGGTCGTCGTCTCGGGAGGCTCGCCGCTCGAGACGCGGTTGTCGCACTTCTTTGCGGCCGCCGGCATCGTCGTCGGGCAGGGCTACGGGCTCACCGAGACGGGTCCGGCCTGCACCTTCGACCGGCCCGACGACCTGCGGCCGGGCAGCGTCGGCGTTCCCCTGCCGGGTGTGGAGATCGCGATCGCCGACGATGGCGAGGTGCTGGTGCGCGGCGAGAACGTCTTCCGCGGCTACCACCGCGACCCCGCCGCAACCGCCGAGGTCCTCGACGACAGCGGCTGGCTGCACACCGGCGACCTCGGCGAGCTCGACGCGCACGGGGCGTTGTGGATCACCGGGCGCAAGAAGGAGCTGATCGTCACCGCCGGCGGCAAGAACGTCGCCCCGGCGCCCCTCGAGCAGGCGATCCGCGCCCACCCCTTGGTCTCCCACGTCGTCGTGGTCGGCGACGGCCGGCCCTTCGTCGGCGCGCTGATCACCCTGGACGAGGACGCGCTGCGAGCCTTCGCCGCGGACGAGGGCCTCACCGGCGACGCACGCGAGCTGCGTGGCCACGAGCGCGTTCGCGCGGAGATCGCCGGGGCGGTCGAGGCGGCCAACGCGTCGGTCTCCCAGGCCGAGTCCATCCGCGAGTTCCGCATCCTCGGGCGCGACTTCCGCCACGCCCTCGACGAGCTGACCCCCACGATGAAGCCGCGCCGGGGGCAGATCGCGGAGACCTTCGCCGACGAGATCGCCGCGCTCTACGCGTGAGCGCGCCCGTGCGGCGCCCTGGTCGCCTGGCACGGCGCTGTCCACAGGTTGGGCGGGGCCCTCGGGGCGGTCGCGCACCGCCGACGTCACACTGCCGTCGATGCGCGATGACGCCGAGCACCCCGACCTCCAGGCCCTGCTGGCCGACGCCCAGCGGTGGTGGACCAGCTCCCGGTCGCACCACGACCGCGCTGCCGGGGAGCTGGCCGCGCACGGCAGCGCCGCCGCTGCGGCGCTCGATCGGCGGCTCGCCGACGCCGTGGCCGGGCTGTGGGCGCGCGGCTGGAACCCGGCGGCGCTGCTGCACGTGGTGGGGCGCACCCTCTCGGCGCGCCACGCGAGGCTGGCGGCGCGCGTAGCGCTGGCACAGGCGCAGCAGCAGCGCGCCGCCGGGCTGGCGATGGATGGGCGCTGGGCCGCCGAGCTCGACGACCTTGCCGCCACCGCCGGTCGCGTCGACGCTGCCGCGGAGGGCGCGCTGCGCGCCGACGCCCCCGAGGAGCTGATGCGGGCGGTGACCCTGTGGTGTGCGCTCGGCGCGCTGCCGGCCGTGCCGCAGACGATCCCACCGCCGGGGAGCAGCCCGCCGCCCGAGCGCGGGCAGCCCGCACCGCCCACCGCCACCGACGAGGCGCTTGACGGGCGTGTGCTGACCCGTGTGCGCGCCCTGCTGGCCAAGGCCGAGTCGACCGCGTTCTCCCACGAGGCCGAGGCGCTGACCGCCAAGGCCCAGCAGCTGCTCGCCCGCCACGCCATCGACGCTGCGCTGGTGACCGCCGACACTGGCGACACCACGGGCCGGCGCGCGGCGCTGCGACGTGTGCTGCTGCACGATCCCTATGTCGCGGCGAAGGCGCAGATCGTGGGGGCGGTGGCCAGCACCAACGGCTGCGCGGCGGTCAGCACCCGCGACCTCGGCTGGGTCACCGTCGCCGGTGACGCACGCGACCTCGACGCGGTGGAGCTGCTGTCGACCTCCCTGCTGGCGCAGGCCACCGCTGCGCTCGGGCGCCAGGGTGGGCGCCGTGACGGCACCGGACGCTCGCGCACCAAGGCGTTTCGTAGGGCGTTCCTGCTGGGGTTCGCCACCCGCATCCACGAGCGCCTCGAAGCGGCCGAGCGGGCCGAGGCGCGTGCGGCCTCGGCCGAGGATGCGCGGGTCCTGCCGGTGCTGCGGCAGCGTCAGGACCGCGCCGAGGAGACCCTGGCTGCGACCTTCCCCGATGCGGTGCGGCGTCGCCTGCACGTGGGCCACGACGGCGGCTGGCTGCAGGGCAGCGCCGCCGCTGACGCCGCGAGCCTGCGCACCCCCGCTGGACGGCTGCCCGGCCGGTAGCGTGGCGCGCCGAGGAGGCGTCTGGGCACCTGGTGGGCCCCCCGGCCTTCAAAGCCGGTGGCACCGCAACGCGGTGCGGCGGGTTCGATTCCCGTCCGCCTCCGCCAGCGCGCCCCTCGGCCGCGGCGGCGAGCAGCAGCCTCGCCGACCGCGACGCGGACTAGGCTGACCGTGTCCTCGACGCCGGCAGGAGCACCTATGCGCAACGCCGAGACCACCAACCCCAAGCGCGACCTTGCCTCGATGCCAGTGGACGAGTGCTGGCAGCTGCTGGCCGAGCACACCGTCGGTCGGCTCGCGTTCTGCCTCGAGGGCTCGCCGCACCTGCTGCCGATCACCCACGGGGTTGACCAGCGCACCGTGGTGTTCCGCACCGGTCCCGGATCGAAGCTGGGTGCGGCGGCGCAGGCCGCCGAGGTCGTCTACGAGATCGACGGCTTCGACGACGCCCGCGGCGGATGGAGCGTGGTCGTGCGCGGCTCCGCCGAGCTGGTCACCGACGCGGCCGAGCTCGAGCGGCTCTACGGCCTCGGGCTGCATCCGTGGGCGGTCGACGGGCAGGTCGACTGGGTGCGGATCACCCCCCGCGAGGTCACCGGTCGACAGATGCGGCGCTAGCCGAGCCGGCCGACGCCCGAGCGCCGAAGCCAGCGCCCGTGCCCGCCGCACCCGATGCCAGGCCGCCGATCGCGGTCGTCGACGCGTTCACCGCGCAGCCCTTCGCCGGCAACCCGGCGGGTGTGTGCCTGCTTGACGCGGCAGCGTCGGTGGCCTGGATGCAGCAGGTGGCCGCCGAGCTGCGCCACAGCGAGACCGCGTTCTGCTGGCCCGAGCAGCACGGCTGGCGGCTGCGCTGGTTCACCCCGACCACCGAGGTGACCCTGTGCGGCCACGCGACGCTTGCCGCCGCGCACCTGCTGTGGGAGCGCGGGCTCGCCGAGCCCCACCAACCGGTGGTGTTCCACACCGCGGCGTGTCCCCTGGTGTGCCACCGTGAGCCCGATCACGACGCCCCGACGGGCGCTCCCCCGCGGATCTGGTTGGACTTCCCGGAGCGACCGGCGCGCCCCGCACCCGCCCCCGAGGGCCTGCTGAGCGCCCTGGGCGTGCCAGGGCAGGTGGTCGGGCGCTCCGAGGAGGGCGACTGGCTGGTGGAGGTCGCTGACGTGGCCACCGTGGATGGCCTGGAGCCCGACCTGACCGCCCTGGGCGAGCTCGCTGCACGAGCGGTGATCGTCACCGCTGCCGGCGAGACCGGCGCGGGCCAGAGCACCACCGGCGGCATCGGCCACGGCGAGGCCGGCGCCGGTGTCGCCGACCGGGCGGATGCGCCGGCAGCCGATCTGGTCTCGCGGGTCTTCGCCCCCGCGGTCGGCGTCGACGAGGACCCGGTGACCGGCAGTGCTCACGCCACGCTCGCGCCGCACTGGGCGGCCCGCCTGCAGCGCACCGAGCTCGTGGCGCTCCAGCGCTCCCCGCGCGCCGGCACGGTGTGGTGCCGCCTCGCCGGCCACCGGGTGTGGCTCGGCGGGCACGCGGTCACGGTGCTCACGGGCGTGCTGGCCGCCCGTGACACCGGACCGCTAGGGTCACGCGCATGAGCGATCCGGCCCCACCCCCCGCCCACAGCGCGTGGCTGGAGGCCACGTTCGCAGCCGTCGAGCAGGCGCTGGCCTCGGCCGAGCCGGTGCGCAGCGGCCACGCCGGCGCCCCCGGAGACCTCGCCGGGGCCGCCGAGGCCGCGGTGACCGGGCGCGCCGCCGACCTCGTGGCGCTGTCCCATGACCTCCACGCCAACCCGGAGCTGCTGTTCGCCGAGCACCACGCCGTCGAGGCGATCACGCGGCTGCTGGGTGCGGCCGGTCACGAGGTCGCGCGTCCCGCCGGCGGGCTCGACACCGCCTTCACCGCCGAGGTCGGCACAGGGCGCCCGCGGGTGGCTATCTGCGCGGAGTACGACGCGCTGCCCGACATCGGCCACGCCTGCGGCCACAACGTGATCGCGGCGACCGCGGTGGGGGCGTTCCTGGCCTGCGCCGACGTGGCCGGGGACCTCGAGGGGTCGGTGCGCCTGGTGGGCTGCCCGGCCGAGGAGGGTGGCGGCGGCAAGGAGCACCTCGCCCGGGCCGGGGTGTTCGACGACTGCGACGCCGCGATCATGCTGCACCCCTTCGGCGCGGACGCGGTGGCTCACGAGTGGCTCGGGGTGCGCACCGTCGAGATCGCCTACCAGGGGCGGGCGGCGCATGCGGCGGCGCTGCCGTTCATGGGACGCAACGCCCTGGACGCGCTGGTCACCGCCTACCAGTCGATCGCCCAGCTGCGCCAGCACATCCTGCCGGGTGACCGGGTGCACGGGATCATCACCGACGGAGGCAGCAAGCCCAACATCGTGCCCGACCGCAGCGCCGGCTTCTTCTATCTGCGCAGCCGGTCGGTGGAGGGCATCAGCGCGCTGACCGAGCGGGCCGCGGCGATCTTCGCGGCGGCCGCCGAGGCCACCGGCACCCGCGCCGAGCCCACCTGGGACGTCGTGCCGCTCTACCTGCCGATGCGCAACAACATGGCACTGGCTGCTCGCTACGCCGAGGCGCTCGCATCGCGCGGGCGCGTCGTGGCGCCGCAGGGTGTGCTGCCCACCGAGCTGACCGGCTCGACCGACATGGGCAACGTGAGCCTGCGCGTGCCCTCGATCCACCCGCTGCTGGGCATCGCTCCGCCCACCACGGTGATCCACAGCCCCGAGTTCGCGCAGTGGGCACGCAGCGAGCGCGCCGATGCCGGGGTCGTCGACGGTGCGGTCGGGCTGGCGCGCACCGCCCTGGACTTCCTGTCCGACCCGGCGCTGCGCAGCGCGGCGCGCGAGGAGTTCGAGGCTGCGGGCGGCGCCACCGACGTCGTGGCGCTCAGCGAAGCGACCTGACCGCCAGGGGGCGCGCCTGACGCCCCGACTGCCACGCGTAGGCCACGTGCTGGCCGTCCTGCCAGCCATCGCCGGACAGCAGCCAGGCATCGACCAGCTCGTCGGGCTCGCAGCGCGGCACCCCGCGGGGCACCACCACGTAGGCATCGGCACCGGCGGCGCTGGCCAGGCGATGGCTGCCCTGGGTGCCCAGCGGGGCGACCTCGGTGCCCTGCTCGCCCTCGGAGAGGCGGGCCAGCACGAAGCGCAGCCGCTCCTTGCCGCCGGGCAGCGTCGCGGCGACCCGGGCTGTGACGTTGGGGCGTGCGAGGTCGGCGCGGCCGGTGAGGCGCAGCAGCGCCGGACGCACCAGCGCCTCGAAGCTGATCAGCGCGCTGACCGGGTTGCCGGGCAGGCCGAAGCAGGGCGTGCCGTCGAGCAGACCGAAGGCCTGGGGCTTGCCAGGCTGCATCGCCACCGTGGTGGTGCCCACGTCACCGAGCTCGGCCAGCACGTGCTGGACGAGGTCGTAGCGCCCGGCGCTGACCCCGCCGGTGGTGACCAGCACGTCCGCGTCGGCTGCCGCGGCCGTGAACGCTGCGCGCAGGGCCTGCGCGTCGTCGGGCACGGCGGGCTGGGCGACCGGCTCGGCGCCGGCTGCGGCTGCGGCGGCCGCCAGCGAAGGCCCGTTGGAGTCCACGATCTGGCCGCCGCGCAACGGCGCGCCGGCGGGTACGAGCTCGTCGCCGGTGGACAGCACCGCCACCCGCGGGCGGCGGCGCACTAGCACCGCGCCGGCGCCGGCGGCTGCGGCGAGCGCCACCTCGGCGGCACCGAGGTGGGTGCCGGGCTCCAGCGCGCGGGCGCCCACGGCGAGGTCCTCGCCGGCGGCACGCACGTGCGCGGCCGCCGCGGGCCGAGCGGCGATCACGACCGTCTCGCCGGCCTCGTCGGCCTGCTCGACCGGCACCACCGCGTCGGCGCCGTCCGGCATGGGCGCGCCGGTCATGATCCGCACGGTCGTGCCGGGCTCGACCAGCGGCAGGTGCTCCTGGCCCGCGGCGATCTCGCCGGTGAGCGCCAGGCGCGCGCCCGGCTCGGCGTCCTCGCGGCGCACCGCGTAGCCGTCCATCGCCGCGTTGGCGAAGCCGGGCAGCGGCGTGCGCGCCTCGACCGGGGCGGCGAGCGTCATGCCCGCTGCCCGCTCCAGGGGCAAGCGGGTCGGCTCGATGGGGGTCAGGCGCGCCAGCAGGCGCGCGCGGTAGGCGTCGAAGGCCTCGAGATCAGCGCTCATGGCCCGGTGAGCCTAGCGGTCCGCGTCGCTGCGTCCCTGCCCCGTCGGGGACGCACCGGCGTCAGGCGGGTGAGCGCCCGCGGGCGGCGGCTCCTCCTCGGGCGTGGCGCCGGCGTGGCAGCGCACCCACTCGTACATCGCGACCGCCGAGGCGGCGCCGGCGTTGATGCTGCGCGTCGACCCGAACTGGGGGATCGAGACCACCGCGCTGACCTGCGCGCGAGCGGCCGCGGACAGGCCGGGCCCCTCCTGGCCGAGCAGCAGCACGACCGCGCGGGGCAGCCGCGCGTGGCGCAGATCGACTGCGCCGGGCAGGTTGTCGACCCCCAGCACCGGCAGGTCGCGGGCTGCCGCCCAGGCCGCCAGCGCGTTCACGTCGGGATGGTGGTGGGTGGGCAGGTAGGCCTCGGTGCGCATCGCGCCGCGTCGGTTCCAGCGGCGGCGCCCCACGATGTGGACGCCCGCGGCGGCGAAGGCGTTGGCGTTGCGCACCACCGCGCCGATGTTGAAGTCGTGCTGCCAGTTCTCGATGGCCACGTGGAAGGGGTGGGCGCGGGCGGCGAGGTCGTCGTGGATCGCCTCGACGCGCCAGTAGCGGTAGCGGTCGACGACGTTGCGGCGGTCGCCGTGCGCCAGCAGCTCGGGGTCGTAGCGCTCGTCCTGCGGCCAGGTGCCGGTCCAGGGGCCCACGCCCACCGCCGCGTTCGCCTCGGCAGCCTCGTCGCCAGCAGGCGGGTCGGGCGGGTCAGGCGGGCCGGGCGGGTCGTGATCGCGGCTGCTCACAGGGTCGCGTCGAACCAGTCGACGACCAGCTCGGCCACCGTGGCCGCCCGCGTGCGGTCCGACAGCAGGTGATCGCCGCCCAGGACCGGCCAGAAGCCCTTGGGCTGGCTCGCCTGGGCGAAGATCCGCTCGCCCTCGGCCACCGGCACGACGGCGTCGTCGACGGCGTGGACCACCAGCAGCGGCCGGTCGAGGGCGGCGATCCGACCCTGCGTGTCGCAGGCCTCGAGGTCGTCGAGGAACGCCTCGGAGATCGGGAACGGGCGCCCGGCGATCTCCACCACCGCCTCTCCTTCGCGGCGGATCGCACCCTCGGCGTCCGCCAGCAGGTGGCGCACGTGGGCGGGCTGGCTCGGTGCGCCCAGCACCACGACGCTGCGCACGGTCTTGAGCCGCTCGGCGGCCAGCAGCGCCGCCGCCCCGCCCAGGCTGTGGCCCAGCAGCCCGCAGGGGCCGTAGCCGCGTTCGATCAGCGCGGTGGCGGCGCGCGTGAGGTCCCCGACGTTGCTGGCGACCGTGTGGTCGGTGAAGTCGCCCTCGGACTCCCCGAGCCCGGTGAAGTCGAAGCGCAGCGCGGCGTACCCGGCGGTCGCCAGCGCGCGGGCGAGCCGCGTGCTGGTGTGCAGGTCCTTGCCGCAGGTGAAGCAGTGCGACAGCAGCACGCTGCCCTTGGCCTCGCCAGCGGGTGGATGGAGGACGCCGGCTAGGGACGCGCCGGTGCTGCCGACGAACGACAGGCGCTCGGTGTCCGCTGGTGCTGCGTGGGGCTCGGTCATGGTCCCTCCTGCGCGACGCCCTGTGCGACGCCTGCCCGACGCTACCGGATCGCGCAGGCCGGGACGCGAGGCCGCGACGGTCAGCGGTAGCATCGTCGATGGTGAGCGCACCAACCACCTCGGCCGCCGTTCGGGGCAAGCCATGAGCGAGCAGCAGACCCAGCCGTCGCGCCGCGACCCCGCCGAGCAGTTCGGCACCAACTACTGGGTCGTCGACGAGATGTACCGCCGCTACCTCGCCGACCCCTCGTCGGTGGGGCGCTCCTGGCAGGAGTTCTTCGCCGACTACGAGCCGTCCTCGGCGGCAGCGCAGTCCCTCGCGGCCACCGCGAGCGCCACCGACGCCGAGGCACCCGCCGAGGCAGCCGGCCGGACCACCACCGAGGCCGCCACCGAGCCCGAGGCCGCCACCGAGCCCGAGGCCACCCACGCGCGCGCCGAGCGGCCCGCCGACACCGCCGCGCCGGCTAGCGCCCCAGCCGCCCCAGCCCGCCCCTCGGCCCCCGAACCACCCGCCAGCGCGCGACCGCTGCGCGGCGTGGCCCGCACGATCGCCCAGAACATGGACGCCAGCCTCCAGGTGCCCACCGCCACCTCGATCCGCGAGGTGCCCGCCAAGCTGCTGGAGGTCAACCGCGGCATCATCAACAACCAGCTGCGGCGCACCCGCGGCGGGAAGGTGAGCTTCACCCACCTGATCGGCTGGGCGATCGTCAAGGCGATGCTCGAGGTCCCGGCGATGACCGCGATCTACTACGAGGACGGTCAGCGCGGCTACGTGCTGCGCCCCGAGCAGCTCAACCTCGGGCTGGCCATGGACGTCGAGCGCGACGACGGCTCCCGCACGCTGCTCGTGCCCAACCTCAAGGGCGTGGAGCAGCTGGACTTCCACGGCTTCTTCCGAGCCTACGAGGAGGCGGTGCGCAAGGTGCGGGTCGGCGACCTCGATCCCGAGCTGTTCGCCGGCACCACGGCGACGCTCACCAACCCGGGCACCGTGGGCACGGTGGGCAGCGTCCCCCGGTTGATGCAGGGCCAGAGCGCGATCATCGGCGTGGGCGCGATCGGCTACCCCGCCGAGTACAAGGCCACCGACGAGCGCACGCTGGCCGAGCTCGGCGTCGGCAAGGTCATCACGCTGACCTCGACCTATGACCACCGCGTCATCCAGGGCGCGGAGTCGGGGCTGTTCCTGCAGCGCGCCGAGGCGCTGCTGCTAGGTGACAGCGGGTTCTACGACGAGGTGTTCGACAGCCTGCGGATCCCCTACGAGCCGGTCCGCTGGGGCGCCGACGACAACCCGCGCTTCGGCGTCGACAGCGAGCGGCAGCGCGCCGACAAGCAGGTGCAGGTCCAGAAGCTCATCAACCAGTACCGGGTGCGCGGCCACCTGATCGCCAACCTGAACCCGCTGGCCACCACGTTCCAGCGCGTCCACCCCGAGCTCGACCCGGCCGCCTACGGGCTCACGATCTGGGACCTGGACCGCGAGTTCGCCACCGGCGACCTGGCTGGGCGCAGCCGCATGACGCTGGCCGAGGCGCTGGACGTGCTGCGCGACGCCTACTGCCGCACCGTCGGCGTGGAGTACATGCACTCCTCGGAGCCCGAGGAGAAGGCGTGGCTGCAGCAGCGCGTGGAGGGCGTGCACGACCAGCTCCCGTTCGAGGAGCAGAAGCGGATCCTGTCGCGGCTCAACCACGCCGAGGCGTTCGAGAAGTTCCTGCACACCAAGTACCTGGGGCACAAGCGGTTCTCGCTTGAGGGCGCCGAGAGCACCATCCCGATGCTCGCCGCGCTGTACGACGCCGCTGCCGACGCCGGCATCAGCGAGGCCGTGATGGGCATGGCCCACCGCGGTCGGCTCAACGTGCTCACCAACATCCTGCACAAGAGCCACGAGAAGATCTTCCACGAGTTCGAGGGCGACATCGACCCGAGCTCGATCCAGGGCTCGGGCGATGTGAAGTACCACCTCGGCGCGGTGGGCCGGCGCACCTCGCCGGCCGGCAACGCGATCACGGTGACGCTGTCGAGCAACCCCAGCCACCTCGAGGCCGTCGATCCGGTGGTGCTCGGGATGGCGCGGGCCAAGCTCGACCAGCTCGGGGCGACCGGCTCCGACCTCGACGACCACGCTCCGGTGCTGCCGGTGCTGCTCCACGGCGACGCCGCCTTCGCCGGGCAGGGCGTGGTCGCCGAGTGCCTGACCATGAGCCAGCTTCGCGGGTACCGCGTCGGCGGGACGGTGCACCTGGTCATCAACAACCAGCTCGGGTTCACCACCGGGCAGTCGGACGCGCGCTCCAGCACCTACGCCACCGACGTGGCCAAGATGGTGCAGGCCCCCATCCTGCACGTGAACGGCGACGACCCCGAGGCGTGCGTGCGCGCCATGCGGCTGGCGTTCGAGTTCCGCCAGACCTTTGGCAAGGACGTCGTGGTCGACCTGTACTGCTACCGGCGCCACGGCCACAACGAGAGCGACGACCCGAGCTACACCCAGCCGCAGATGTACTCGCGCATCGAGCGGCGGCGCAGCGTGCGCAAGCTCTACACCGAGGAGCTGGTCAACCGCGGCGACCTCACCGTCGACGAGGCCGAGGCGGCCATGGACGAGTTCCGCGAGCAGCTCGAGGCGGCGCTGCAGGAGACCCGCGAGTCCAAGCCACCGCCGCCCGAGCGGTTCGAGCGTCCCGCGCCCGCCGGCGTGCTGCCGCCGGTGCCCACCGGGGTGGACCGAGGGATGCTCGACAAGGTCGTGGAGGCCGTCACCTCCTGGCCCGAGGACGTCACCGTCCACCCCAAGCTCGGCAAGCAGCTGGAGAAGCGCCGCGGGATGCTCGACGCCGACGCGGTGGACTGGCCGATGGGCGAGGCGCTGGCCTTCGGGTCGCTGCTGCTGGAGGGCTTCCCGGTGCGCCTGGCCGGGCAGGACTCCCGCCGCGGCACGTTCAGCCAGCGCCACGGGGTACTGATCGACTACCACACCCAGCGCGAGCACATCCCGCTGTCGAGCCTTGCCAGCGGCCGCGCGAAGCTGATGCTGCACGACTCGCCGCTGTCGGAGTTCGCCGCGATGGGCTTCGAGTACGGCTACTCGGTGGCCGACAAGGGCGCGCTGGTCTGCTGGGAGGCGCAGTTCGGCGACTTCGTCAACGGTGGGCAGGTGATCATCGACCAGTTCCTCGTGGCCGCCGAGGACAAGTGGGCCCAGACCAGCGGGCTGGTGCTGCTGCTGCCGCACGGCTACGAGGGCCAGGGCCCCGAGCACTCCTCGGCGCGGCTCGAGCGGTTCCTGGTGCTCGCCGCCCAGGACAACATCCAGGTCGCCTACCCCACCACCGCGGCCCAGCACTTCCACCTGCTGCGCCGGCAGATGCACCGCGAGGTCCGCAAGCCGCTGGTGATCCTCACCCCCAAGAGCATGCTGCGGGCCTCGGCGTCGATGAGCCCGACCGCAGCGTTCGAGGACGGCAGCTTCGCCGAGACGCTCGACGACCCCGACGCGCCCGAGCGGGTCGAGCGGGTGCTGCTGGCCAGCGGCAAGGTCGCCCACGAGCTACGTGCGCGACGCGACGCCGAGGGGCACGCGGCGGCGATCGTGCGCGTCGAGCAGCTCTACCCCTGGCCCGAGGAGCAGATCCTCGGCCACCTCGACGCGTTCCCCGACGCCCGCGAGGTGGTGTGGGTCCAGGAGGAGCCGGCGAACATGGGGGCCTGGCCGTTCGTGGGACGGCGGCTGCCCCGGCTGCTGGACCAGCGGGGCGTGCCGCTGCGCCTGACCAGCCGCGAGGAGAGCCCCGCACCGGCCACGGGATCCCAGACGGTCCACGAGGTCGAGCAGCAGCACCTGCTCGCCGAGGCCTTCGGGGCCGCCTAGCTGGCCGGCTCGGGGCTGGGGTGCGCCGCCCTAGACTCGGCGCGAGGCAGCGGCAGCCGCACCACCCGGAGGCGCGATCGCGATGGTCGAGGAGCACGTCGAGGACCTGCTGGCGTTCATCGATGCCAGCCCGAGCCCCTACCACGCGGTCGCCACGATGGTCGAGCGCCTGGAGGCCGCCGGCTACACCCGCCTGGACGAGGCCGACCGCTGGGAGCTCGCGCCCGGCGACCGCGTGTTCGTGGTGCGTGACGGCGGCAGCATCGTCGCGCTGCGCGTCGGTGCGGTGCCACCCTCGCAGGGCGGGTTCCGCCTCGTGGGCGCCCACACCGACTCGCCGGCGCTGAAGGTGCGCCCCCAGCCCGACGATCAGCGCTCGGGCTACCGCATGGTCGGCTGCGAGGTGTACGGCGGCCCGCTGCTGCACACGTGGTTCGATCGCGACCTGACCCTGGCCGGACGGGTGGCGCTGCGCACCGACGAGGGCGTGAGCCTGGAGCGCGTGCACCTGTCCGGCGCGCCGCTGCGGATCCCCTCGCTGGCGATCCACCTGCACCGGGAGATCCGCGACGAGGGGTTCAAGCCGAACCCCCAGCAGCACGTCGTGCCGACCTGGTCGCAGATCGACGGCACCGACCGCGGGCTAAGTGACCTGCTGGCCGACGCGCTGGACGCCGATCCCGACGCGATCGCCGGGTTCGATCTCGTCACCGCCGACACCCAGCCCGCCGCCCGCGGCGGCGGCGACGGCGAGTGGCTGCTGGCCCCGCGCATCGACAACCTCGCCTCGTGCCACGCCGGCCTGGTCGCGCTGCTGCGCGCCGAGGCGTCACCGGCCACCGCCGTGCTGGTCGCCAACGACCACGAGGAGGTCGGCTCGGGCACCGCCGAGGGAGCGCGCGGCTCGTTCCTGGCGGATGTGCTGGAGCGCGTGGCCGCCGCCACCGACGCCGAGCCCCAGGCCAGCCGTCGGGCGCTGGCGCGCTCGCTGCTTATCAGCGCCGACACCGCCCACGCCGTCCACCCCAACTACGCCGACAAGCACGAGGGCCGGCACCGGCCGCGCCTGGGCGGCGGACCGGTCATCAAGCACAACGCCAACCAGGCCTACGCCTCCGACGCGGGTGGCACGGCCTGGTTCGCCTCCTGCGCCACCGAGGCAGGCGCGATGGTCCAGCACTTCGTGACCCGCGGCGACCTGCCGTGCGGCTCGACGATCGGGCCGCTGACCGCGACGCGGCTGGGCCTGCAGACCGTGGACGTGGGCCACCCGATGCTGTCGATGCACTCGATCCGCGAGCAGGCCCACAGCGCCGACCTCGCCGCGATGATCGACACCCTGGCGGTGCATCTCGCCCGCGACGCCGCGCTCCCGGTGCACCGCTGACCGTGAACGCGGCGCTGCCCGCGACCCCGGAGGGCAACCCCATGAGCGATGACCGACCGACCCGGACGCTGGTGACCGGCGCCTCATCGGGCATCGGCGAGGCCACGGTCCGCAGGCTCGCCGCCGAGGGCCACCGCGTGGCGGGCCTCGCGCGCCGTCGCGAGCGACTGACGACCCTGGCCGAGGAGACCGGCGGGGTGGCCATCCCCTGCGACGTCTCCGACCCCACCCAGGCCGCCGAGGGCGTGGCCGCGGCCGCCCGCGCGCTGGGCGGGATCGACGTGCTGGTCAACAACGCCGGGGTGTTTCGCCTCGGCACGATCGCCGACGCGCCGGTCGAGGACTGGCAGGCGATGGTCGATGTCAACGTGGTCGGGCTGCTGGCGGTCACCCAAGCGGCCATCCCGCACCTGCGCGCCTCCGCGCACCCCGACGTGGTGTTCGTCAGCTCGATGTCGGGGCGCCGCGTGCCGCGTCCGACCGCCACCGTCTACGCGGCCACCAAGCACGCCACCCACGCGATCGCTGCCGGCCTGCGCAAGGAGCTGTTCGACGACGGGGTCCGGGTGACGACCGTGTCGCCTGGCATCGTGGAGACCGACCTCGTGGCCGACCAGGCAGCCCACGACGCGACCGCCGCGCGCTTCCACGAGCGCATGCGGTCGCTCGGCGTGACGCCCGAGGAGATCGCCGAGGCCATCGCGCAGGCGCTGCAGCGCCCCCATGGGCTGTCCACCGTCGAGGTGTCGCTGGTGCCCACCGCCCAGGAGCTGTGAGGGTGCGTCGACTGCTGCGACCCCAGCCACCCGAGCCCGGCGCCGACGCGCCGGACGACGAGCCCCGCGTCGGCGCCGAGGCGCCGGAGGCGCCGGACGCGGCCGCGAGCGCGACAGCGGATGCCGCGCCGGGCGCCGCACGCCGCTCGCTGACCGATCACCTCATGCGCCACCCGATGCTGCGCGCCGGCGTCTACGGCTGGGCGGTCGTCGGGCTCGCCGTGGCTGCGATCGTGGTGGGCATCGCGGTGAGCGAGCTGCGCCTGGTGGCGGTGCCGCTGGTGCTGGCGCTGTTCCCTGCCGCGCTGCTCGCGCCGCTGGTGGGGCTGCTGCGCCGCGGACGCGTGCCGCCAGCGCTGGCGTCGCTGCTGGTGATCCTGGGCGTGTTCGCGCTGCTGGGCGGCGTGGGCACCGTCCTCGTGCCCCAGATCGGCGACGAGATCCCCGAGCTGGTCGCCTCGGTCGAGCAGGGCATCGCCGAGGTCGAGGCGTTCCTCGACGAGACCACGCCCTTCGGTGTGGACGCCAGCGAGGTGCGCGCCCAGATCGACCAGCTGGTGGACGAGATCGACCTCGACGCGGCCTTCGAGCTCGCCCGCGCCGGGGCGCTGGGTGCGGCCACCGCGGTCGCCGAGATCGCGGGGATGACCCTGCTGCTCGTGGTGGTGCTGTTCTTCTACCTCAAGGATGGCGACCGGATCGGCCGCTGGGTGCGAGGCCTGTTCCCGCGCTCGGTCCAGGACGACGTCGAGGCGGTGGGCCTGCGCGCGTGGAACACCGTCGGCGCCTACTTCCGCGGACAGCTGCTGGTGGCGCTCGTCGACGCGGTGGGCATCGGCGTCGGCCTGTGGATCCTGGGCGTGCCGCTCGCCCTGCCGCTGGCGGTGCTGGGGTTCTTCGGTGGGCTGTTCCCGATCGTGGGGGCGGTGGTCACCGGGGCCGTGGCGGTGCTGGTGGCGCTGGCGGCCAGCGGCCCGTTCATCGCGCTGCTGGTGCTCGCGATCGTGGTGGGCATCCAGCAGCTGGAGAGCAACGTGCTGGCTCCCCTGGTGCTGGGACGCGCCACCGCCCTGCACCCGCTGGCGGTGCTCGTGTCGATCACCGCCGGAGCGATCCTGCTCGGCGTGCTGGGCGCGTTCCTCGCTGTGCCCGTGGCCGCCAGCATCACCCGTGCGGCCCAGACGCTGAACCAGCGTCGGTCCGTGCGCCAGGCGAGCGCGCCCGCGCCCGCCTGACTTCGCGCCGGCTGACGTCGCGCACCGCCTCGCGGGGCTGGCGGGCCACCGTGCGGGCTAGTCGAGCAGCCGCGCGACCTGGTCGGGATCCTCGACCTCGATCAGCGGACCGATCCAGGCTGCGGCGCGCCGCGTGTCGGAGGCGATCGACTGCAGCGTGGTCAGGCGCTCGCTCTCGGGCAGCGTCGAGAAGCTGGGGTGCGCCTCGGCGGTGCGGTGCAGGTCGGGCTGCATGTGCGGGTACATGGTGGCGAGGTAGCCGATCAGCAGGCCGAACGCGCAGGCTCGCGCCGCCGGCCCCTGCGGCGCGCTGCGCCACTGCGCGGTGACCGCATCCAGGCGCGGGTCGACCTGCTCGGCGACCTGCTCCAGCCAGCGAGCGCTCTCGGGCGCGAGGCTGGCGCGGTGGATCGCCACGACGTTGGGGTCGCTGGGATCGCCGCGGTCGGTGCCAGCCGGTGCGGGCTCGGGCTCGGGCTCGGGCTCGGCCTCCTGTGCCGGCTCGGCCTCGGGCTCGGGCTCGGGCTCGCGTGCCGGCTCGGGCTCGGCGCCCACGCCGGTCTGGTGTGGCGTGGCCGCGTCCTCGTCGAGCGCCGAGGAGGGCTGCTCCTCCCCGCCCGGCTCGGTCCCAGCGCGCGGTGCGCGCTCTGCGCGCAGCACCTCCTCCCAGGGCTCGGCCGCGTCCTCATCGGCCTGCCCCGTCGGGCCGTCCAGCACCGAGGCGCCGGCGTCGGCCACCGCTGGCTCTGCGTCCTCGGCGGCGGCACCGACGGCTGTGCCCTCCGCGCCGGCGCCCTCCCCGCCGGCGGCTTCCGCGGCGGCGGCCTCGGTGTGGGGGTCGGCTGCTGTCGCGGCCGCTGCCGCAGTCGTTGGCTGGTCGGCAGGGCCGGTGTCTGCGGGAGCAGGCGCGGCGGTGGTGGCGCTCGCGTCCGTCGCGTCGGGGTCGGACGACTCGGCCAGCGCACCGCTGCCGAGCGCGAGCATCGGCGCGGCCGGTGCGGGGCCGAGGTCGGGCCAGCGCAGCTCCACCGGCAGGTGGCGCCGACGCACCACCACGGTGCCGGCCAGCTGGTCGTGCCAGGTCTGCTTGCGCCGGCTCCAGCCCGCCCACAGGAAGCCCAGGGCCAGCGGTGCCAGCGACAGCACGCGCGTGATCATCCGCCCGGCTGCGACCCCGGGCTCCACGCGCTCGCCGGTGGCGGCGTCGCGCACCTCGATGCCGGCGGCGCGCTTGCCGAGCGTGCCACCCGCGCCGCTGGTGGCCAGCACGTCGTAGAGCACCAGGATCAGCGCGCCGAGCCCGGCGACCAGCCCCCAGGTCAGCTGCTGCTCGTCGACCGCGGCGCCGAGGTCCACGACCACCCCGACCAGCGCCGGCACGAGCAGCACGGCCAGCAGGACCGCCACCACGAGCACCACGACGAGGTCCACGCCCAGGGCGGTCACGCGCAGCCAGAAGCCGGCGAGCTCCTCGCGGTGCCACGCACGCGGTGTCTCGGCTGTTGCGGCGGTGGTGCGGCTCTCGGTCACGCTCGCCCCTCCTCGACCTTGGCGACCTCATCGACGACGTCGTCCCCGCCGGCCTCATCGATCCCGCCGGCCTCATGGGCCTCGACGGCCTCGCCGGCCGGCTCGGTCTCGGCGGCCGGCTCACCCTCGTCGCGCAGCGCCACGCCGCGGCGCCAGCGATCCAGGTCCTCGGCCAGCTGGGTGCCGATCGACCCGGCGCCGGGCAGGGCCACGCCGTCGATCTCGACCACGGCCAGCAGCGGGCGCACCGACGAGCTGACGAGCACCTCGTCGGCGGCCTGCACCGCCTCGACGTTCCAGCGGCCGGCCACCACCGGGATGGACCGCTGCGCAGCGAGCGCCTCCACGCTCCGGCGGCTGATCGAGTCGACCACCCCGAGCCCGCGGGCGGGCGTGTGCAGCACCCCGTCGGCGACCCAGCAGATCTGGAAGGTCGGCCCCTCGGCGACCCAGCCCTCGAGGGTCACGAGCAGGGCGTCGTCGCCGCCGGCGGCCTGCGCGGCGCGGGTGGCGGCCATGTTCGGCCCGTAGGACAGGCTCTTGGCGCCCGCGTACTCCCAGGTGTCCAGGGGTCGCACCCAGGGGGCGGGCTGGGTGACCAGCCGCCGCGGCAGCGTGCGGTGCGGTGGCGCATCCACGGTGACCACCCGCGTGCCCGAGCCGGTGACGAACAGCTTGAGGGCGGCGTCGACGTCGATGCCGTCGAGCACCACCTCGACGTCGGCGAGGAGCGCGTCGGGGTCGGGTGGCGGCAGCCGCATGGACGTGAGGGAGCCGGTGAGCCGCTCGAGATGGTCCTCGAGGCGGAACGGGCGGCCATCCCACACGCCGATGGTCTCGAAGGCGCCGTCACCGCGGGTGAAGCCCTCGTCGAGGACGGCGACGACGGCCTCCTCGAGGGGATGGTCGGCACCGTCGACGCGGGCGCGGCGGGGAACGTGCTGCGACTCGATCATGCTGGCACCGTAGCGGGCTGGACCCGCCGACGCGCACGAGGCGTCGCGGCGCGGCCACCGGCGCAGCGGGCGGTTGCGGCGGGTGGTGTCAGCCCTCGAGCGGCGAGAGGGTCTGCAGCAGCGCCTGACCGACCGAGAAGTCGCCGCGGTGGCCCTTCCACAGGTCGCCGAGGCGGGCGTGGTCGGCGTGGCCGGCCGCGTCCGGGGCGCGCCCGAGGACCTCGGTGACCGAGCCCACGAGCGCGTCGAGGTCGACGGCGTCCTCGAAGGCGGGGAACGCCTCGAGGACCTCCCACACGCCCTCGAGAGGGCGCTGCTCGCGCCCGAGCGGGAGCGGGTCGGTGGCGGGCTGCTCGGCCTCGGCCAGACCGCCGAGCACGAGGTCGAACAGGTCGTGCGGGTTGACCCCGCGGGGCATCGCGAAGCCTGCCGGCGGGTGCAGGCGCCACTCGAGGGTGGCCTCGTGCGGGCCGTTGGGCTCGAGCCACACCTGCCAGCCGCGCACATAGGAGTCCAGCGGCGGCCCGAGACGCACGTCCAGCGCCTCGATCAGCGACGGGTCGACCCGCCACACGCAGGTGGGCACCAGCGCGGCCATCGTGCGCCCCTTCAGTCGGGCAGGGTGATGCCGGCTGCGGAGGCCGGCGCGACGTCGACGGTCTCCAGCGTGAACCCCTGCCACCAGGTGGCGCGGTCCACCGCCAGCGCGCCGTCGCGCTCCAGGGTGCCGTGCAGCACCACGCCGGTGACCTGGCTGGGTCGCCCGGCGTCGGCGTCGACGGCCACGGCGGCTCGGGCGCGGGGCGGCAGCGTGGTGTCGTGGGGGAACGCCAGCGTGTGCCCGCCGGCCCAGCTCGCGGCGTGCAGCTGCGGCGGCGCGCCCTCGACCGCGACCATCACCTCGCGACGACCGCCGACCTTCCGGCGCACCTCGCGGGGGAGCTCGGTGGGCAGCGCAGGGGGGACGCCCAGCACGTGGGGGGGCGGCAGCAGCGGGTCCAGCTGCTCGACGGCGACACGGAGCACGACCCGCTGATCCAGACGCCAGCGGGAGGGCACCAGCGCCGCCCGTCGGGCATAGTCGGCCACCGCCGGCACGTTGCGCAGCGCCAGCGCGGTCAGGGCCCCGGCGATGGGCGGGGCGTGCAGCGCCAGGCGCAGCGGCTCGTCGGGGCCAAGGATCCGCGCCGTGCCGGTGGCCAGTGCTCCGGGCGCATCACGGTGGGGGACGACCGCGAAGGCGCAACGCGGGTCACGGCGCAGCACCTCGACCTTGGCGGCGTCGGCGGAGGTGGTCATCCACAGCGCCGCGCCGTCCCACCACGCCGCCATCGGGGTCAGGAGCGGTCCGCGGCGGCCGGCCACGGCCAGCAGGCCTCGGTCGGCAGCGTCAAGTGCGGCAGCGGGGTCCACGGCGTCCTCCTCCTCTGGTCAGGGCTAGGCTGCCCTGCACCGAGCCACCACGCCAGCGCACCGCGCACACAGCGCGCCGCGCCGGATGTGCTGCCACCGAGGAGGGCGAGGCTCCATGACCTTCGTCGCCGTCAACGTGCTGGCCGTCCCGGCCCACGCCGCGAGCACCCTCGAGGACCGCTTCGCCGCCCGCGCCGGCGAGGTCGACCAGCGGCCTGGCTTCCAGCGCTTCGAGCTGCTGCGGCCCGCCGACGACGCGCACGGCCCATCCCCCGAGGGGGAGGGCGCCGAGCGCACCGAGCGCTACCTCGTCATGACCTGGTGGGACTCCGAGGCGGACTTCCGCGCGTGGCTGGAGTCCGAGGAGTTCCAGCGCGGCCACGCGCGCACGACGTCGCAGGGCCCAGCCGCCAGCGACGCGCAGGTCTGGACCTTCGACGTGGTCACCGCCCGCGAGGCCGGCGCCGAGCAAGCATGACCGACGAGCACCCGCCGCAGGAGACCCCGGCGGCCGCATGGGCGGTGCGCGTCGCGGCTGACCTCGAGGCGGTCGACGTCCATCGGCCTGTCCTGGAGGAGGCCGGGCTGCTAGGGGTCGTCGAGGACGTCGAGGGCGCCGTCCTGTACTTCCCCGAGCCCGTCGCGGACCTGCCGTGGGAGGGCCGCTGGGATCCGGTGCCCGAGCGCGACTGGCACGCCGCGTGGCGTGAGGGCGTCACCCCGATCACGGTCGGGCAGCTGACGATCGCCCCGCCGTGGCTGGGCGCGCCGGACGCGACGACCCTGGTGCTCGAGCCCGGCCAGGCCTTTGGCACCGGCCACCACGAGACCACCGCGGGCTGCCTGGCCGCCCTGCAGGAGCTGGAGCTCGCGGGCCGCTCGGTGCTCGACGTGGGCTGTGGGTCGGGCGTGCTGGCCCTCGCCGCGGCGCGCCTGGGCGCCGACCCCGTCGTGGCCTGCGACGTCGACCCGCTGGCGACCGCCGCCACGCGCGAGGCCGCCACGACCAACGGCGTCACGCTCACGGTGCACGAGGGCGATGTCGCAGCCGTCCCGCCCCCCACCGGCGGCTTCGCGGTGGTGGTGGCCAACCTCGACACCGCCACGCTGTCGGCGCAGGCCCCCGCGCTGGTGGACGCGCTCGCCGAGGGCGGCACGCTGGTCGCCTCCGGCGTGTCGTTGGAGCGGGTCGACGAGGCCACCGCGGCGCTCGACGCGGCGGGCCTGCCGGTGCTGGTGCGACGCGGGGCGCAGTGGGCGGTGCTGATCGGGCGCCGACCGGTCGCCGCGCCGGCGCCGCACCAGCGCAGCACCCACCGTCGGTCCCGCCGCCCGCGCCCCAGCGGCTGACCGGCACGCCGCCACCACGCCACCGCCCCACGCGCCATCGCCCACGCTAGGAGCCCGCGTGCCCCCGACCCCCAAGGACCCCGCCGCCGAGCCGGGCCAGCACCGCGTGGTGGTCCACGGCATCTCCCATGGCATGGAGGGCGTGGCGCGGCTGCCCGACGGGCGCGCCTGCTTCGTGCCCTACGCGCTGCCCGGCGAGACCGTCGACATCACGGTCACCCAGACCAAGAAGCGGTGGGCACGCGGCGAGCTCGTCGCGGTGGTGGAGGCCAGCCCGGACCGGGTCACCCCGCCCTGCCCCTACGCCGGCCCCTGGCCGGCCGAGGCGCCCACCTGCGGCGGCTGTGCCCTGCAGCACGCGCAACCGCAGGCGCAGCTGGCGCTCAAGCACCGCGTCCTGGTCGAGCAGCTCGAGCGGATCGGGCGGTTCAGCGCCCCGCCGGTGCGCGAGCCGGTGCCCACCGGCCCCTGGGGCTATCGCAGCCGCGCCCGCTTCGCGGTGGACGACCACGGGCAGCTGGGGTTCCGCGAGCCGGGCAGCCACGCGGTGCGCCCGGTGGATCGCTGCCCGCTGCTCACCCCGCAGGCCCAGGCGCTGCGCGAGGCCGCGGGAGATGCCTGGCCCGGTGTGGAGTCCGTCGAGGTGCACGCCGGCTCGCAGGGCAGCGGCGGGCTGCTGGTGCGCCCGGGCCCGGACGCGCTGCCGCCGCTGCCAGCGGCGGCCCCGGCCGTAGCGGTGGTCGATGCGGGACCGCCGGTGGCGCTGCGCGGCGACCCCACCGCCATCGAGGAGGTCGCCGGGCTCGCGCTCCAGGTCTCCAGCGGCGTGTTCTTCCAAGCCGGCCCCGAGGCCGCCGAGGCCCTGGTGGCCACGGTCCGCGAGGCAGCCGGGTCGGTCACCGGCCGCCACGTCCTCGACCTGTACGCCGGCGTCGGGCTGTTCGCCGCCGCGCTGGCTGCCGACGGAGCGCACGTCACCGCCGTCGAGCACCATCGCGGTGCGGTGCGCGACGCGCGCCGCAACCTCGAGGCGGCCTCGGCCACGGTCGTCGCCGCTGACGTCGGGTCCTGGCTGGCCGACCACGCCGACGAGGAGGAAGCCGACGTCGTGGTCCTCGACCCGCCCCGACGCGGCGCCGGCCCCGCGGTGTGCGAGGCGCTGCCGCGCCTCGGTGCGCGCCGAGTGGTCTACGTCTCGTGCGATCCCGCCGCGCTGGCGCGAGACGCGCGCACACTGGCCGATCTCGGCGCGAGGCTCCTCGACGTGACGCCGGTGGACTGCTTCCCCCACACCGCAGCGATCGAGTCGGTGGCCACCTTCGAGCTCCCGTGAGCCGCACCGCGGCGGGGTGCGGACACCCTCGCCGCGCTGTGGATGGCGGTATGGTCGCATGAGGATGAAGCGACCGCTGCTCGGCCTCACGCTGCTCGGCATCGCGCTGCTCGTGAGCGCGAGCCTTCTGCTGCTGGTCCTGGACGCCGGTGATGCGTCGTCGGACCCCGAGCCTCCCCCGGCGTCAGGGCCAGGAGCGGTGGGGGCTGGCGACCCTGGCGACACTGACGAGGAGGGTGACGACGGCGACCCGGATGGCTCGTCGCAGGAGGAGGGCCGCGACGGCGAGCAGCGCCTGGGCGACCTCGACGCCCAGGGCCCGCACCACCCCAGCGACATCGGGCCCGTGCCCGAGCTGGACGACGAGGTGGTGGCCGCGCTCGAGGAGCGCATCGCCGACGCCGCACCGCTGGAGGACGTCAGCGTCGCCGTCGCCGGGCCCGACGGCGTGACCCAGATGACCTACCAGGCCGACGAGCCGCGCGTGCCCGCCTCCACCGTGAAGCTCCTGACCGCCGCACGGGCGCTGGAGGTCTTCGACGCCGACCACCGCTTCACCACCGAGGTGCACGCGACCGGGCCGGTCGAGGACGGCGTCGTCGAGGGCGACCTCGTGCTGGTCGGTGGAGGAGACCCGGTGCTGGGCGAGCCGTGGCAGGACGACGCCAACCCCCAGCGCCCACGCACCCCGCTGGAGGACCTCACAGCGGAGCTCGCCGACGACATCGACGTGGTGGAGGGAGCCGTCCTAGCGGACGCGCGGATCCTGCCCCACGAGCCCGAGCCCGAGGGCTGGCGCCAGCGCTACCTCGACCGCGGCCACGCCGGCTACTCCTCGGGGCTGACCATCAACGCCGGGCGCGAGCTGTTCGAGCGCGGCGAGCAGCTCGTTGGCGCGCCGGCCGACGACCCCGCGCTCGAGGCCGCCACGGTCCTCATCGAGCTGCTGGAGGAGGAGGACGTCGAGGTCGCCGACGACGAGCCCGCCCACGTCGATGACGGGCTCGCGCTGGAGGGCTCGGCGCTAGCCGAGCTCGACAGCCCGCCGCTGGAGGAGCTGCTGGTCTACGCGGTGCAGGAGAGCGACAACCACCTGGCCGACGGGCTCTGGCGGCTGGCCGCAGCCGAGGAGGGCGAGGGGACGTGGGACAGCGCCGAGGCGCTGACCCGCTCGGCGCTCGCGCGGCGCGGCATCGATCCCACCGGCGCGCGCCTGCCGGACGGCTCGGGGCTCTCGCGCGACGCGCGGCTCACCGCCCGCCAGCTGGTGAGGCTCGACGCCATCGAGCGGGCAGGGCCCGACGGCGGGCTGTGGACCGAGCTGATGGCCGTGGCCGGCGAGTCGGGCACGCTGCGACGCCGCCTGACCGGCACCGAGGCGGAGGGCCTGCTGCGCGGCAAGACCGGCACCCTGAGGGATGCGCGCAGCCTCACCGCCCATGTGCAGGGGCCCACCGGGCGCTGGCACCTGGCGGTCATGGCCGACGAGCTCGGCGGCGAGGCGCTGGGTGAGGCGCTGCCGCTGATCGACGACCTCGCCCTGATCCTCACCCGCGACCTGCTGGGCTGCGACCTCGAGGGCTGCAACGAGGACGAAGACGTGCCAACGAGCGGCCACGATCACGTATCCTGAGCCGACGTGGCGCGCTGCCCCGCAGCCGCCCGACACCGAGTCGGAGACGAGGGCCACCGTGGCAGAAGGCGATCCAGACGACGCCGGCCGTGACGACACGCTGCTCACGCTGCAAGAGGCCGCCGATCGGCTGAAGGTCCACTACATGACGGCGTACCGGTGGGTGCGCCGCGGGGACCTGCCCGCGTTCAAGACGGGCGGGCGCCTGCGCGTGCGCGCCAGGGACCTCGAGGCGTTCCTGCAGGAGCGACAGGTGGACGTGGCCGCGCCCACCGACGGTGGGGGCACCGACTGGGACACCCATGTCGACGCGCTGCACCGGCTGCTGCTCGCCGGAGAGCGCTCGGAGGCCGGTGCGCTGGTCCGCAAGGTCATCACGGACGGCGCGCCGGTCGGCGACGTGTACGTGCGTCTGCTGACCCCCGTGATGCACCGCATCGGCGACGACTGGGTCGACGGGCGCATCTCGGTGGCCGAGGAGCACCGGGCCACCGAGATCGTCAGCTCCCTCGTGGCCCGGCTGGGCGACCACTTCCGGCGCCGCGGACCCAGCCGTGGCACCGCGGTGACGCTGACCCCGGCAGGTGACCACCACGTGCTCGCCTCGACGATGGTGGCGGACTTCCTGCGCGCCGCGGGCTGGGACGTGCATCACCTGGGCGCCAACGTGCCTGCCGACGACCTGCACACCTTCCTGCAGATCGTGCCCGCCGAGCTGGTGTGCCTCTCGGTGACCCGCCCCGACCTGGAGCGTGCGGTCCTCGAGCGCCTGCGCGAGGTCGTGGTGGAGACCACCGGCCACAGCCCGCTGCTCGGCGGGCAGGGCGTGAGCCGTGAGCTGGCCGACGAGCTCGGGGCGCGCTATCTCGCCTCGCTCGAGGAGCTGGCCTCGGGATCCGAGCTGGTCTCCGGCGCCGGCTGACAGGCCTCGGCGCGCAGTGCCGCCGGCGGCCGCAACCTCGTCGCCACGGTCGCTGCAGCCCACAGCGCCGCCCTCTGCTGCACATGGTTGTCGTTGTCTGTGCAGCATGTGCAGGTGCCTCTGATGGGTGTTGCCATCGACGGCGACCAACCCGTAGGTTCCGGGTCCAGACCCGGCCATCCCAGGGGGAGCCTTGCCAGCAGGCGCGGGCAGGACGCTCAAGACGGCCCAGGCGGTCTTGCGTGTGCTGCGGCTGCTGGAGCAGCAGCCGACCGGCCGCACAGCCGACGAGGTCGCCGCGGCGCTCGGCAAGAGCACGGCCACCGCCACGTATCTGCTGAACAGCCTGTGCGCCGAGGGCTTCGCCGAGCGCCACGGGCGCACCGGCACCTATCGCGCGCTGTCCTGGCACGAGCCCGCCGCTCCAGCGGTGGCCGACACGGGGACGCAGCGCCTGCGGCTGCTGCACGAGCGCACCGGCGAGCGCTGCTATCTCGCCACCGTCGAGGACACCGTGCTCGTCGTGCAGGCCACGCTCGGTCGTCGCGGCCAGCCGCTGGTGCCCGGGCTGCGCGGACGGGTCACCGCAGCGCTGCACGCCACCGCGCTCGGCAAGGCGCTGCTGGCGCACGCGCCGCTGCCGGCGCTGGACCACTACCTCGCCGCCCACGGGCTGCGCGCCCACACCGCCGCGACGATCACCGACCGCCCGACCCTCGAGGTGGCGCTGGCCCTGGTGCGCGCCCGCGGCTACGCCGTGGAGCGCGAGGAGCTGGCCACCGGCGCGTGCGCGATCGCCGCGCCGCTGCGCGGCACGCTCGACGTGCCCGCCGCGCTGGCCGTGTCGCTACCGCCGAGGCGCTTCCGCGCTCACGCCGACCGCCTGGCCGACGAGGTCGTCGAGATCGCCCAGGCCGGCTCGCGCCACGGCAGCGAGCCCACCACCGACGTCGCCTGCACGCCACCGAGCCGCCGCTGGCGGCCCCCTGGCGAG
>PWER01000003.1 GCA_003553565.1 Nitriliruptoria bacterium | reverse complement strand
CCGAGGTGACAGATGAGGAGAGATAATCCTGCACTATTTTTTCTTTCTTCTTTTCCTTCGATAGTGCTTTTTCCTACGCATGGTTTAACTTATAGGTAGAGGGTTAAGTGCTGTTGGATAATACATTCATACGATGAAGGAATTTATTTTATAAATTAGGTCTAAAAAACGGGGGAGGGGGTAAGTAGAGTGAGCGGTATATCAGCTATTATAAAAAATAGAGAAGAAGTTCTACCCTTCAATTTCTTCGATTTGTTGTTGTCCATATCCTTTAATTAGATTTAAATGGGAATCACCATATATCTGGATATAAACATTAGATAATCTTATGTTTAAATAAGTTGTACCAAACCAATCGAATGAAAATGAATCATCTCCAAGGTCTTGTTCTGCGAGTTCACTATAACTTTGATAGGTATCTCTTTGGTCATCCATTAAATTTTCAGCGTCTTCTATAGATTCTAATACTATTACAACAATAGTTAAATTATCCCCATTCCTATCAAAATTAATCACTCTTCCCGTTTCCATCCCTGTAGGTTCAAAATTTGGCTCTCTTGTTTTATTTTTAGTCCAATCATTTTCAATTTCATCCTCAGTTAAAAGATATTCCGAGGCATCACCGTGATATGTCTCTTTATCACCATTAGATGTTCCATCTCTCGTTAAAAACCATATTGTTCCCCCAGAGACTATTAAGATTACTACGATAGCTAGAGCCCACGTTTTCTTTATTTCCACTTTCTCACCTCGGTTATACATCTATCTGGCTATATAAATATTTAATCGAGTTATCCCTCTTATATTGTATTTACTAATATTGAAGATGGATTAGATAAAGAGATAGGAAGCATAACTGAATTTTCCTCCTATTTTCTTCACATTTTCGTTTCTTTTAATTTTCCTTCTCATAAAGCTTATACCAAATATAACCTACTGAAGCAAGGGCCAACACTAATACGACAATATTACCATACACTAGGAGTCTAAGACTCTCTATATCGTCACCTTGCTTCTTTTGTTTCGTCTCTAAATCGTCAACTCTTTGTTCCAATTCAGTTATATCCTGTTCCAATTCAGTTATATCCTCCTCTGTTTCTGTTAGATTCTGTTGTAATTTACTAACATTCTGTTCCAACTCACTAATTTCTGCATAAATGTACTCTATCTCCTCCTGTAAATCGCCTACTTCTTCTTGTAAATAGTCTACATCGCCCACACGATTCTCCAAATCATCAACTCTTCTTTGTAAGTCATCCACCCATTCTAGAACATCTTGCAGAGCCTCAGTCTCAACGGTGACACTCGTATCTGCATAGTAATATTCACCTTCGAACTCATAAGAGGCATTTACTGTCCATTCACCAGCTCGTTCTGGTATATAGAAATTATCTTCCCAATATTCTGTATGGTCTTCTTCCTCGATACGGAACTCAGTACTTTGGGTCACATCTTCCAATTCCCTACCAAACCTGTCATATGATGTAGCCTTATACTCTATGCTTTCATTAGTAAGTGCTGTACGTCCCTTTGGCTCAATATCTATATAATCGGGCTCTGGTGCAGAGTCAACATAGGCTTCCAGTGCCCATGAGTAGTCCCATCCGTTGTCTGGTAAAGTCTCCCATTCATATCCTTTTTCTCTTATATAACCACCATCATCCACATAACCGTGTAGATATCCTACTGGATAGAATTCATCACTATAATCATCAATTTCTAACACTACCCAATAATGTCCCCCATGAATTTCAATTGAATTATTAAGTGACAATTCCACCCAAACTGAATCACCAGTAGTATTATATTTCTCGGTATGTCCTATCTCCTTACCAACATTTCCGCTTTCATCCGTATATACATATCCTTGCACATACTCAGCTATGTCGTAATCAAAATATGCTATCTTTTTTAATTCTCCTGCTGGTAATTCTATTCTAATACCAGCCTCCCATACAGTATCAGGGTATCCAATACTACCGTCAGCAGATGCTCGATGTTCATCTTCATACATATAGTACCATTCACCATCTTCTTGACTTGTTTCTTTTCCGATGGTTGTTTCGAATCCTACTATCGTCAATCCACTTAGGATGAGTGAGAGACTGAATATAACTACAAATATTTTGGTTTCCATTTTCCTCTCCTCAATAATACATCTACACAAACATATTAATATTTAAATCTAATCATCCCTCTTTTTAACGTATATATACAGGGTTAAATACAGTTGAGAAATAAATATATCCTATTGATGAAAATAATAATTTCCCTACATCCTCACCCTCCTCAAGATGATTTTTCCTAAGTTATGGAAAAGGTGTCTTAAACGATAATCCCACCACTAACCTTTGGTTAGATAAAGAGGACAGTCATCACCATACGCAGAGACGAGAGAGAGATTTCTAAGAGGTATGAAAGGTATACCACTTAGAAGATGATTAAACTCTCTCACAGCCATTCCCTCGTGTTCTTATTCGATGTATCGTTTAATTCCGAGTATCATCATACTCTTTGGGATACTCCTCCTTCATACTTCTCCCTTTCAATACCATTAAGATGAACAGAGGTATTATGGAACCCATAAGGATAGCGCCAAGAACGAACCATCTCTGAAATAGGTAATATCCTCCCAATACCAGGAAAATCATTATGATAACGAAGATGCT
>PWER01000078.1 GCA_003553565.1 Nitriliruptoria bacterium | reverse complement strand
TATTCGGCCAACCATAGCGATTGCTTATGGAAGGCGCTGTCTTCCATGATGGTGTTGTAGGCCGTTTCAACCGCACTTCTGTCAAACGCGATTACCGCACGATTAAACGCTTCCCATGCCTCAAAAAATTTGGTTTCAAGTGTGGGGTCATACTTGATGTCATGACGCAAAGCGGTCATGATCCGTTCATACATGGGATGTGCGACGGGGGGTTTCCCGAATTCTATTTTCCTGAGATAAGCGTGCGAAAAACCGGCAAGGTCCGCTAAGCTGCGCAAGGTGTGGCGGTGCCGAGTACGCAGCATTCTTACGACCATGCCGAAGCGTTTTTTGTATGCGTCATTGTTGATAAGATGAATGATATTCATAGCGTGCCTCCGATTATCAATTATAACCGATTTGCGACATACATGCACCCCATTTTCAAGAAAAAGCCGGCATATGCCGGCTTTATGCGTTTTTGAAAACGTGGTGGCTTAGCACATGGCGAATGCCGTACACACTGAGGACACTCGCAAAGGCGATGGTGCCGAGTTTCCCCCCGGCACCTTGGAAATAAGGGGCGCTGAAAATGAATATGAGACCGAAGAACAGTCCGGCAAGCATGATATGACTTTCCTCGGGCATCTTTTTGGGTGAGCTCATGCCGACGAAAGACGCCCCGAATGCCACTACCGCGAGCATACCGCCACTCTCCGGAAAGACAATCGGAAGCACGGCACCGGCAATGAGACCGATGAATCCGCTTCCCATGACAGGCCCTTGTTCAAAGCGAACACTGATGATGTAGGTGACAAGTGCCCCGAGAATACTGAATACCACGATGAGAAACATTCCAAGGGAACCATAGACCGGCGGTTCCAAGAAGGCCACTCCGCTGATAAAGCTGCAGATCAATGCGGCGGAAAGTGCCATGGTACCAAGTTTACCGCCGTAGCCGTTGAAGACATCCTTACACAACACAAAAATGACACTGACAACGGTTGATGCCACGATGAACAGTTGTGGATCCATTAGTTCGGGCGAACTCATGCCGACAAACGAACCGCAAAAAGCGGGAACCGCATAAGGTTTGAAAAAGAGGGCGGCAAGCATACCGACAATGCCCGAGGCGAGCACGGCACCGAGGCCGATATTCACACTGAGAAAAAACGTGATGACCGCCCCTAAGAACGTAGCGATGAAATCGTAGCCGGCTTTACGCCCAAGAAGCGGATAGCTTGTACCGTAGTCTTTTGAGCGTCTGAGCTCAAGCACAATGGTCACTAACGCGAACCCCACAACAGGGATAAAAGCGAACGCGACCACGAAATTATAATAGAAAAGATTGATGAATGAGGAAAGAAACAACACCAAAGTAAAAAATGTCAGGATGGAAAAACCGATGTATTTACGCATGACGAATCAAGGCGTCAGATGACACCCAATGATTGCCCCACCTTCTTGAATGCGGCGATGGCGGTGTCCAGGTCCTCTTTGGTGTGAGACGCACTGATCATCACTCGACAGCGTCCCTTCCCTTTTGGCACGGTTGGAAATACAATCCCCGACACAAAGACGCCCTCATCAAGCAGGGCCTTCGAAAATTCCATGGTCTTGCTTTCCCCGCCGATCATGACCGGGGTAATCGGGGTTTCTGAGATGCCGATATCAAAACCAAGTTCTTCGAGATGACTCTTAAAATAACGGGCGTTATCCCACAGTTTATTGGTATGCTCTTCACTTTCCATAAGCATTTTTACAGACTCGATGGTCGCAGCCGTCGCCGCAGGTGGCAAAGCGGTGGAGAAAAGCAACGGACGGGCGCGGTGAAGGAGCCATTCCTTGACGATTGCTTTGGTCGCCACGTAGCCTCCGACGACACCGATGGCCTTGGAAAGGGTCCCGACAATGAAATCAATCTCGCCGTGCAGCCCGAAATGATCGATGGTCCCGCGTCCGCTTCGTCCAAGTACTCCGCTTCCGTGTGCATCATCCACATACGTCAGGCAGTCATACTTCTTGGCAAGTTCGACTATTTTCGGAAGTGGCGCGAGATCGCCGTCCATCGAAAAGACGCCATCCGTAATGATCAGCACATTGCGATATGCCTCGCGTTTCTCTTTGAGGATGCGTTCCAAATCGTCCATGTCGTTATGCTTGTATACGGCTTTGTCCGCTTTGGAAAGACGGACCCCGTCAATGATTGACGCATGGTTGAGCGCATCGCTGATAATAAGGTCGCCTTTTTCAACGATGGCCTGGATGGTGCCGATGTTGCAGTTGAGTCCGGACTGAAAAAGCATGACGGCTTCTTCCTCCTTGAACCTGGCAAGCAATGTCTCAAGTTCCTCAAGAAGGTCCTGGTTGCCGACGATGGTACGCACACTTCCCGCCCCGACACCATACTTTTCAAGCGCAGCCTTGGAGGCCTCTTTGACGCGCGGATGCGACGCAAGCCCAAGATAGTTGTTGGACGAGAGATTGACCACTTTGCGGCCGTTGAGTTCTATGACGTTCTCACACGGACCGTAATTGACAGGCAATTTCCGGTATACGCCCTCTTCTTTGAGTTGTTCGACTTTTTCTTCTATGAATTTCAGTTTATCAGACATAATCATTCTCCTCGGGTACGAGCACTATTTTTCCACTGTCGCCGCTTCTCATGATTTCCGCGGCTTTTTCCACATCGCTAAG
>PWER01000049.1 GCA_003553565.1 Nitriliruptoria bacterium | reverse complement strand
TCTGGTCCTTGTATAGAACTATATCTGCTTCCTTCTTGTCGACAGGAACAGCTGATTTTACCTTATCAAACTCACCTAAGTCTTGGAAAATATCTCTTACCTTGTGTTCTACATTCCTTTCCCTGTCTTTTGGCATAGTAATATCTTCTTAGGATAGATTTATAAGAATTCTAAGAATGTAGTGCCTAAAATAGTCCTCCACTTTCTTGTCTTTCTATGTAATTCTTAAAAGTTTTCTTTGCCTTCTTGAAGTTTTTCACTTCTATAGTCTCGGTCATCATACTACCTCTTTCATCTGAAAGAGGTGATTTAGGACTGTAGTCATCTGTTATAATTTTGGCACGAACCTCCTCCCTCTTGGTTATAAGGTAGACTCCTTCTTTGTCCTTTTCCAATCTCCATTTACCCTCTCTCTTAACTACTCCGATTCTGACCACCCTTCGTTTTGCTTCCTTGCTTTGTATTTTTGTTTAGACCTTCCTATAGAATCCATTTTAGTATGGCAGTTAGGACAAAGCACGAGAAGGTTTCTTGGTTCGTTCGGTCCGTTCTCCTTTCTCGGTTTTATATGGTGAATTTCGGGGTTATCTATGTTTTTCCCACACCACTCGCATTCTTGTTCTGCTCTCTCGAAGTAAAGTTTGTTCTTTAATTTGTCAGGGCAGGGCGGCGTTTTCTCGGTTTCCTTATCTCCAGTGTCTTGTTTTGTTTCCTCGTTCTTGAGAGGCTGGGAAAATAACCATCTAATTGCGTCTTTAATCCCCCTTTCCTTGTATTTTGAATGAAGGTAATATACAAGGGAAACCAAAACTACCAGACCAACAGAGCCCAGGATTACCCTTATAAATAAAACAGCACCTTCTGTGGTAAGAGAAGCATAAACTAATACTATGCCTATTATTAAACCTCCCAAGGGAGATAAATTTTCTATAGTGCTCTCTTCCTCATTTTCTCTGGGCATTAAATGAAAACTTAACTCGATGAAATAAAAAACTTGTCGGTGTTTCTATCAAGAAACAAAATACAGAGTATGTAGTGCCTAAAATCATATCTTCCGTTTTATCCTTCTTGAATATTTCATGAGTGAGCCTATAACTACTGAGACAGAGCCCATAATCAAGAAATTGAGTGGGGGAAAGAGAGATTCAGGTGGTGCTCCCCAAGATTCCCTTACTTCAATATTCCAAGTAAGGGTAAATAATAAAGTGGTTATGAACACCGCAAGGAAAGCTAATGCTTTTCTTTGCATCTTATCCAGGTCCATAAAAATAATGTATAGCACCAGAGCAATCCCAATTAAAGGCAGGGGAAGAGTTGCTACATAACCAATCGTTGGCAGTAGAAATGATGAAACCCCACCGACTATTGATAGCATCCCGAATACTATCAACATTTTCCCTGCTTTCTGGGTCACGTTCCGCATACTCTCTATTTTGTATCGTAGTTTAAATTTCTTGAGGAAGTGTAGTGCCTAAAAATTTTATCCTAAAGTTTCCAACAACCTTTCAGCCGCCTTTTCTACTTCCTCTTCTATATGTTCACTGTCCATTGTTTCGGGGGCTCCCAATCTCTCCCTGAACTCTTCGTTTTCCAGTATAGCGCCTCCCAGTGGTGATATTAGACCTAAAACTTCGTATGGTTCCACGTCAAGTTCCTTGCAATACTCTTCGAAGAACCTGATAGATGCGTTCGCTTGTATGTGATAGTCCCTCAGAACGAAGAAGTTCCTCCAGAAAGGTTGCTCCCACAACTCCTTGTCAGGGTCTACTTCCGCGTCCTCATCCTCGTCCATTTGTTGTGTAGCGCAAGTAATCATCAACAAGGCCTCCAGGACCCAGGAATAAACGAGTATACTGTAGAACATAGCCTCACGGACCTTTCCCGTATACTCGGCGTCGGTCATCTCGTATTTGTATTTCGGACAACTTTCCCTGAGCCTTTCCGCTTCTTTTTCGTTATCTTCAGTGAGCGCCTCGAGTGTGAGGTTTGCCCTTTCCTTTGGCTCCAGGTCTCCGAGCGCCTTGCCTTCCAACTCCTCGAGTTTTTTGTCCAGACTTCTTTTTACCATCTACTCACCTTCCTCCTTTCTTTCAAACTCCTGGTCTATTCTTTCCCGTATTTCTTCTACGGCCTCTTCTCCTATGTGCTCTTCAATTCTATCTACTCTTGCAAGAGCGAACGGTCTCATCCGTGCTTCGTATGACCCACTTTGACCGTGCACCCTTGACAATATTTCTATTTCTTTGGCCCTTTTCAGATACCACTTAGCGATTTTCTTCAGTTCAAAGCGAGTAGGCTTGAAGTCAGTTAGAACGCCGTCCTTCCCATGTATTTCACCGACGGCACCAACGACCATATCTTCCCCGCCGCTGGCCCCAGGAATTATCTTACTTTCCTCTGACAACTTTTCTTTTTCGGTCATGTTCTCACCTCGATTACCTTTTCAAGTGTTTCGATTCTTTCTTCCAGTTCCTCTACTTCCCTGTCCTCCAAGACATCGGAAACTGACTTGATATTTTTTTGGAGGGCGCGCAGTGCCCCAACCCTTGCGTTTGAGTTGTCTGCTTCTTCGTATGTGCCCCAGAGCTCTTCTCTGACTATGCGCATCTCGAACAGCAAACTCCTCAGGAGCTTGTCGGAGTCCTGTAGGGTTATGATGTTTTGGAGCCATTCGTTTCG
>PWER01000035.1 GCA_003553565.1 Nitriliruptoria bacterium | reverse complement strand
CGGCGACCCGCTGCTGCGCGCCTACGACACGCTCATCGTCGACGAGGCCCACGAGCGCAGCCTCAACATCGACTTCCTGCTCGGCTACCTCCATCGGCTGCTGCCGCGACGCCCCGAGCTGTCGGTGATCATCACCTCGGCCACGATCGACACCGCGCGCTTCGCCGAGCACTTCGGCGCGCCGGTGGTGCAGGTGTCGGGGCGCACCTACCCGGTCGAGGTGCGCTACCGGCCCCTCGACGGGCCGCCCGAGGGCGAGGACGCCGACGGGGAGGCCCGCGCCTCCCACGACGCCGGGGCCAGCGAGGGCGAGGCCGACGAGGGCGAGGCCGACGACGCCGCTGCCGAGGGCGAGCCGCGCGAGCAGGCCGAGGGCATCGTCGACGCGGTCGCCGAGCTCGTCCACGCGGTGCCCGGCGACATCCTCGTGTTCGTCCCCGGCGAGCGCGACATCCGCGAGGCGGCCGACGCGCTGGCCGAGCACGGCCCGCCGGGCGTGGAGGTGCTGCCCCTGCACGCCCGCCTGCCGGCCGCCCAGCAGCAGCGGATCTTCCAGCCCCACAAGCGGCGGCGGGTGGTGCTGGCCACCAACGTCGCCGAGACCAGCCTGACGGTGCCGGGCGTGCGCGCGGTGGTGGACACCGGCACTGCGCGGATCTCGCGCTACAGCCAGCGCACCAAGGTGCAGCGCCTGCCGATCGAGCCGATCTCGCAGGCCAGCGCCGCCCAGCGCGCGGGGCGCTGCGGGCGCGAGGGGCCTGGGGTGTGCATCCGCCTGTACCGCGCCGACGACCTCGAGAGCCGGCCCGAGCACACCGACCCCGAGATCCAGCGCACCAACCTCGCCTCGGTGATCCTGCAGATGATCGCCCTGGACCTCGGCGACGTGCGCGACTTCCCCTTCCTCGAGCCGCCCGACGCGCGCAGCATCCGCGCCGGCGAGCAGCTGCTCGACGAGCTCGGCGCCACCGAGCGCGGCGAGGACGGGACGCTCGCGCTCACCTCGACCGGGCGGACCATGGCGCGGCTGCCGGTCGACCCGCGGCTGGCGCGCATGCTGATCGCCGCGCAGGACGCCGGCTGCCTGCGCGAGGCGCTGATCGTGGTGGCTGCCCTATCGGTGCAGGACCCGCGCGAGCGCCCGCTCGCCTCCCGCGACCAGGCCGATGCGCTCCACGCCCGCT
This sequence comes from Nitriliruptoria bacterium, assembly GCA_003553565.1. Lineage (GTDB taxonomy): Bacteria > Actinomycetota > Nitriliruptoria > Euzebyales > Egibacteraceae > PUKE01. The sequence continues at coordinate 11,064 of PWER01000035.1, read as the reverse complement.
TCGCCGACGAGCGCTCGGACTTCCTCGGCTACCTGCACCTGTGGGACCACCTCGCCCACGAGCACCGCGAGCTCACCCACCGCAAGCTCCGCCGGGCCTGCCGCGACCAGCACCTCAACCACGCCCGCGTGCGCGAGTGGTGGGACCTGCATCGCCAGCTGCGCGAGGTCGCCCGCGAGCAGCGCTGGGACCCCGACGCGCCCTCGGCCATCGACCCGCTCGACGAGCCGGCCACGCTGCACTGGGCGCTGCTGTCGGGGCTGCTGTCCCAGATCGGGGTGCGCCCGACCGAGGGCCGCGACTACCAGGGGCCGCGCGGCACGCGCTTCGCGCTGTGGCCGGGCTCGGCCCTGGCTGACGACCCGCCACCCACGGTCATGGCCGCCGAGCTGGTGGAGACCTCGCGGCTGTGGGCCCGCGACGTCGCGCCGATCCACCCCGAGTGGGCCGAGGAGCTCGGCGCCCACCTGGTGCGCCGCACCCACGGCGAGCCGCGCTGGGACCGCGACCGCGGGACGGCGGTGACCAGCCAGAAGGTCACCCTGTATGGGGTGCCGCTGGTCGCCGACCGCACCGTGCCCTACTGGCGCGTCGACCTCGAGGGCGCCCGCCAGCTGCTGATCAGCGAGGGGCTGGTGGCCGGGGAGGCCGCCACGCCGCTGCCGTTCGTGGAGGCCAACCGCGAGGTGCTGGCCCAGGCCTCCGAGCTCGCGCGCCGCGCCCGCCGCCCCGAGCTGGCGGTCGACGACGCGGCGCTGGAGGCCTTCTACGACGCGCGTCTGCCCCGCGAGGTCGCCTCGGTCGCCGGCCTGGAGGCGTGGTGGCGCGAGGCGAGCTCGCAAGACCCCCAGCGGCTGACCGCCACCGTGGCCGACCTGCTCGGACGGCAGGCCCCCGAGGTGCGCCCCGGCGACTTCCCCGACGCCTGGCCACACGGGGACCTCTCGCTCGCGCTGTCCTACCGCTTCGCTCCCGGCGAGGACGACGACGGGGTGACCGTGGAGATCCCCCTGTCGGTGCTGGGCCGCGTCCGGCCTGTCGGGTTCGACTGGCACGTGCCCGGGCTGCGCGGCGAGCTGGTCACCGCGCTGCTGCGGTCGCTGCCCAAGGACTGGCGCCGCCGGGTGGCCCCGGTGGCCGACACCGCCGCGGCGGTGCGCGCGCGGCTGCGTCCGGCTGCCGAGCCCGTCGTGGATGCCGTGGCGCGCGAGGTGGCCGCGGTGACCGGCGTGGCGGTGCCGCGCGAGGCCTTCGACCTGGGGCGGCTGCCCGACCACCTCCGGCTGCGGTTCGCGGTCACCGACGGGCAGCGGGTCGTGGCCGCCGCCCGTGACCTGGCAGCGCTGCAGCGCGAGCTCGCCGGTGATGTGCGCGGCGCGCTCGCCCAGGCCGGGGCGGGCCTGACCCGCCACGGCGCCACCAGCTGGGTGTTCGGCACGCTGCCGCGCGAGGTCCGCGGCGAGCATCACGGCGCGCCCGTCACCGGCTACCCGGCCCTGGTCGATGAGGGCGACACCGTCGGCGTGCGCGTGCTGCCCAACCCGACCGAGCAGCGGCGCCACCACTGGGCGGGCACGCGCCGCCTGCTGCGCCTGACGGTGCCGCTGCCCGCCCGCGCGCTGCACGCCGAGCTCGATCGCGACGCCAAGCTGATCCTCTCGCGCGGCCCGCACGGCAGCGTCGCCGCCCTGCTGGAGGACGCGGCCGGCTGCGCCATCGACGCGCTGCTCGCCTCGCACGGCGGGCCGGTGTGGGACGGCGAGGCCTTCGAGCGGCTGCGCCGAGCTGTGGCCGACGAGCTGTTCGCGGTGCTGCGCGAGGTCCTGGCCGATGCCCGCGACATCCTCGCCGCCGCCCAGCAGGCCCAGCAGCGCCTGGACGACCTCACCCGGCCGGCCCTGGCGCCCTCGCGTGACGACGCCGGAGCCCAGCTCGACCGGCTGGTGCGCCCCGGCTTCCTGACCGCCACAGGCCGCGACCGCCTCCCCGACGTGGCCCGCTACGTGCGGGCGCTGGTGGCGCGCCTCGACAAGCTGCCCGCCGACCCGGCCCGTGATCAGGAGCTCGCCGAGCGGGTGGCCGTGCTCGAGCGCGAGCACCGCGAGCTGCTCGCGCGCCTGGGCGCCGCGGCCGGGCCGCAGGCCCGCGAGATCGGCTGGATGATCGAGGAGCTGCGCGTCAGCCTGTTCGCCCAGCACCTCGGCACGCGCCAGCGCGTCTCCGAGGAGCGGGTGATGCGCGCGATCGTGGCCGCCGAGCGCGGCTGAAGCGGCGCGGTGCCGCCGACCGAGGCTGAAGCGGCGCGGTGCCGCCGGCCGCGATCAGGACGCCTGGCGTCGGCTGCGCACCAGCAGCCGCACCGCCATGACCGTCAGGAAGACCGCGAACAGCCGCTGCAGCGTCAGCTCGGGCAGCGCCAGCGCGGCCTGGGATCCCAGGAAGCCGGTGACCAGCCCCGAGCCGCCGAGCAGCAGCCCCGTCCGCCACTGGGTGTAGCCGCGGCGGGTGTGGCGCCACGCACCGGTCAGCGCGGTGGGGATGATCACCAGCAGCGAGGTGCCCTCGGCCAGGTGCGGGCTGAAGCCGAACAGCAGCACCAGCGCCGGCACCAGCACCATGCCGCCGCCGATGCCCATGATCGACGACAGCACCCCCACCCCGAGGCCGGTGCCCACCAGCGCGGCGAGCTCGGCGGCGCCGTCGAGGGCCGTCACCGCCTCGGGTGGGGTGGCGGGGAACGCCAGCCGCGCGGCGACCAGCAGCAGCACCACCGCGAAGCCCTGCCGCAGCCGCGCCTCGCTGATGTGGGCCATGACACTGGAGCCCACCCAGGCGCCGGGCACCGCGCCGAGCACCACCGAGACCGCCGCGAGCACGTCGACCTCGCCGCCCAGCGCGAAGCCGGCGGCCGCCGCCGGCGCGGTCAGCAGGATGGCCGCCAGCGACGTGGCGTGGGCCTGATGCTGGGTGAACGCCAGCAGCAGCACCATGCCCGGCACCAGCACCGCGCCGCCACCGACGCCGAACAGGCCCGCCATGAACCCGGCGGCGGCACCGACACCGACGACCACGCCGGCGCGCGAGGGGGCGGCTGGGGCGGAGGGCTCGGACATCGGCGGCAGCCTAGCGGGCGCGCCGGCAGGCCCTCCCGGCGGGGTGGCGGGCCGTGGGGGCTCGCCTGTGGCGTCGGCGCCTAGACTCCCCGGCCCGTCGCGCTGGAGGCAGCCGTGAGCGAGCACGTGAGCGTCACCACCGACGCCGAGGGCGTGGCCACCGTGCGCCTTGACCACCCGCCGGTCAACGCGCTGCGCCAGCCGGTGTGGGCGCAGCTGCACGCCGTGGCGCGCGACCTGGCAGTGGACCGGACCGCGACCTCGGTGGTGCTGTGGGGCGGGCCGACGGTGTTCGCCGCCGGCGCCGACGTCGCCGAGCTCGCCGGCGTCGCCGAGCACGAGCCGGACGCCGCGGCACCACTGGCCCGGAGCGTCCAGGACGCCGTCCGCGCCTGGGCGGGGCTGCCGCAGGTGGTCGTGGCCGCGATCGACGGCTACGCGCTGGGCGCGGGCTGCGAGCTCGCCCTGGCCGCCGACTTCCGCGTCGCGGCGACCAACGCCCAGCTGGGGCTGCCCGAGGTGACCCTCGGACTGCTGCCCGGCGCAGGGGGCACCCAGCGCCTGCCGCGCCTGATCGGGCTCACCCGCGCCAAGGAGATGATCTACAGCGGCGACTTCTACGACGCCCACGCGTGCCAGGCGATGGGCCTCGTCGACGCCGTGGTCGACCCCGAGGAGACCCTGGAGGCTGCCCGGTCGCTGGCGCGCCGCTATGCCCGAGCCCCGGTGGCGCTGGCGCTGGCCAAGCAGGCCATCGACCAGGGCGCCGGCGGTGACCTCGAGGCCGGTCTGGCACGCGAGTCGCGGCTGTTCGCCGCAGCCTGCGCCACGCAGGACGCGCGCATCGGGCTGCGCTCGCACCTCGACGCCGGCCCCGGCCAGGCCACGTTCGTGCGGCGCTGACCGCGGGCGCTTCGCGGCGGCGCCGGCCACTAGACTCGCGGGTCGCTGGACGAGGGAGCAGCGCGTGGACCTCAAGGACGCCCAGGCCGTCTTCCACGACTGGGAGGCGCCCCACTACGAGGCGAAGTGGTCGATCAGCTTCGACGACCGCTGCATCGGCTACGTGGCCGACCGCTGGCGGCGGGCGCTGCCGGAGGCGCCGACCGTCGGCGATGCGCTGGAGCTCGGGTGCGGCACCGGCTTCTTCGGGCTCAACCTGTGGCAGGCGGGCCATCTGGGCTCGCTGACCTGCGTGGACATCTCCGAGGCGATGGTCGCCGAGTGCGTGGCCAACGGCGAGCGCCTCGGCGCGAGCGTGCGCGGCGAGGTCGCCGACGCCGAGCAGCTGCCCTTCCCCGACGGCTCCTTCGACGCGGTGGTCGGCCACGCCGTCATCCACCACCTGCCCGACCTCGAGGGCGCGCTGAAGGAGGCGCTGCGCGTGCTGCGACCCGATGGGGTGCTGGTCATCGCCGGTGAGCCGACCCGCGTCGGCGATCGCGTCGCCACCTGGTGGAAGCGCACGGCGCGGATCGGGGTCAAGCTCGCCGCGGTCGTCGGTGGCGCCGACCGCGTGCTGGCGCAGGGCCTGGACACCGTCGCCGACCCGCCGCAGGAGGCCGCTGCCCTCGAGGACGAGGTGGACCTGCACACCTTCGACCCCGCCGACCTCGAGGCGCTCGCGCGCGACGCCGGGTTCGCGGCGGCCACGGTGCGCACCGAGGAGCTCACCGCCAACTGGTTCGGGTGGCTGACCCGCACCGTGGAGGGGATGGTGCGCCCCGAGGTGCTGCCGGCGCGGTATCCGCTGGCCGCCTATCGGACGTGGCAGGGGCTTTCGCGCCTCGACGAGCGCCTGCGTCTCCTCGCGCCCCGCGAGGTCTTCTACAACGCGGTGCTCACCGCCCGCGCCCCGGGCGAGGGCCATGCCCGGCCCTGACGAGGGCGCGCGCCCCGCGCCGGTGCCGCGCCCGCGGCAGCGCAAGCGCGACCTGCCGCGCGACCACCTCGGCCGGCTGCGCGCCCCCGGCGAGCCCGACGCGATGGCCCACCTCAAGCACGCGCAGCGCGAGCCGCCCGCGGCAGCGCGCGCCCGCGACCTCGCCCGCAGCGCCCTGGCCGAGCGCCGCTTCTTCGAGGCGGTCACCTACTGCGACCTGATCCGCAAGGACCCCGTCACGCCCGAGGCCGAGCGTCCGCTGTGGCGCGCCCTCGCCCAGGTCGCCGCCGGGCTGTGCCACCTGCAGCGCGGCAACCCCGGCGGCGCCCAGGCGGTCCTCGCGCGCGCCGCACGCGGGCTCGCCGAGCACGCGGGGGCTGCGCCCGGGCTGGGGGCCGAGGCGGTCGCGGCGACGGTTCGCACCCTCGACGCGCAGCTGGCGCACGGCGCCCCCGTGGCCGATCCGCCCGCCATCGTCCTGGGCGAGGACCCCGGACCGGGCTCGGGCCTCCCACCGGGGGAGCGCTCATGAGCGCCGCCGAGCGCGGTGAGGCCGCCGAGCGCGGTGAGGCCGCCGAGCGCGGTGAGGCCGCGGAGCACGGCCCGCACGCCGCCGACGCGACGCGCCGAGGGCCGGCGCACGAGCCGCTCCCACTCGGCCCACGCGAGGCGCGCGACGTGGCGCGGGATCTGGCGCGATCGCGTCGTGACGCCGCGGTCCGGGCCGTCGCCGCGGACACGGCCGTCGCCCGCGCGGACGCGCTCGGCGCGGCGGTGCTCGGCCCCCGCGAGCGCGTCCGCGCGGCCCGGGCGGCCGCGCGCGCCGAGGATGGTGCGCTTGGCGCAGGCCGCCGCGCCTCCCCGCCTCCTGCCCCGGACCCACCGCCGCGCTGGGGCTGGAGGCGGGCGCTGCGGTTCGCCGTCGGCCAGCGGATGCTCACCCCGGCCTATCTGCAGTGGTACGCGCGCTACCTGCAGCAGCGGCTGCGCCACCCCGGCCTGGCGTGCCGCGGCATGGTCTTCTTCGGGCGCCGCGTCGAGCTGGTGGTCGGCGGGCGGCTCGAGCTCGGCGCCTGGACCTGGGTCGGCGACCGCAACCGGCTGCGCTGCCACGAGGGCAGCGTGCGCGTGGGCGACAAGGCGATCCTCGGCGCTGACAACGCCATCAACGCGTTCCTGGACGTCGAGGTCGGTCGCGACGCGCTGCTGTCGGACTGGATCTACATCACCGACTTCGACCACGACACCAGCCGCCTGGACGTGCCGATCCGCAAGCAGGGCATCCTCAAGGACCCGGTGCGCATCGGCGCCGACGTGTGGGTGGGGGAGAAGGCCTCGATCCTGCGGGGCGCCGACATCGGCACCGGCTCGGTGATCGGCAGCCAGACGGTGGTCAAGAGCGCCATCCCGCCGTTCTCGATCGCGGTGGGCGCACCAGCGCGGGTGGTGCGCAGCCGCCTGCCGGCGGGCATGACGATCGAGGAGGCCCTCGACCTGCGCCGCCGCGGGCAGCCGATCCCCGGCGATCCGCTGGCCTAGGCGCTGGGGTCGTCGCGCGCGGTGAGCGTGGCGAGGTCACGGCCCTCGCACGCGGCCCCGAAGTCCGCGAGATGGCCCTCGACGCGCTCGAGGGCGTAGCGGCGCGACTGGTCGCGCACCACCAGGAACGGCCAGTCGCTGGCGGCCGCGAGGGAGAGCTGGCGCCAGGCGACCGTCTTCGCGTCGCCGTCGGGCAGGTCGACCCAGCGACGCTCGGCGGCGCGTAGACGCGCCCACAGCGCCTGCGTCTGCGGCGCCACCCACGCGCCGTGGCCCTTGCCCGCACCCCAGGAGGACTCGGGCAGGTCCATGCGCTGCGGTGCGTCGCGGCGCTGCCGGTCGGCCTGCAGGGTCGTGGTCGCCAGCGCCGCATCCCCGCGCAGCCGGCGCAGCGTGGACTCCAGCCAGCTCGGACCCTCGTACCACCAGTGCCCGAGCAGCTCGGCGTCGAGGGCCACCACCGCGATCGGTGGCTCGCCACCGGGATCGGCTGACGAGAGGGCGCGGTCGCGGTGCGCGGCGCAGCGGGCGAGGAAGTCCTCGGCGTGGGCGCTCACACGGGCGTGGGCGGCCTCGGGGTCGTAGGGCTCCTTGGCCAGGCTGGCGTGGTCGGTCACGCGCCAGCTCTTGAACCCACCCTCCAGATCGATGGCGTGGAAGTCCCGGTACCACGGGTCGCCCGGATAGCCGCCTGTGGGGCTCCACACCGCGTAGGCGAGGTCGAGGTTGCGACCGTAGGCGACCAGCTCGCTCTCGCCCACGCGCACCGGATGGTCGGTGGCGGCCTGTGGCGCGCGCGCGGCGCCGGTGCGCGGCCAGCCGCCGGTCAGCGTCGGCCCGTCCAGCACCAGGTGCTGCGCGCCGGCCTCGGACCACAGCTCCTCCAGCCCGGGCAGCGCGACCGTGCCGCGCGGTAGCACCGGGGCGCCCTCGGCGGTGTGCTCGCGCGGCGCGACGGTGGGGTCGGCCACCGGGCCGGCGGGGCGGTAGCCGCACTCGGGCGTCCACACCCCTGCCGGGCGCCGGCCGAGCACGCTGGCGCTGCGGGCCATCCCGTCGGCGAGATGGGCGCGCATGACCTCGGGCTGCTCGGCCAGCGGCAGATAGGGGTGGGTGGCGGGCCCGCCGAGGAGCTCGATCACCCCGGCGTCGGCCAGCGCGCGCAGCGGCGCCACGAGGCCGGTGCGCAGCGGTCCTGCCTCGAAGCGCGCCAGCAACCAGCGCAGGCGTCGCCAGTGCGCCGCCCATACCGGGCGCAGGCGCTCGCGGTCGGACAGGCCGTAGCGCGACACGGTGTGGCCGAGGTCGAGCTGGCGCCGCGCCAGCCAGCCGTGGAAGGCTGCGAGCAGCGCGGGGTCCTCCATCTGCTCGGCCATGACCGGCGTCAGCCCGAGGGTGAGCAGGTCGCGCCCGCCGTCGTCGGCCAGGCGCTCCAGGACGTCCAGCAGCGGCAGGTAGGTCTCGGCCCAGCTCTGGAACAGCCACTCCTCGCCGCAGGGGTGCGTGCCGTGGCCGCGCACCCACGGCAGGTGGCCGTGCAGCACCAGCGCGACCCTCACCGCGAGGCTGCTCCGGGTCCACCGCCGGGCGTGGGGGTGCGGGCGGCCTCCTGAGCGCGGGCCACCTCGGGAGCGCGGGGCACCTCGGGAGCGCGGGGCTCCTCGGGAGCGCGGGCCACCACCAGCAGGTCCAGGGCGTCGTCGAGCGTCTCGAGGTGGTCGGCCTCGGCGGTGGTGATCGCGAAGTCGTCGATCGTCACCTCGCCGACGAGGTCGCGCAGCCACGCGGGCCAGGCGGTGAGGTCGGCGCCGGCGCGCGCCAGCGCGGTCGGCACGCGCACCCCGTGAGCGCGCTCGGCCACCGCCAGCCCCGGCCCGTGGTGCAGACCGGCGAGCTCGGTGATCTCGAGGCGCCCTGCCAGCAGCGCCACCAGCTCGCTCGCGTCCAGCTCGACGCTGTGGTGCGGGTTGCGCGGGGTGTCCGGCGCGCTGAAGGTGCGGCGGTTCGGCGTGGAGCACAGCAGCGCCCCGCCGGGGCGCAGCACCCGTGCTGCCTCCTCCACGAACCGCTGCTGGTCCCAGAGGTGCTCGATGACCTGCAGGCACACCAGCGCGTCGGCGCACGCATCGGCCAGCGGCAGCGCCACGAGGTTCGCCTGCACCGGGCGCACGGTGGGGTAGCGCGCTGCCACGTGCGCCACCACCGGCTCGACCAGATCGATGGCGAGGACGTGCGCGCCGCGGCGGGCGAGCAGCGCGGCACCGTAGCCCTCCCCGCAGCCGGCGTCGACCACCGTGCCCGCCACGCGCTCGCGCGCCCACCGGTAGGCCACCTCGTGGCGACGGAACCAGTAGTTCTCCTGCGGGACGTCCGGCAGGGTGCGCTCACCCGTCAGCGGCAGGGGGTGGCCGGTCATGCCGGTGCAGTCTAGGGCGCAGCGGGCGAGCTGGGTGCCTCGGACGTGCCCTGCCGAGACGGCGACGACCCCGGTGCGCGTCGCCCTGGGCACCTTTGTTACTATGCAGTAACTTGTTGGTGCGCAGCGAGCGCGCACCCGACCACCCGCCCACCATCAGCAGACCGGAGGTCGATCGTGAGGATCATCTGCCCGGTGAAGCGCGTCCCTGACACCGCTGCGGAGAAGAAGATCGCCGCAGACAACACCCTGGACCGGGACGGGTCCGAGCCCGTCCTCAACGCCAACGACGAGTGGGCGATCGAGGAGGCCATGCGGGTCAAGGAGGCCGGCAAGGCCGACGAGATCTTCGCGCTGTGCATGGGCCCCGAGCAGGCCCAGCAGACGATCCGCAAGGCGCTGTCCTACGGCCTCGACGGCGCCATCCAGGTCTCCGACGAGGGCTGCGCCGGCTCCGATGCCCCAGCCACCGCACGGGTGCTCGCCGGCGCCCTCGGCGACGAGCCCTGGGACCTGATCCTGATGGGCAACCAGTCCTCGGACGCCCGCACGATGCTGGTGCCGGCGATGCTGGCCGAGTACCTCGGCGTCCCGGCCCTGACCTACGCCAAGCGCCTGGAGGTGGGCGACGGGGAGGTCACCGTGGATCGCGAGACGCCGACGGGCCACCAGACGGTGACGGCACCGACCCCGGCGGTGGTCAGCGTCGTCGAGGCCATCAACGAGCCGCGCTACCCCTCGTTCAAGGGGATCATGGCGGCCAAGAAGAAGCCGCTGGCCGTCAAGGACCTCGCCGGGATCGGGCTCGCCGCCGATGACGTCGGCAGCGCCGGGGCGTGGACCCAGACCCTGGACATCGCGCCCAAGCCGCCCAGGGAGGCCGGTGAGCAGGTCACCGACGACGGATCGGGCGCGGTCGGCGCCGAGGCGATCGCCGAGTTCCTCGTACGCCAGAAGATGCTCTAGTCCGGCCGCGCTGCCCGCGACGCCGCGCTGCCGCGGCACTGCGGTGCCCGCGGTGCCCGCGGTGCCCCGACCGCCGACGATCCGCCAGCAACCCGCCCCACGACCCGAGGAGTGCGAGGAGCCATGGACATCCTGGTGCTGGGCGACCACGAGCGTGGCACGCCCAAGAAGATCACCCATCAGCTGCTGACCGCCGCCCGCGGGATCGCCGACGGCGCGGTGCACGCGCTGCTGCTCGGCCCCGACGCCGGCGCCCACGCCGAGCAGCTCGGCGCCTACGGTGCCGCCACCGCCTACGTGTGGGAGCACCCTGACGCGCAGGACTACGCCACCGAGCCCCAGACCGCCGCGCTGCTGGCCGCCGTGGAGGCCTCCGGCGCCCAGGTGGTGCTCTACCCCGGTGATCCGCTGCTGTCGGACGTGGTGGCCCGCGCCGCCGTCCGGCTCGGCGCCGGGGTGGTCACCGACGTCACCGACCTCGAGCGCGCCGACGATGCGCTCGTGGCCACCAAGCCGATCTTCGGCGGCGACATGACCTCGCGCTGCCAGGTCACGCCCGGCCGAGCCCAGTTCTTGGGGATCAAGGCCAACGCCTTCGCCGACGAGGAGGCCGGCGGCAGCCCCGCCGACGTGGTGCCCCTGGAGGTCACCGTGGCCGACGAGGCGCGCCGAGCCCGGGTCGTGGAGGTCGTCGAGGCCGAGGCGACCGGGCGCCCGGAGATGACCGAGGCGCCGATCGTGGTGGCAGGTGGCCGGGGGCTCGGAGACGCCGAGGGCTTCGAGCTGATCGAGCAGCTGGCCGACGTCCTCGGCGGGGCGGTCGGTGCGTCCCGAGCCGCCACCGATGCCGGCTGGTACCCGCACCAGCACCAGATCGGCCAGACCGGCAAGACCATCAGCCCGCAGCTCTACATCGGCGCTGGCATCTCGGGAGCGATCCAGCACCGCGCCGGCATGCAGACGTCCCAGACGATCGTGGCGATCAACAAGGATCCCGAGGCGCCGATCTTCTCGATCGCCGATCTGGGCGTGGTGGGCGATCTCAAGCAGGTGATCCCGGCCCTCGTGGCCGAGGTCGAGAAGCGCGGGAGCTGACGCCCGCCTCGCTCGGGGGCGGCCGGCGGCGGCCAGCGGGCCGCCGCCGGCCG
>PWER01000036.1 GCA_003553565.1 Nitriliruptoria bacterium | reverse complement strand
TTGGAGACCGCGACGACTCCCTCGGGGAGACGCGGCAGAGGCGCGACCGACTCGCTGTGGCACAGCACGCGCCTGCACCTGGCAGGATCGGCAGGTCGGAAGCACTGCTTTACGAAAAATTCTTTCGTGAGAAGGTGAGGCCCTGGCGGTCGCGCTCGCGAGCCCTGGGGCGGAAACGTCGGACTCCGCAGCGTTCGGGCCCTCGGGGCGTTGGCTTCGGGCCGGATGCATCTCGACCGCAGGCGCGCGGTGCTCCAGCGTGCGGGAATCGAGGCGCCCGCCCGGGCGTGCGACTGCGCGGCCGCGCCGTCGGACGGGGTGAGCCGGCGCCGCATGCCGCGAGGCCAGGAGGCTCCGATGACCGCCTATCCCACCGTGTTCTCCCCGATCGCCCTGGGGCGCGCGACCGCCAAGAACCGCCTGATGATGGCCGCGATGGGGCGCAACTACGCCAAGGACGACGGGCTCATCGCCCCGCGCTAATCCAACAAGCGCGACGACGCCTACGGCGGCGACCCCGAGCGCCGGTTCCGGTTCTTGCGCGAGGTCATCGCCGCGATCCAGCAGGCCACCAGCCCCGACTTCCCGATCGTGGTTCGCCTGTCGGCCGACGAGCTCGTGCCCGGCGGCCTCACCGTCCCCGACACCGCCGCGATCGCCCGAGCGCTCGAGGACACCGGCGTGGCGGCGGTCGACGTGTCGTCGAGCAACTACGCCTCGTTCGACCAGGGCTACCTCATCCCGCCGATGGCCCAGCCCGACGGCGTGGTGCTGCCCTACGCCAAGGCGATCAAGGAGGCGACCTCGCTGCCGGTGATGGGCGTGGGCAAGATCCGCACGCCCGAGCTGGCCGCGCGCACGCTGGCCGCGGGCGGCGTCGACTTCATCGCCCTGGGCCGCACCTTGCTCGCCGACCCCGACTGGCCGCGCTGACCGCCGCCGAGCGCGGCCACCGCGTCACGCTGTGCGAGCGCGACGGCCACCTCGGCGGGCAGCTGCTCGCCGCCGCGCTCACGCCCTACCGACCCGGCTGGGAGGAGCTGCGCCGCCATCTCACCCGCGAGCTCGACCACCGGGCGGTCGAGGTGCGCCTGCGCACCGAGGTGACGCCCGCGCTGGTCGACGAGCTCGCCCCCGATGTGGTCATCGTCGCCACCGGCTCCCAGCAGGTCCGCCCCGAGCTGCCCGGGGTCACCGACGACCGCTCGCTGCTGCTCGCACGGCTGCGCGAGCTCGGCGTGGCGCTGCGCACCGAGACGACGCTCATGGAGATCCGCGCCGGCGAGGTGACCCTCCAGGACGTCGAGGGCCTCCGCACTGGCGCTGTGAGCGGTCGGGGCCGACGTCGCAGCGGCGTCGGCCCCACCACAGCGGCTCGGTCTGGCGGCGAGCGCTCAGGCCAGCAGCGCCGCGAGCGTCACCGCCAGCGCGCCGATCGCGGTGACCGCGGGGATCATCGTCAGCCCCAGCTGCCTGCTGCTGACGGTGACCGCCTGGAGCGTGTCCAGGCGCGCGTCGAGCGCGTCGAACCGACTGGCCGAGCGTGAGGGTGGGAGCATCGCCGTGATCGCCCTTGCCCCTTCCTCGCCGAGCGCGGCGACGAGGTGCTCGTACGCTGCTCTGCGGTGCTGATCCATCGTGGCCCCACAGCAGTCGACGGGCAGGGGCACTTGGGTGATGCCCGCCTGTTCGCGGCGATGCCGGGGCGGGTGCCGCGCCGCGCCTGTGGAGGAGCGCGGTGCCCCGGCAGGTCATCGGCCGGGTTCTCGCCGGTTGCTCCCGCCGGGCCGGACGAGGTTGGTGTGCGCGCATCCGGTGCCGAGTGGGTACAACACACCGCTGACGGCACCGACCCATCCGTGGAGGCTGCCATGCACCGCGTCACCGACGATCCGCGCCGGCGCCGCGCGCCCCGCTGGGCGCTTGTGGCTGTGGCTGCGCTGGCGGTGGCCGCTCTGCTCGCCGGCTGCGGCCAGGACGAGGAGCCCGACGCCGCCGGCGAGGACCCGCCGCTGGAGGACGCCGACGCCGACGAGCTCGCCGCCGAGCTCGAAGAGGTTCGCGACGCGCGCGACGACGCCGAGCGCCGTGCCGAGCGCCTCGCCGACGAGCGCGACGACCTCGAGGCCGAGCGCGAGCGCCTGGTTGACGAGACCGACGCGCTGCGCGAGGAGATCGATCGTCTCGCCGAGGCCGTCGGCGAGCCCGAGGACGAGGAGGCTGAGCAGGCCGACGGGGCCGACCCCGCTGACGACGGGGCCGACGAGCCTGACGATGACGTCCCCGACGCGCCGACGGTTGACCTCGACGCCGGGCGCCTCGACCTCGACGCCGACGAGCGTGCCGCGCTGCTCGCCGCGCTCGGTGGCGACCCGGCCGAGGACGCCTCGGCGCAGCAGGCGCGCCTGACCGCCCAGCTGCACCGGTTGGTCGACGACGCCGCCGCCGAGCCCACCGGCTGGCGCGAGCCCACCGACCTCGACGTCGACGAGGCCGTCGGTGACACCGCCAACACCCCGCAGGAGGCGGTGCGCGACCTGGTCGATGCGCACGTGCCCAACCATGTCGGCGGTGCGCAGGAGGCCTCCACGGTGCGCGCGTGGCGCACCGGCGACGACCAGCTCACGGCTGCTGGGCTGGTGTGGGGCCTGGACGACGAGGTCCGCGCCGGCTCGGACGTGCGCGTCGAGCTGTC
>PWER01000033.1 GCA_003553565.1 Nitriliruptoria bacterium | reverse complement strand
CGCGAGACCTTGTGATCGCAGATCCCCAACGATCCGTTGTCCCAGCGAACGACCAAATCAGCACGACCCACCACCCCGACCCCGGCGGGCGTGTCAGCGCGCAGCCACGCCTCGACCGCCAGCACCTGGTCGCCGCGCACGGCCAGCGACGCCAGCCCGCGGACCACCAGTTGGGAGGCCTCGCGAACCTGGTCGTCATCGAGCCCTTCGGCGGCACGCGCATCGTCAAGGGCCGTTCGGGCAGCAGCCAACCCGGCGTGCTCACTGGGATGCCGGCGGGTGCCCTCCACCGCGTGAAGCGCGGCCTCCAACGCCCTGTGCACCGCCCGTCCGAACCGCCAGCCGGCCCAGACCGGGCCATCCGGAGCGGTCCTGTCGACATAGGCGTACCAATAGCGCCGCGGGCACGTCTCGTAGTCACGCCACGCCGACGGGCTCATCAAGCCGGGGGTCCGCGGCGGCCTTGCCGCCTTCGTCTGTGATGACTCCGCCTTGGTCATGTTCGAAGCCTAGAGGCACCCTGTGACACCGTTGAACCGCTGCCTGGCGCGAACGCTGTGCCGCTGCGCGGGCGACCCGCGGTGGCGGGGTGCGGCTGCTGCCTTCGGCTACCCCCGTAGGCCGCTTCGTGCCGTGGCTCGTCGGCTATCTGAAGGGATTCGGAGATCTGCCAGGACCAGCGCGTGATCGCTGCCAGCGTCGATGGCCTCGTGGTAGAAGGTCTCGCAGGCTGCCACTTCGATCGTTGGCGAGGCGTAGATGCGGTCCATGCGGTCGAGCCCGAAGGCCATTCCCGGACGGTTGATGATGCGAGTCGGCCGTCCCGCCGGGCGGCGGATGTAGGTGGCGGCAAGCGGCCCGTGGGGACGGACCGCCCGCACGAGGTCGCTGCGGGGACGGTCGCGGTCGAGGACGACACGCAGCGCGTCCTGGAGCCCGTGCGCGGGCTCGCGGCCGCAGAAGGTCTGCTCTGGCTCCCAGTCAGGGTCGAGCTCTGCGGGCGGAGATCCCAGCGGCGGGTCGTCCCACGTGTTGGTGTCGACACCGGCGACGACCAGCGGCTGCAGCGTGGCAAGCTCCGCGTGCACCGCCGAGTACCCCTGCTGCTTGGCTGCCCTTCCGTCGCCGGTAGCGTTCGGGGCGCTCCACGCGATCAGTGACAACTGTCCGCCCGGATGGTCAGTCTCGGCGACGAGACCCCGCTCAGGTCGGGGGAGATCGCTGATGGCCCGTGCGGCGCGCAACGGCCAACGCGAGGCGATCATCGCCCCGCGTGGGCGGTCCTGCGGGGAGTCGACCAGCTCCAACGCCGCCGCGCAGTCGTACTTGCCCGCCCACCGCTGGGTCCAATAGCGCGACGAGGACAACGACACCTCGGCGAGCAGGAGCAGATCCGCGTCGACGCGCTCCAGCAACGGCAGGCGTCGGTCGCCACCGACCGCCACGTTCCAGAACAGCACCCGCATCGCAGCGGCATCGGTCATCGTCTCTTCCTCGTCCGTTGTGCCGCTTCCAGGATCACCGAGCTGCGCTGTCACGCCGGGCGCACGCATCGATACGCGCGGGCAACGAGCTCGCACCCTTCCGAGGTCCGCTCACGAGCGCCGCCTCACACCAATCGGGCAGACCCCATGTGCGCTCCACGCCAGTGAGGCACACGACGATTGGCGCTTGCATCGTGGCGCGAGGCTCAATCGGACGCAGCGGACGCCGTGCGCACCTGCAATTGCTGGCGGAGGTGGCGGATGTTGTGCACCGACGAAGCCAGCTCTTCATCAACACGATGCAGAGCACGACCGCCGGCCAGCGCGCCCACGGTGACAACTAGGCGACCGGCGCCGACACCGGTCGCCGTCGCCACGCCCCAACCGGCCACCGAGATGGCACTGGCGCGGCCCGCGCGCGGCGCGATGTCGCGAAGCGTGCCGTGTACGGGGTCTCCGCGCATGCGCCGCACAGCCAACTCGGCGCCCATGACCGCCGCGGTGATCAGCGGCAGCGCGTCAGCCACCGGGTCTGCCCACTCCATGCTGGTCGCTAGCCACTCCGGAGGCGCCCACCCATCGAACTCCGCGATGAACGCCTCGCGGTCACCGGGCATGAAGTCATCGAGCTCATAGCCACTGTCATGCACGGTCTCCAGTCCCGCTTCGCTGGCCCTCTCTGCCGCCGTGCTGGTCGTGAAGACCGTCTCCACGTCAGCGTGATCGCGCAGGTGCTGTCGAATGTCAGCGAGCGAGTCGGTCGCCTTCACCTGAAAGCTGTCGACAACCTCATGAGCGTCGTTGAACAGCCACCCGTCCAGCGCGTGCGCGTTTCGGTCAGCGATGATGCCGCTGACCGCGCCACCAAGGTCGTCGGGCATCGGGAACGTTCCGTCGGCAAAGGACTCCGCCACGCGAAGCTCGAGCAACGTTCCCTGAACCCCGTTCATCAGCTTATCGACCCGCTCAGGTGCCATGTCGACAAGCGCATCATGGACTTCTTTAGCCGAATAGCCGGCCCACTTGTTTGAGCCGTACCGGTGCAGCGCCTCGAGCAGTCCCTCCTGCAGTGGCCGCGCATCGACCACCAGGCCGGTCGCTGTCGTCACGCGCGTGTCGACCAGCGCGTCCAGCCCCAAGAAGAAGGCATCCCGGGCTGGCAGTGGCTGCGACGACAACGACTGCCCCATGGCTGTTGTGCCCGCAACCGCCAGCGCCGAGG
>PWER01000179.1 GCA_003553565.1 Nitriliruptoria bacterium | reverse complement strand
TCAGTCGCCGGCGACCGTGGCGACGGTGCCGCCGCCGCGGGCCAGGGCCTCGCTCAGCAGCGCGTCGGCGCGCTCGAGCATCGCCTCGGCCGTGTCCTGGGGGTGAGCGAGCACCGAGGTGGCGGTGACGGTGAACGTCGCCTCGGGCGCGGAGGGGTCGCGGGCGTGGGGCGCCAGGACGCGGTGCACCGCGCGCGCGGCACGGTGAGTGCGCCCCTCCATCGTGGCGAGGTCCACCGCGGGGATGACCACGGCGAGCACGTCGCCGCGCAGCCGTCCGAGGGTGTCCTGCTGATCCAGCTCCCGGGGCAGCTGCTGCGCCAGCTCGCGCAGCGCTGCCTGATGGCGTGGCGCATCGGCGGCGTCGGGCTCATCGAGGCCGGCCAGCCCATCCACTGCGAGCAGCACCAGCCCGGCGGTCGCGCGCTGGCCGCGGGTGGAGCTCAGCGCGTGCTGCGCGCGCTCCCAGATCAGCACGCGGTTGGCGAGCCCGGTAAGCGGGTCGTGCAACGCCACCTGGTGCAGCTGGCGCTCGGCGTCCATGCGCTGCAGCACCGCGCGGGCGATGTCCACCGCGGCGTCGAGGAACTGCTGGCGGTCGGTGTTGAGCCTCGGCGTGGCCTGGTGTGACACGCGCAAGGCGACCTGGTCGTCGATCGGGCGGCTGATGGTGGCATGCGCGGCCGCCTCGGTGGCGTCGTCGGGGTCGTGGCGAGCGCCGGCCTCGCGCGGCGAGCACAGCGTCACCGGCTCGGCCAGCGCCTGGCCGGTGGTCGCGGCGAGGCGGTGCAGGAACAGGGTCTCCTCGCGGGCCTCCACGCCCGCGCGGCTGATCTCGGCCAGCGCCGACTGGCGTCGTGCGTGCTGGCGCAGGTCCTCGGCGGCCCGCTGTCGGTCGCGCAGCGCCAGGCCGAGGCGCCACAGCACCACCAGCGCGCTGATCGTGGCCACGGCGACCGGGGTCACGGCCTCGGGGCCGATGTCGGGCTGGCGCAGGAACAGCAGCGGCAGCACCAGCAGCGCGGCCAGCGCGAAGCCCAGCCGGCCCAACGAGCCGACCGACTCCCGCTGCCACGTCGAGGTCGTGAGCAGGTCCTCGCGCGAGGCATGGACGATGCCGGCACCCGCCAGCGCGTAGCTCGCGAGGTTGGCCAGCTGCGCATCGAGCGTGCCCAGCGGCGTGCCCAGCGCAGAGGCGACGTGTGCGATCACCGCGAACCCCAGGCCGGTCACCACCAGCCAGGCGCTGGGCAGGCGGCGCGCGTCGGTGAGCAGCAGGCGCACCCCGATGCTCGTGGCCACCACCACGATCACCACGGTGGTGGCCGCGGCGGTGAGGCCGGCCGGCTCGGAGGCCAGCCAGGCCGGAGGTCGCAGCAGCGCGTCGGCGGCCAGCGCGGCCAGGGCGGCTGCCACCAGCAGTGCGTCGAGCCAGGTGCCCAGCGCCCCGCCCTCGCTGCGCAGCGACACCAGGCGCAGCAGCCAGGCGATCATCGCCAGGAAGCCGCTGTTGCCGATGACCTCGGCCACCAGGGGCGCGTCAGGGGCGGGAGCGCCCGCGCCCACAGCGGCGAGCAGCACGTGGGCCACGGCGAACAGCGTGAACGTGGCACGCCACAGCCAGACCGCCCACCGGTCGTGGCCCTCGCGCGTGCGCAGCACGGTCCAGGCGGCCACCGCCGCCAGCACCGCCATCAGCGCCAACCCGGGCTGGCCCACCGCGATGATCAGCGCAGCCGCCGCTGCGGTGAGCGCGAGCAGGCCAAGCCAGAACCATGGTCCGTCCTGCAGCGCGCGCATCACCGGCCTCCGTGGCGGCGCGGTCGCGGGGACGCCACCAGCTCTCCGAGGTGCCCGTCGGCGGGATCGTCGCAGTGTAGAGCACACGGAGATGCCGCGTTCGTCCGGGGTGGGTCGGCTCGGCTGCGCGCTGCGGGTGCGCTGGGGGACGGGTGTCGCGCGAGACGACCACCACGCGCCCGGCCGCCCCTGCGTGCCAAGCGCCGCAGCAGGTGCGATCCTCGGGGGTGACGCGCCGTTGCCGCGGCGGCGCCGACGGCCGCGCGGATGGCGCGACGGGCCTTCGCCCGAGCCGCGCGCCCGATCGAGGCTGAAGGAGAGGCTGCGCTGTGGAGCCCGTGTTCGACCTGCCCCGGCGGGTCACCGAGATCGAGCACACCTGGATCCCCACTCGCGACGGCACTCGGCTGGCGGCCCGCATCTGGCTGCCCGAGGGCGCCGAGCACGACCCGGTGCCGGCGATCCTCGAGTACATCCCCTATCGCAAGCGCGACCTGACCCGTGGGCGCGACGCGACCCACCACCCCTACTTCGCCGGCCACGGCTACGCGTGCGTGCGGGTGGACCTGCGCGGGGCCGGCGACAGCGAGGGGGTGCTGGTCGACGAGTACCTGCCCGTCGAGCTCGACGACGGCGAGGACGTGCTCGCCTGGATCGCCGCCCAGCCGTGGTGCACCGGCGACGTGGGCATGATCGGCATCAGCTGGGGCGGGTTCAACGGCCTGCAGCTGGCCGCGCGCCAGCCACCACCGCTGAAGTGCGTGATCGCCGCCTCGACCACCGACGACCGCTACGCCGACGACGTCCACTACATGGGCGGCTGCCTGCTGTCGGACAACCTGTCGTGGGCCAGCGTCATGTTCGCCTACAACTCGATGCCGCCCGACCCGGCCATCGTCGGCGACCGCTGGCG
>PWER01000070.1 GCA_003553565.1 Nitriliruptoria bacterium | reverse complement strand
GCGAGCATGCTGGCCAGCGCTCGCCAGAGCGACATCCTGACGCAGCTGCGCCGGGACGGCGCGGTGCGCGTGCCCGAGCTCGCCGCCCGCTACGGCGTCTCGGACATGACGATCCGCCGCGATCTGGAGTCCCTGGAGGCCCAGGGCGCGGCACGCAAGGTCCACGGCGGTGCGGTGCTCGCCGAGCGCAGCGCCGAGGACGTCGGGTTCGAGCACAAGCGGCAGCTGGCGGGCACCGCCAAGACCGCGATCGCCCGGCGCGCGGCCCAGCTGGTGGCCCCCGGCGCCTCGGTGGCGCTGTCGGCGGGCACCACGACGTGGTACCTCGCGCGGCTGCTGGCCGACGTGGACGGGCTCACCGCCCTGACCAACTCCCCCAACGTCGCCGAGGCGCTGCACCGCGAGGAGGCCAGCGATCAGCAGATCCTGCTGACCGGCGGGCTGTTCCGCACCCCCTCCGACGCCCTGACCGGACCGGTGGCCGAGGCGTCGCTGGCCGGGCTGTACGTGGATCTGCTGTTCCTGGGCGCGCACGGCCTCGAGCCCACGGCGGGCGCCACCACGCCGAGCCTGGCGGAGGCGCAGACCAACCGGGCGCTGATCGCCCACGCGCGGCGCACCGTGGTGGTCGCCGACCACAGCAAGTGGGGCGTGGTCGGCCTGGCCAGCTTCGCGCCGCTGTCGGCGATCGACCTGCTGATCACCGACGACGGGCTGGACGAGGACGCTCGCGCCGAGGCGAGCGAGCACATCGGCGAGGTGCTGGGGGCGCCCGCCGACGAGGGCCCGGCGCCCGTGCCGGGCGCTGACCATCACGACGACCCGGAGACCCACCATGAGGGCTGACCACGCAAGCATGGCCGCGCCGCCAGCGCCCCAGCGGATCGCGCTGGCCGACGGCCGGGAGCTGCTGTACTACGACGACGCACCCGGTCGCGACCGCACCGCCGTCGACACGCGCGACCTGCCGCGCACCGCGACGCACTCGGAGCTGCGCTACGACCGCCTGCAGGGCGAGTGGGTGATCGTGGCCAGCCACCGCCAGAGCCGCACCTACAAGCCGCCGGCGCACCTGTGCCCGCTGTGCCCCAGCACACCGCAGGCGCCGACCGAGATCCCCGCCGGCGACTACGACGTGGCGGTGTTCGAGAACCGCTTCCCGTCGCTGGCCCCCGACGCGCCCGACCCCGACGGCCACGGCCCCACGGTGCCCACCGCGCGGCGCGCGGGCGTGGGGCGCTGCGAGGTCATGTGCTTCTCCTCGGCCCACACGGGCTCGCTGGCCGGTCAGCCCCGCGAGCGGCTGCGCACCGTGGTGGGTGCCTGGGCCGACCGCACCGCGCAGCTGTCGGCGCGCGCCGACGTGGAGCAGGTCTTCCCCTTCGAGAACCGCGGCGAGGACATCGGGGTGACGCTGCACCACCCGCACGGGCAGATCTACGCCTACCCGTTCGTGACGCCGCGGCTGGCGCGCACGCTGCGCGCCGCCCGCGAGCACCACGAGCGCACCGGCGGCGAGCTGTTCGGCGATCTGCTGGCCGACGAGCACGCCGCGGGGGCGCGCATGGTCGTGGCGGGAGCGCGCTGGTCAGCGTTCGTGCCCGCGTTCGCGCGCTGGCCCTATGAGCTGCTGGTGCTGCCCCACCGCCACGTGCCAGACCTCGCGGCGCTGGACGCCGCCGAGCGCGACGAGCTCGCCGACCTCCTGCCGCGCGTGCTCGGCGCCTTCGACCGCCTCTTCGACGATCCCGCACCCTACGTGGCCGGCTGGCACCAGGCCCCGGTGTCCCACAGCCGCGACGCGGTGCGGCTGCACCTGCAGGTGTTCAGCCCGCGACGCGGCCCCGACAAGCTCAAGCACCTCGCCGGCAGCGAGTCCGGCGCGGGCGTGTGGATCAACGACATCGCGCCCGAGTCGGCCGCCCACCACCTCGCCGAGGCCGCCGGATGAGCGCCGCGCCGCACCCCGAGCCGGCAGCGGTGCCCGGGCTGCCCGCCCGGCTGGCCGACGTCGCCGGCACGCAGCCCGCGATCGTGGCCCGCGCCCCCGGGCGAGCCAACCTGATCGGCGAGCACACCGACTACAACGACGGCTACGTGCTGCCGGCCGCGCTGGATCTTGCCACCTGGATCGCCGGCGCGCCCGCCGACGACGTGCTGGTGCTGCGCAGCCTGGAGGAGCCCGGCGAGGTCCAGGTGGACCTGCGCACCGGCGAGGGACCGCAGGAGGGCTGGGGCCTGTACGCGACCGCGGTGGTGCGCGCGCTGCGCGAGGCGGGCGTGGCGCTGCGCGGCCTGCAGGGCTGGGTGACCACCGACGTGCCGGTCGGGGCGGGGCTGTCGTCCTCGGCGGCCTTCGAGGTGGCTCTTGCCACCGCCCTCGCGCAGGACGTGCCGGCCCCGCTGGCGCTGGCCCGCATCGCCCAGCGCGCCGAGAGCGTCCACGTGGGCGTGCGCTGCGGGATCATGGACCAGCTCGCCTCGACCGCCGGCGTCGCCGGGCACGCGGTGTGGATCGACTGCCGTGACCTGTCGCGCGCGACGGTGCCGGTGGCCGACGACCTGCGCCTGCTGGTGGTCGACTCGGGCGTGGCGCGGGGGCTGGCCAACAGCGCCTACAACGAGCGGCGCGCCGAGTGCGAGCGCGCCGCCGCGGCGCTGGGGGTGCCCGCGCTGCGCGACGCGACCCTCGAGGACGTCGAGGCCGCCGGCGAGGAGCTGGATCCGGTGGCGCGCGCACGCGCCCGTCACGTGGTGACCGAGCACGCGCGGGTGGCCCAGACCGTGCAGGCGCTGGGCGCCGGCGACCGTGCGGCGCTGCGGCGCCTGTTCGCCGCCAGCCACGCGAGCCTGCGCGAGGACTACGAGGTCTCCAGCGCCGAGCTGGACCTGCTGGTGCAGCAGGCCCTGGCCACCGACGGGGTCGTCGCGAGCCGCCTGACCGGCGCCGGCTTCGGCGGCTGCACGATCACGCTGGTCGAGGCCGCTCGGGCCGAGGAGGCCGGCGCGGCGATCGCCGCCGCCTACGAGCGCGACAGCGGACGCCGTGCGCGCTGGTGGGTCACCCGACCGGGAGCCGGTGCCGCGCGGCTGCGGGGCTGACCGCGCGGCACCGGCGCCCGGTCAGTGCCTCACTCCTTCAGCGCCCCAGCGAGCAGGCCGCGCACGAAGTAGCGGCCCAGCAGGACATAGACGATGAGGGTGGGCAGCGCGGCCTGCAGCGCGGCGGCCATCTGCACGTTCCACTCGACGATCTGGGCGCCGGAGATGTTCTGCAGCGCCACCATGACCGGGCGCTGCCCGGCGCTGGTGAGCGTCACCGCCCACAGGAACTCGTTCCAGATCTGGGTGAACTGCCAGATGCCCACCACCACGAAGCCCGGCAGCGACAGCGGCAGGGCGATGCGGCGGTACAGCTGGAACACCCCGGCGCCGTCCACCTTGCCGGCGTCGAGGACCTCCTGGGGGATGCGTGCGTAGAAGTTGCGAAAGATCAGCGTGGTGATGGGGATGCCATAGATGGCGTGCACCAGCACCAGGCCGGTGATCGTGTTGTACAGCCCGACGTTCTGCATCGTGACCACCAGCGGGATGAGCACGATCTGGTAGGGGATGAACAGGCCGAACAGCAGGCCGTTGAACACCCACTCCGAGCCGGGGAAGCGCCACTTGGCGAAGACGTAGCCGTTCAGCGACCCCAGCACCGCCGACAGGATCGTGGCGGGGATCGCCAGCCGGAAGCTGTTGATCAGATAGGGCTGCAGCGCCGCGAAGGCGCTCTCCCACGCGGCGATGCTGAGCTCGGTGGGCAGCTGCCACATCTGCGACAGCAGCGCCTCTTCGGGTGGCTTCAGGCTGGTGACCACCATCAGGTAGACCGGCACCAGCACGAACAGCGCGAAGACGATCAGCACCAGGTACAGCGGGACGCGCAGCAGCGTGCGCTGCAGGGGACTGCGCGAGGTCGGAGGGGACGGACGTGGCGTGGCGCCGCGGACGACGTCGACGGTCTCGCTGGTCATTGGGCCGTCTCCTCCTCGACCTTGCGGCGGGCGCGGATCGCCGGGCCCATCAGGGCGAGCATGAGCACCAGCAGGGAGATGGAGATCGCGGCGCCGCGCGCGAACTGGTTGGCCCGGAAGGTGGACTCGTACATGTAGACCGCCGGCACGTCGGTGACGTAGCCGGTGCCCGGCCCGGTCATCGTGTAGATGGGATCGAAGGTCTTGAGCGCCATGTGGCCCAGCACGATGATGATCGTGATGGTCATCGGCTTGAGCATCGGCAGGATCACGCGGCGGTAGAGCTGCAGCTCCGAGGCGCCGTCGACGCGCGCAGCCTCGCGCAGGTCATCGGAGACGCCCTGCAGACCCGCCAGATAGATGGCCATCGCGAAGCCCGACAGCTGCCAGACCGCGGCGATGACCACCGCCAGCAGCGCCACGGGCACCACCATCTCGACCCGCCCCCAGCTGACCCCGGGGACGATCGTGGTGCTGACGTACCACAGCGGCAGCTCGTCCAGCCCCATGTTGGCCAGCGGGATGTTCACACCGGCCGACGGGTTGAGCAGCCACTGCCAGACCACGCCGGTCACCACGAAGGAGATCGCCAGCGGGAACAGGAAGACGGTGCGCCACACCGCCGACAGGCGCGGGCTGCGATCCAGGGCGATGGCGATCGCCAGCCCCATCACCAGCGAGGCCCCCACGAACACGATCGTGAAGACGATGACGTTGCGCAGCCCCGACAGGTAGCGGAAGTCGGTGAGCATCCAGCGGTAGGAGTCCAACCCGCCGAAGGACAGGTCGGGCACGAAGCTGGTCCAGTTGCTGACCGACACATAGCCCGTCCAGGCGATGAAGCCGTAGACGAACACCGCGATCGCGATGACCGACGGAGCGATCATCAGCAGCGTGACGATGCGGTCGCCGCGCCCGCGCTTGGCCCGCTGCGGGGCGGGTGGCGGCTGCCCGGCCTCCTGCGAGCCGGACTTCGGGGTCGTCGCCGTCATGACGCGGTCCTCCCCTCGCGCTGGGGTCGGCCGGAGGCCCGAGGGCCTCCGGCCGACCCGACGTCCCGCGGCTAGCGCAGGAAGCTGTCGGCTGCCTGCTCGAGGTCCTCGACCGCGCGCTCAACGTCACGCTCGGACATGAACACCTCGAGCACGCCCTGGGCCTCCTCGGTGAAGTCCGGGGGCGCCGCGCTGTTGTGGGCCAGCGACGGGATCAGGGTGTCGCTCTCGAAGTCGGCCATGGTCTCCTGGCCGTACTCGTTGTACTCGGTCTCGTCGGCGTCGAGCCGTGCGGGGATCGAGCCCTTCAGCGGGTTGAAGGTGTCCTGGCCCTCCTGCGAGCCCAGGATGCGCAGCCAGTCGGTGGTGCCCTCCTCGTTGGGGGCGCCCTCGGGCAGGCCGAAGGTGTCGACCACCGTGATGAACTGGCCGTCGCTGCCCGGCGTGGGAGCCCAGCCGAAGTCCTCCTCGAGCTCCAGGTCGAGGTCGACCCAGAAGTAGCCGCCGGCCCAGTCGCCCATGATGTGCATGGCGGCCTCGCCCTCGCCGACGAGCTGGGCGGCCTCCTGCCAGTTGCGGGCGGCGTGGTCGTCGTTCACGTAGTCGAACATCTGGTCGAGCACCTCGAAGGACTCCACGACCTCATCGCTGGTCCAGTCCGCCTCGCCGGCGAACAGGTCCTCGTAGAGCTCGGGGCCGGCGGTGGCCGCCAGCACGCCCTCCCAGGTGTGCACCAGGGTCCAGGTCTCGTTGTCGCCCAGGGCCAGCGGGGTGTAGCCGGCCTCCTCGATGGCCTCGGCGGCCTCGACGAACTCGTCGATGGTGGTGGGCACCTCCACGCCGGCGTCCTCGAAGACGTCGGGGTTGGTCCACATCACGTTGCTGCGGTGGACGTTGACCGGGACGGAGTAGATGTTGCCGTCCTCGTCGGTGGTCATGTCCAGCAGCTCGTCAGGGAAGACGTCCCACCAGTCCTCCTCGTCGTAGAGGAAGTTCAGCGGCTGCATCGCATCGGCCTCGACCCACTGGTCGAGCAGCGCCCGGCCGGCGTGGATCTGGAAGGTGCCCGGCGGGTCTCCGGCCTGCATGCGGCTGGTCAGCACCGCCTGCGCGTCCGTGCCGGCGCCACCAGCGACCGCGGAGTTGACCACCTCGTACTCGGGGTGCTCCTCCTCGAACATGTCGATGAGCGCCAGCAGGCCAGCCTCCTCGCCGGCGCCGGTCCACCAGCTGAAGATCTCGACCGCCTCGTCGGGGATGGTGTCGGGGTCCTCGGGGTCGATCTCGTCGTCGGCGACGTCGTCGTCAGGGTCAGGGTCTTCGTCGATGTCGTCCTCGGCGACATCGTCCTCTTCGGGGTCGGCGATCGGGTCCTCATCCTCGACCTCGCAGGCCGCGATGATCAGGGTGAGCGCTGCCAAAAGGGCTAGAACGCGCCACATACTCGGCTCCTCCTTGCTCGGGTCAGTGCCCACCCGGCGGGCGGGCACGGTTGGGGTCACTCGGGGGTCAGTGGGCCACCTCCACGTGCACGCCCAGCTCACGGAGCTGGTCCAGCTCGCCGGGATCGGCATCCGGCCCGGTCACCAGCACGTCGACGACCTCGGCGTCGGCCAGCGTCGCCAACGACACCGCGCCGACCTTGGCGGCGTCGGCGAGCACCACGCGCCGGGAGGAGGCGACGATCATGCGTCGCTTCACCTCGGCCTCGGGCAGGTTGATGTTGGTCACTCCGTGGGCCACCGAGATGCCGTTGCAGCCCAGCACGACCGTGTCGGCGCGCACGCCCTCCAGCACCCGGTCGGCGAGGGGATCCACCAACGAGTGCTGGAGCGGTCGCAGGGTGCCGCCGGTCACCACCACGGTCAGCCGGGGGATGGCTCGCTCGAGCTCCAGGGCGATCGACAGCCCGTTGGTGAACACGGTGACGTCGGCGAGGTCGCGTCGCGCGGTCAGGGCCTGGGCGGTTGCCAGCGCGGTGCTGCCCACGTCGAGCAGGACCGTCTCGCCGGGGGCGATGAGCGCGGCGGCGGTCCGCCCGATCGCGTGCTTCTCCTTGGCGCGCGCGTCCTGCGTGCGCTCCAGGGACTGCTCGGCCAGCGGACCGGCGATCGGCACGGCCCCGCCGCGGACCCGGCGCACCCGCGCCTCCTGCTCCAGGCCGGCCAGGTCACTGCGGACCGTGACCTCACTGACCCCGAACCAGGCGGCGAGGTCGGTCACGCGCGAGAACCCCTCCTCGCGCACGCGGCGCGCGATGCGCTCGCGGCGCAGCTCCAGCGGGAGCTCGCTCGCGCCGGCATCGGCTGCCGCACCGCGCGTGGTGACCTGCTCCTCAACCATGAGCGTGACTTTCGCACACTTGCGCTACGAGGGCAATAGACAGCGATCACGAAAGTTCCCGTGGCCTACTGGCTCCGGGACCTCGTCCCGAGATGGGCGCCGGTGGTCACTCGCGGCACACCTGCCTGGCGAGCGCCACGCTCACGCGCGAGACTGCCGCGGCGATGACTGCCTCCCTCTCCACCCGAAGCCTGATCGGGCTGATCGGCGCGCCGATCGCCTTCCTGGCGCCGTTGCTGCTCGACGTGCCCGGCCTCGACGAGCCCGGCGAGCGAGCACTGGCGATCATGCTGCTGGCCGTGGTCCTGTGGGTCACCGAGGTGGTGCCGCTGCACGCCACCGCAGCGGTCATCATCATCGGCCAGATCACGATGATCAG
Organism: Nitriliruptoria bacterium; assembly: GCA_003553565.1. Taxonomy (GTDB): domain Bacteria; phylum Actinomycetota; class Nitriliruptoria; order Euzebyales; family Egibacteraceae; genus PUKE01. The sequence goes on along the minus strand of PWER01000070.1, from coordinate 4,720 downwards.
CGACGCAGCACTGGTCGACCTGCCCGCCGACTTCGAGCCGGCGCCGTTCGCGGACTACTACCAGGCCCTGGCCGACCCGGTGCTGATGCTGTTCCTCGGCGGGTTCTTCCTCGCCGACGGCGCCGCCAAGTTCTCCCTGGACCGCGCGCTGGCCGGGACCCTGCTGCGCCCCTTCGGCACCAGGCCCGCCGGGGTCTTCCTCGGCATCATGCTGATCACCGCGGTGCTGTCGATGTTCATGAGCAACACGGCGGTGGCCGCGATGATGGTCGCGATCGTGCTGGCGGTGACCGCCGACCTGGACGCCACCGACCCGCGGCGCATCGGCCTGGCGCTGTCGATCCCCGTAGCCGCCAACGTGGGCGGGATGGGCACGCCGGTGGGCACACCGCCCAACGCCATCGCGCTCTCGGGGCTTTTGGACATCGGTGAGGCCATCACCTTCATCGGCTGGATGATCCGCGTGTTCCCGTTCATGCTGCTGGTGCTGGCCTTCGGCTGGCTGGTCATCACGCAGCTGTACCGGGGCAACAACTCGCCGATCAGCGTGGCGATCGACACCGCCTTCGACCGCTCCGGCCACGCCAAGATCTTCTACGTCACCTTCGCGGCCACCGTGCTGCTGTGGCTGACCGAGCCGCTGCACGGGGTGTCGTCGACCATCATCGGGTTCGTGCCGGTGGTGGTGCTGCTGTCGACCGGGGTGTTTACCGCCGACGACCTGCGCAACGTGCGCTGGAACGTGCTGTGGCTGATCGCCGGCGGCATCGCGCTGGGCAAGGGCGTGGGCGGCACCGGGCTGGACGAGTGGCTCGTCGGGCTCGTGGCCTGGCAGGTCCTGCCGCTGGTGCTGCTGCTGGTGATCATGACCCTGGTGGCCATCAGCCTGAGCAGCGTCATCTCCAACACCGCCACCGCGAACCTGCTGATCCCGATCGGGCTCAGCCTGGCCACCAGCGGCGCGATCGAGGCGAGCCCGGTGCTGGTCGGACTCGTCATCGCCACCGCCTGCTCGCTGGCGATGGTCCTGCCAGTGTCGACCCCGCCGAACGCGATCGCCTACGCCACCGGGATGCTGCCCACGGGCAAGCTGGCGGTGATGGGGCTGCTCATCGGGGGCGCGGGCCTGCTGGTGTTCGGCCTGCTCGCACCGTGGGTGTGGCAGACGCTCGGGTTGGTGCCATGACCGAGCCCGACGCGGGCCACGACGGCGAGCCCCCCATCGACACCTCCGAGGTGGCCCGCCGCACCCTGCTGTCCGACCCCGACCGCAGCGACGAGGAGCTGCTGACGGTGGTGGTCGAAGGGCTCGACCGGGTGCTCGGCGAGCCGCCGCGCCGCGTCGTCGAGCCCGGCGAGACCCTCCTCGAGGAGGGCGGGCCGGTGGCCGAGCTCGCGCTGGTGCTGGAGGGGCAGCTGGAGCTGCTGCGCCATGTGGGCGAGGACGAGGTCGTCACCCACCGCGCCTCAGCCGGCCCGATCCTGGGGCTCGGCGCGCTGGTGGGCGGCGAGCGCGCCTTCTTCACCGTGCGCGCGCGCACCGACGTGACGCTGCTCGCGATCCCCTTCGAGGACTTCGACTGGGCGCTGCAGCAGGACCCGTCGCTGCGGCTGCCGGTTCTGGACCTGGTCCTGCGGTCGCTGGCGCGGCGCCACTCGCGCTCGGTGGAGCTGCAGCTGGAGAACGAGCAGCTCAGCCGCGAGCTGTCGCAGGAGCGCGACGAGCTCGCTCGCACGCTCGGCGCGCTCGAGAGCGCGCAGGTGCAGCTGGTCGAGCACAAGCGCCTGGCCACCCTCGGCGAGCTCGCCGCCGGGCTCGCCCACGAGCTGAACAACCCCGTGACCGCGATCACCCGTGGCGCCGCGCAGCTGCGCGAGGACGTCACCGCCCTGCTGCGCTTCGAGCCCGAGGAGATCGAGGCGCCGCCGACCTCCACCAGCGAGCGGCGCTCGGCGCGCCGCCGCCTCACCGCCGAGGTCGACGACCGCCAGCTCGCCGAGCAGCTCGTCGAGGTCGGCGTCACCGACCCCGAGCACGCCCGCGAGCTGCTCGCCGAGGGCCGGGAGGCCCTGCAGATGCGGCTGCTGGAGCGCCGAGCCGCCCAGGAGGTCCGGGCGATCAAGGAGGCCGCCGACCGCGTCGGTGAGCTCGTCAACAGCCTGCACGCCTACGCCCGCACCGAGGACCAGCCCCAGGACGGCGTCGACGTGTCCGAGGGGCTGGACGCCAGCCTGCGGCTGCTGCGCCACCGCCTCGAGCAGGTGGACGTGCAGCGCCACTACGACGAGGTCGACACGATCTCGGGCTGGCCCGGCGAGCTGAACCAGGTGTGGACCAACCTCATCGCCAACGCCTGCGACGCGATGGGCGGGGAGGGCTCCCTGCAGCTGCTGGTCGACCAGCCCGACCCGGGGTGGGTGCGGGTCCGCGTCATCGACGACGGCCCCGGCATCGACCCCGAGGCCCAGCACCGGGTGTTCGAGCCGCGGTTCACCACCAAGGGTGGGCGCGCCCGCTACGGTCTGGGACTGGGACTGGCGATCAGCAAGCAGATCGTGTCGCGCCACCAAGGGACGATCACGTTGGACTCCCGGCCCGGGCGCACGGAGTTCACGGTGTCACTGCCCGCCGAGCGGAGGTAAGGCCATGTCGGACCTGGTGATCCTGTGGATCGAGGACGAGCCGGACGTGCGCTCGGCCCTGGTGCGCGACCTCGAGCCGCTGGCCCAGATCGCCCGCATCGAGGAGACCGACAGCGCCGAGGACGCGCGCGCTGCCGTCGAGGAGCTCGAGCGCAACCGTGAGGAGATCGCCCTCATCCTGGCCGACCACCGCCTGCCGGGCGACTCGGGCGTCGACTTGCTGGTCGAGCTCGCCGAGCGTCCCGTGGCCGCCCGCGCCAAGCGGGCGCTGGTCACCGGCCAGGCCGGCCACGCCGACACGATCCGCGCGATCAACGAGGGCAACCTCGACTTCTACGTCGCCAAGCCCTGGGAGCCCGACCACCTGCGCAGCGCGGTCCGGGCGCTGCTCACCGACTGGGTCATCGAGCAGCGCGGCAACCCGCTGCCCTACCTGCAGCAGCTGGACGGGCCGCGCCTGCTCGACGCGTTCGGGCGGCGCACCTCGGACTTCTGACCCTCGGGCGCTCGCCGCGGGTCAGGCCAGCGCGGCCAGGCGGCGGGCGATGGCGGGCACGCCCTCCTCGGCGGGACGGCGCACCGCCACGCCGCGGTCCAGGCCCTCGGCCAGCTCACCGAAGTCGTTGCCCTCGGGGTTGACGTCGATGAGCAACGCGTCGGACTCGACGGCGGCGCGCACCGCGAAGGTGGGCAGCGCCGTCGCCCCGGTGGTGCCCACGGTGACCAGCACGTCGGTCCACGCGGCCGCCTCCAGGGCCGTCTCGAAGCGGAACCGCTCCTCGTCGTAGGTCTCGTCGAACCACAGCACGTGCGGCCGCAGCCAGCCGCCGCAGCCCGGGCAGGTCAGCGCGCGGCGATGCGCGGCGGTCAACGGCTCGTCCCGCGCCAGCGGCTCGACGTCCTCGGGGACGGGCCACATCTCCGGGGTGCACGGGCGGGCGCAGCGCACCAGCTCGAGGTCGCCGTGGACGCGGTCGGTGCGCTCGGGTGGGCTGCCGGCGCGCAGGTGCAGCCCGTCGCTGTTCTGGGTGATCAGCCGGAACCGGCGGCCCAGCGCGGCGTCCAGGTCGACCAGGGCGTGGTGCGCGGCGTTGGGCTCGGCGGCGCGACAGATCCCGAGGCGGTAGAGGTACCACTGCCACACCGACTCGGGGTCGCGGCGGAACATCGCCGCCGTGGCCATCTCCTGGGGCTCGTAGACCCGCGAGCCCACCTGCCAGAAGCCCTCGGGCCCGCGGAAGGTGGGGATGCCGCTGGCAGCCGAGATGCCGGCACCGGTCAGCGCCACAGCCCGGAACCCGGGGGGCAGCTCGGCCAGCGCGGCGTCGAGGGCCGCAGCCGTCTCGGGCGGCACGTCAGGTGCCGCTGCGTCGTCGGACATCACGGGCTCCTGTGGTCGTCGGGATCGCTTGCGGGGCGAGCGGGCCGTCTCGTCGAGCGTGCCGTCGCCAGGGCCAGGAACGGCTCGGTCTGGCAGGCCAGCAGCGCGTCGGCAGGGTAAGCGGGTGCTGGGGCGCACGCGACGCGTCGGCTACCCTGTCGCGCTCAAGCCAGGCGTACCGCCCACCAGCGCGGAGGGCTGCGATCACCCAGGACACCGGCTCCACCGGCCTCACCCGCCACCCCGCCGCCGCGCAAGGCGACGCGCGAGCCGGCGACGGCCCGGCGCAGCCCGCCACGCCGACGGCTCGCGACGCTGCCGCGAGCAGCCCCGACGAGCCGACGCGCCTGGCGATGCTGCACTCGTTGGGCGTGCTCGACGGGCCAACCGAGGAGCGCTTCCAGGACCTGGTGCGCCTGGCGGCCTGGGTGTGTGGCACGCCGACCTCGGCGGTGAGCTTCGTGGACGCGCAGCGCCAGTGGTTCAAGGCACGCCACAACATCGACGCGTGCGAGACGCCACGCGAGCAGTCGTTCTGCGCTCATGCGCTGGACCGTCCCGCCGAGGTGCTGGTGGTCCCCGACGCGCGGGATGACCCGCGCTTCGCCGACAACCCGCTGGTGCAGCAGCAGGCGGGCATCCGCTTCTACGCCGGCGCGCCGATGGTCGGCTCGGACGGGCGGGCGCTGGGCACGG
>PWER01000039.1 GCA_003553565.1 Nitriliruptoria bacterium | reverse complement strand
GATGCCATGCGCGCCAGCCGTCGCTGGCGCCTGGGGCAGGCCCTGGCGAGCGCCCTCGGGCTGCGCACCCGCCTGCGTCGGCTGCGGCCGAGCACCTCGCGAGGCGACGACGCGCCATGACAGTGGTCGCTGGCGGCGAGGCGCGGGGACGGCCCACGCGGGTGCTGGTCAGCGGGCCTGCTCTGAAGTTCCTGGGTCCCGTCGAGGCTGCGCTGCGGCAGGCCCACGCGGTGGTCCGCTTCGACCGCTGGGCGGGTCCGAGCGCGCACGACCCCGCTCGCACGCGCACGCTGCAGTCATGGGCCGAGGTCGTGCTCGCCGAGTGGTGCCTCGGCAACGCGGTGACGCTCGCCAAGCAGCGACCTGCCGACCAGCGGCTCGTCGTCCGGCTGCACCGCTTCGAGATCGAGCGCGCCGAGCCGGGGCGCGTCGACCCCGAGCAGGTCGCTCTGCTCACCGTCCCTGGCCCGCATCTGCGCACCCAGATGCTGGAGCGCGTGGGCTGGCCCGCCGAGCGGTGCGTCTGGGTGCCCAACGCGGTCGACGTGGCGGCGGCCCCCGTGCACAAGACCCCCACCGCCGAGCGCACCCTGGCGCTGGTGGGCTGGTACCGCCAGCTCAAGCGACTGGACCGCGCCCTCGACCTGCTCGAGGCGCTGCTCGACGCCGATCCGTCCTGGCGCCTGATCTGCAAGGGCGAGCACCCCTGGTCCGTGCCCTGGGTGTGGCACGACCGCCGGCACCGACGTTGGCTGGAGGGCCAGCTCGATCGCATCGCCTCGAGTGACCGCCTCTCGCGGTCCGTGCGGTTCGAGGGGCATGGGCCCATCGACGCCCTGTGGCCGCGCACTGGCTGGGTGCTGTCGCCCTCGGACGTCGAGAGCTTCCATCTGGCGGCAGCCGAGGGCATGGCAGCCGCAGCCGTGCCCGTGGTCTGGGATCGCCCGGGCGCGCGCGAGCTCCTGGGATCCCGCTGGGTCCATGGGGACACGGCCGCGGCGGCCGACGCCGTGCTCGCCCGCTCCGGCCAGGCGCGCCAGGAGGAGGGCCTGGCCGCGCGCGCCCACGTCGCCCGCTGCTATGACCGTCCTCGGCTGGAGGGCGTCTGGCGATCGCTGCTGCTCGGCAGTGCGGGATCGGCCTCCAGCAGCGCGAGCGGCAGCCCTTGAGTCGACCAGCGGGCCGACGCGGCGGCGGTGCCCGAGGCCTCCACCACGTGACCGAAGGGGTGCACGCGCAGGATGGCCCCTCCCCAGCGGCTCACGCGGCGTGCCAGCTCATGGTGTGCCTCCACGTCGCTAGGAAGGGCACCGATCGCGGCCAGATCACCGGACCGCACCGCCCACGAGCCCGCGACGAGGGCCGCCCCCCACTGCCGCAGCTCCCCGTCGGGCCGCTGCTGGCTTCGGTCGGCGAGCGGGTCGTAGGACAGCTCACCGCCCTTGCCGGTCAGATTGGCGCCATCGACCTCGAGGCCCTCGACGAGGTCATGCACGTGATCAGGCCCGTACCGGTCACGACCATGCAGCCCGACGATGATCTCGCTCTCGGCCGCGTCCGCACCGCGCATGAGCGCCTCGGCGTCGGCGGTCTGGGTCGGCACCGCGACCACCCGCTCGTCGAGCGCGCCGACGGGCTCCTCGAGCTCATGGGCGCTCACGCCCCGCAGCACGAGCACGAGCTGGAGGGCGCGATGCGTCTGGGCGGCCATCGCAGCGCGGATTCGTTGCGCGGCGGTGGCGTCGTCCACGAGCGCGATGGCGCTCGCAGCGGGGCTCCATCGGCCCGTCCGACCCTGTGCGGCGAGCCGCTGCTGCCACCAGTGCCCGACCTCGTGGTGACGCCAGGCCGCGCGACGCAGCGCCACGCCGTGGCGCTCCACGAGCAGCGCGCGCAGGCCAGGCTCGGCAGCGTCGATGCCGGCGAGCGCGCCCTGCGCGTCGGTCACCAGGTCCCCGAGCGGCGCCGCCACGCGGTCGGCCACCGCCCGGGGCAGGGACGGGGCGAGCAGCGGCTCCCCGCGGGCGCAGCGCTCGAGCAGCGCCCGCGCGGCCACGTCGGGATCCGCGTCGTGCACCTCGGCGGTGGGATCGACGCGCGTGCTCGCTCGTGGGACGACACCGCCCTCGCCGGCGACCAGCGGCGCTGGCGCGCGCGGCACGAGGGCATCGACGGTGTCGGCCCAGTCCGGGCCGGGGGCGCCAACGGAGAGCACCGGCGCCTGCGGTCGCACGCGCTCCACCGCGGCCCGCAGGGCGGGCGTCGCGGGGGCTCCCGGCCCCAGCAGCACCGCATCCGGCACCTCGCGGGTCAGCGCGAAGGCGTCGTGCGCCCAGGCCTCGTCCACCGGGATCGGGTCGTCCAGGTCACCGACCCAGGGCTCGGCGCGGCCGAGCACGGCCACGCGAGGCCCCCTGCGGCCCCGCGCTCCCATCCCCGTCGTTGCGGCGGCGAGCTCGGCGAGCGCCACGGCTGCCGATGACCCACCCGGCGCTCCCGCCTCAGCGCTGGCGTGCAGCTCCGCGCCCTCGACGCCGGCGACGCGCAGCGGCCGCGCCGCGATCAGCTCCAGGCCCGCCGCGTGGCTCTGCTCCAGCAGCGCATCCACGTCGCCGCGCCGCCCGATGCCCGACACCACGGCCACCCGAGCCTTGCTGGCCCGCGCCAACAGGGCCTGGACTCGGGCCAGGATCGGCGGCGTCGCAGCGGCCACGAGCAGGGCGAGATCGAGCGGGGCAGCGGGCAGCGGATCGAGGGGCTCGCGCAGGTC
>PWER01000056.1 GCA_003553565.1 Nitriliruptoria bacterium | reverse complement strand
GTGCTCACCGACCACGATGTGCTCGACCTCAAGGCGCTCGCCGACGAGGTGCCGGCCGTGTTCGACACCCGGGGCGCCTACCGCAAGCGCGGCATCGACGCCGCCAACGTGACCGCGCTGTGATCGGTCGCACGCGCGGCGCGCCCGCGCCCCGGGTGCTGCTGTGCACCACCAACGGCATCGGGCTCGGCCATCTCACGCGGGCCATGGCGATCGGGCGTCGGCTCCCCTCCCCCCTGACGCCCGTGGTGTTCACCACCTCCCAGGCGGTGCCGGTGGTGCGCGAGCAGGGCTTCCTCGTCGAGCACCTGCCCTCACCGGGGGCGGTGCCCCTGGACGCGATGGACTGGGAGCTGCTCTACCAGCAGCGCCTCGCGCACCTGCTCGCCACCTACGACCCGGCCGTGATCCTGTTCGACGGGGTGCACCCGTATCTCGGGTTCCTGATGGCGACCCGGCGACGACGTCAGCGCCACCGACGGGTCGTGTGGTGCCGCCGCGGGATGTGGCAGCCGGGCGTCGGCGCTCGTGCCATGGAGCGCGCGCAGCACTTCGACGCGATCCTCGAGCCCGGCGACCTCGCCGCGCCGGCCGATCGCGGGCTCACCGCCACGGCCGAGGACGGAGCGCACCGGGTGGACCCCGTGCTGCTGTGCGACCCGAGCGAGCAGCGCCCCCGTGCCGAGGCGCGCCGCGAACTCGGGCTCGACCCCTCGGGGCGGTGGGCGCTGGTCCAGCTCGGGGCGGGCGCCATCAACGACCTGTCCAGCACGGTGGGCGCGGCGCTGGCCGCGCTGCGCGCGATCCCCGGGCTGCGGGTGGCCTTCGCCGAGTCCACCCTCACCCCGCCCCGCGAGGATCTCCCCGATGACGTCACGCGCGTCCGTCGCTATCCGCTCGCCCCGGATCTGTCCGCCTTCGACGTGGTGCTGACCGCCGCCGGCTACAACACCTTCCACGAGTGCCTCGCCGCGGGCGTGCCGACGGTGCTCGCACCCAACACCGCCACCCAGCGCGACGACCAGCTCGCCCGCGCGAGGTTCGCCGCGCGGCACGGCCTCGCCCGCTGCTGGGAGGAGGGGACCGTCGACTCGCTGCGCGCCCACGTGGAGGCGCTGCTCGACCCCGAGGGCGCGACCGCCGTGCGCAACAGGCTGGCGGGCTGGGCCCGACCCAACGGGGCCGTCGCCGCAGCGCGCTTCCTGGCCGAGCAGGCGCATGCCGCGGGCGCCAGGGGCCTGGAGACGACGGCCGCGGCGGCGGCCGACGCGACGCGGGAGCGCCGAGGATGAGCCTGGTGACGAGGGTCCCGCTGGCCCTGGCACGCCGCGTGACGCGCCGCCTGCCGCCCGACGCCCAGCTGGCGCTGAAGCGCCTGGCGCTGCGCCGGCGCCGCGCCGGGCGCGTCCTGGCCACCGACCCGCTCGGGAGGCGGCGGGCCACCTCGCTGGCCGATCCCCCCGGCGTGGGCGGTCACGGGGTCACGGCCGTCCTCGCGCTCGGCGCCGACCGCGACGGCCTCGCGCGCGCCTGCGCCCACGCCGCGGAGCTCCAGCAGGAGGGGCGGGGGGCGTTGGTGATCAGCGATCGCGACGACACCGACCTGGCGCGGCGCCACGGCGTGCTCCTCGAGCTGCTGCCCGACGCCGCGCGCTGGCGCGCGATCACCGGCGCCGACGCCAACGAGCACCGCCGGTTCCTGCGCGCCCGCGTGTGCCTGCTCGCGCAGGCCTGGGGCGTCACGGCGGTCAGGAGGGCCCCCGCGCCGCGGCCGGCCGCGGGTGCCGCGCCCACCAGCGAGGAGGCCTGGCACTAGACTCACCGGCGTGATGACATCGCCGTGCGGGGAGCCCGAGGACGGTGACGCGCCGGGCTGGGTCCACGAGCTCGCCCGTGCAGCCCCGATGCGGGTCCCACGCGAGGAGCTCGCGCCCCTGCTCGAGGGACGCGTGGGCGAGCCGGCCGACCGAGCCGCCGCGCAGGACGCGATCGCCTGGCTGGCGCGTCGGCTCCCCGAGGAGGCGCACGGGCTCGTCATCGAGATCGGTGCGGGCGGTGCCGTGCTGGACGAGGCGGGCCGTGACGGTCGCCTCCTCGGCGACGTGCGCGAGCTGGACGCGGCCACTGCGCCCACCCGCGCTGCTGCTGTGGCGCTGCTCGATCAGCGCCTCGACGACCAGGCGCTGGAGCTCCTCCGCGCGCGCCTCGGCGAGCGCGGCAGGCTGATCGCCGCCGGCCTCGCGCCGCTCGACCTCGTCGCGCTGGCCACAGGGTGGGCGATCGACGAGGTGGCGCAGGTCGAGGGCCGCCTGCGCGTGCTCGCGCGTCCCGCCGAGCCCGACGCCTCGCGACCGGCTGATCTCCAGCAGACGCTCGCGCGCGCGCTCGACGCGCTCCAGCACGATGCCTTGCGCTGGCGCACCGTCGCCGAGCAAGCCCTCGCGGACGCGGAGGATCGAGACTGGGTGCTGGCCGACGCGCATGCGCGCATCGCCGCCAGCGAGGCGCAGGCGCGGACGGAGCAGGAGCGGGCGAGGCGCGCCAAGCGTGAGGGCGCCCGAGCCAGGCGCGACCGTGATCGCGCGCGCACACGGGCGCGCGAGGCACGCGCCGAGGCACAGCGCTGCGCCCGTGACCTCGCCGCCGCCCACCGCCGCATCGATGCCATGCGCGCCAGCCGTCGCTGGCGCCTGGGGCAGGCCCTGGCGAGCGCCCTCGGGCTGCGCACCCGCCTGCGTCGGCTGCGGCCGAGCACCTCGCGAGGCGACGACGCGCCATGAC
>PWER01000058.1 GCA_003553565.1 Nitriliruptoria bacterium | reverse complement strand
GTAGTCGCCGCGGCGACCGAGGTCAATGCGCATGTCGCCCTCGGGCAAGATCGCTGCGCGATAGGACGTCCCCACCGCCGTCCCCATCATCACCGATGCCGTCCTCGCGTGCCAGCGCGGCGCAGGTGGATGGCGACGGGCGCGTCAGGCCACGGCCTCCCGATGCCGCGTGCCCCAGGCATGACCGACCAGGGCGAGGGTCGCGCCCAGCGCGAGCGCCCACAGCGCCCAGCCGACCAAGGCGAAGGGGGCCGCCGGGACAGGGTTGCCGGCCGGGATGGCGACGGCGGCCACGAGGGCGCCCGTGCCGAGGTTCAGCGCCCACACGCGCGTGCGCGGCAGCCGCTCGAGCCGCTCGCGGATGCGGGCCCGCGGCCGCGGGCCCGCCCCGAGCGCCATCGGCAGCAGATAGCTCACGGAGCCGACGATGACCTGGGCGAGCACCCCCAGCAGCAGGGCGACGCCGAGCACCTCGGTCACCGCGGGATCGTCGACGAGCACAACGATCACCGCGGCCCACACCACGACAATGAGCCAGCGGCACGAGGCCGCGAGCATGCTCGCCTGCGGCGAGGGCACCGCCCGGCGTGACGCCGAGAGCACCGGCAGGCAGATCACCGTGGCGGCCACGGCGAAGCCGGCCAGCGCGAGCGCGGCCAGGCCCGTCGCCGCCGCCGACCATGCACCGGGCAGCCCGGTGAGCGCCAAGCCCGCGACCGCGGCCAGGAGGGCTAAGGGCGCCCAGCGCAGCGCGGGGGCCGCGAGGCCCTCGGCACCGGGCTCGATCTGGGTGCGCATCACCGTGGGGCCGAAGAACACGAGGGTCGCGAGGACGGTGAGCAGCCCCCATCCCAGGGTCGTGGCCGCCAGGTGCGCCAGTCGCGCCCCCGACGCCCAGGCCCCGGGCAGCAGGCCGAGCCCCAGCAGGGCTCCGAGGATGCCCCCGACGACGAACAGCAGGCAGGCGCGCTCGTAGGCGCGGACCACTCCGGCGAAGCGATCGCCGAGCGCCTGTCGGCGCAGGCGCGCCAGGACCACCTGCGACCAGGCCACGGCGACCACTGCGAGCGTCGCCCCCACGCCCAGCAGCCACAGCGGCCCCTGGGCCAGCCCGACGACCACCAGGACGGTCCCTGCGGTGAGCACGCCCAGGCGCCAGCCCCGTGCGCCGTGGCCCGGCGCCCTGGTCAGCGTCCGGGCGAAGTGGTCGGTCATCGCCACGATCAGGGTGGAGACGGTCCCGAGCGTGAGCAGGTGCACCGCCGTCCACCGCCCACCCGGCAGCGGCGCGCCCACGGTCGCCCAGACCAGGGCTGCCACGCCCCAGGCGATCGCCAGCAGCAGCCAGGGGGCCAGGGAGGCGAAAGGCGCCCGCGCCGGCCCGCGCCGCTCCGCCGTGGCCTGCGGATCCGCCATCGCCGGCCTCCTCGGCTCGTGACCCCATATCCCTGATCTTCTAAGTCAAGGATAGGGGCGAGGGCCCGTGGTGTCCGTGGCCGAGGACCTCGTCGTCCGGGAAGGGGACGACGAGGTCATCCGGGACCGGGGCAGGGCTCGTCGCAGAAGCGGCGGTACCAGTCCAGGACCGGCAGCTCCCAGCCGGCCACGGCGAAGGGCGCGAGGCCCGGGTGGCGCGCGGGCAGGGCGCGGCGCAGGCACGCGTCGGCCTCGTGGACGCCGAGGCCCCGGCGCAGGGCGTCGGCCACCAGCACCGCCTTCTCCCACACCAGGCGGCGCTCTGCGGGAAGGTCGAAGTCCGCATCGAACCGCCGCCGCTGCACCCACCGCCAGCTGCCGGGGTCCCAGGGGCGTCCACGACGCGCGATGGACGCGCCGATGTCGGCGGTCGCGAGCGCGAAGACCCCTTGCATGCGGAAGAAGTCCTCGCGGAAGGCCCGCAGCGGCAGGCCACCGCCCTCAGCCTGGCGCAGGCTGCGATGAGCCTGCACCACCGCGCGCGGGAGGTCCAGCCGCACATGAGCCTCCACCGAGGGCAGCAGCGCCTCGCGGACGCACACGCTGGGCATCACCCGGCACAGCGCCTGCTCCCGGCCAGCGCTCTCGGCGCGCGACAGCGCCACCTGCCAGTGCGGCTCGACGGCGCCGGTGTCCCCGCGCTCCCAGGCGGCCAGGTTCGCCGCCCAGGCGTGATGGAAGCAGACGACCTCGCGGAGCTTCATCGCCGGGTGGGCGTAGCGCCCGCCGAAGATGTGCCCGAGCTCGTGCCGCGTCACCGCGGCGTAGGCGACGGCGAACCACCCCTTGCGGTCGCCCTCGAGACGGCGCGCGATCGCCTCCTGCTCCTCGACGACCGCGTGCCCGCGCTCCAGCAGGTCCGCGGGGATGCGCGTGCTCGGCGCTCCCACGGAGCCTCCTCTGCCGCTCAGCGGAGCACGGACTCCTGGACGCCCTCAGGGTCGTCCTGGAAGTCGCTCACGTCGGGGAAGAACTCGTTGGTGACGAGGGTGTGCTTCTCGGAGGGCTCCTCCTCGGAGTGCACGTCGTCGATCACCGATGCGATCTCGGTGCGCAGCTCGTCGAGGTCGACGTCGAGGGAGGCGAGCTCCTCGGTGGCGATCTTGATCGCGTCGTTGGACAGGTCGGTGGACTTGCGCAGCGTGTCCAGCGACCCGCCGTGGTTGTGGAAGCCGTCGCCGTTGGAGGCGGCGATGAAGTCCCAGTAGAACTGGCCCTCGCGGATGAGCTCCTGGGCCTCCTCGATCCGGTCGAGGTCGGCGCCGGCGGTGATCATCCGGTTGACGTGGTAGTGGGCCTCGACCGAGGT
>PWER01000014.1 GCA_003553565.1 Nitriliruptoria bacterium | reverse complement strand
TCGCACCCAGTACCGATCGCGCGCGCGGACTGGGTGCGGATGGCACCACCTGGTGGCGCCTGTCGCACCCGGTCGCCGAGCGGGCGGGGGACCGGGTGCGCAGGTGCCTGTGCAGCGCAGGTGCGTGTGCATCGCAAGACGTATGTTTCAGACGTTATGCTCCCCTCGGGTCGCAGACCGCATGCCAGGACCTGCAGCGGCCGCCAAGCGTCACGGGAGCGCGAGCGATGAGCGCAGGCCAGGGGTCGGAGCACGGCTGGTGGCAAGCCAGCGACGGCAACTGGTATCCGCCCGACCAACACCCCGATCCGCATCACCGTGCGCGGTTCGCTGCCCCGCCCCCTCGGGCCGAGGCTCGCACCGCCGGTCCTGGCACCGCACGGATCGGCGCGCCCGCCGTGCTCGCGGTGCTCGCCGCCGCGGTGATCCTTGTCGCCGCCATGGTCGCCATCGTCGTGAGCGGTGGCGGTGACGAGGCAGAGCAGGTCGTCGACCGCGAGCCGACCGAGGGCGCCGAGGACGCCGGGCCATCGCCCGAGGCGGACGCGTCGCCATCCGAGCCCACCGACCCAGAGGACGAGGCGTCCCCAGCGCCAGAGTCAGAGGCCGAGCCGCCCGGGTCGGATGAGCCCGCGTTCACCTGGGCCGTGACCGGCGCCGACGGGCCGACCATGGAGGCCGTGGCCGACCTGTGGAACGAGGAGAACCCGGACCAACGGGTGGATCTGAACTTCCTGCCACCAGCGCCCGATGACCAGCGCACCCAGCTGTTCAACGACCAGGTCACCGGTGCCGGCGAGTTCGCCGAGGCCGGGTACATCGAGAGCCTCGAGGACCTGCGCGACTCCGTCGAGGGCGTGTCCATCCCGGGCGCGATCGAGAGCGCCCAGCACGAGGGCGAGCTCTACGCGCTGCCGTACGCGACCAACTTCGGCTTCCTGTACTACCGCACCGACCTCGTCGATGAGCCCCCAGAGACCTGGGAGGAGCTCTACGACACGGTCCTGGAGATCCAGGAGGATGACCCCGACATCGATGGCTACGTCGCTCAAGGCGACCGCTACGAGGGCTTCGTCCTGAACTACCTCGAGCTCCTCTGGAGCGACGGCGGCGAGGTCTTCGACGACGCCGCGACCGAGTCGCTGCTGCTCGATGGCGACCACGCCGAGAGGGCGATCACCTTCATGCAGGACGCCTTCGAGGAGGGCGTGCTCGCCTCCGGCTTCAGGACCATGACCGAGGACGACGCCCGCCTGGCGTTCCAGGACGGCGACGCGATCTTCATGCGCAACTGGCCCTACGCCTACCCGCTGCTCCAAGGCGAGGACGACGAGGACACCGAGGTCGCCGGGGACGTCGGCATCGCCCCGCTGCCCACCTTCGAGGGCGCCCCGGTCGAGACCGTGTCGACCCTCGGTGGCATCAACAACGCGGTGAGCACGCTCAGCGACAACCCTGAGGTCGCCCGCGAGTTCGTCGAGTGGGCCGCCACCGACGAGGGCGCGCAGGAGATCCTCGCCGAGATGCAGCCGCCGCCCACCAAGGCGTCCATCTACCAGCGTCACCAAGCGATCGTCCCCGAGGACCAGCAGCCGATCTACGAGGTCCTCAACCAGGTCCGCCAGCACGCGCGCGCCCGTCCACCGGTGCCGGGCTACAACGGCTTCAGCCTGGCGGTGCAGGAGCACCTGCACTCGGTGTACGCCGACGGCGCCGACCCGGGTCCCGCGCTCGAGGCGGTGAACGAGGCCGCCGAGGAGGCGCTCGTGGAGGACCCGGAGGAGGACAACGAGGAAGAGGCAGACATGGACCGGGGCTAGCAGCAGCGCGCAGAGGAGGCCCTCGAGATCGTCGACGAGCCTCTCGAGGCCGACGGCGATCGCCTCGCGAGCCGAACTGCCCCTTCCGCTCGCCCTGTGACCGCTGGCAGACTCTCCTGCGAGCCCGTGGCAGCAGGTTGGCGTCGCGAGCTCCCCCGCTGCGGGTGGCGGCCGAGACGGGCGCCTCGCGCGCCAGGGACGCCGAGCGCCCCGGCCCGGGGCCGGTGAGGCGGTGGTCGGATGAGCGTGCGCCTAGAGGTGTCGCCGCGCGCGGAGCTGGGCGAGCGCTTGACCGAGCTGCGGCAGCGCTCGGGCCTCAGCCTGCGGGAGCTCGCCGACCGGATCGGCAGCAGCCCGTCGACGGTCAGTGGCTGGTGTCGCGCGAAGAACCTCCCGTTCCCGGCCCAGACGTCGGTGTTCGCGGCGATGCTCACCGAGCTCGGGGTGGAGGATCCCGCGCCGTGGCTGGAGGTCGTGGCGCGGCTTCGCGGCGAGGGTGAGCCGGAGGGGCGCGCGCCGTACCGGGGGCTGGAGGCGTTCGGCTGGGAGGACCGCTCGCTGTTCTTCGGCCGGGCGCGCGCGGTCGATCGGGTGCTGGAGCGGCTGGCACAGGTCGAGGGAGCCGCGCGGTGCCCGCGGCTGGTGCTGGTGGTGGGCGCCTCGGGGGTCGGCAAGTCGTCGGTGCTGCGGGCTGGCGTGTGGCCGCGGCTGGTGGAGGCGGGACGCCGGACCGTGTTGGCCACGCCGGCCGACATCGCCAGCGACGGGTTGGCGGCGCAGCTCCCTGACGCCGAGCCCGAGCGGCTCAATGGGTCCCCGCCGGTGGTGCTGATGGACGCGCTGGAGGACGCCTTCACCGGTCTGGAGGGACTGGCGCGCGACCGCGTGCTCGGTGAGCTCGCAGCCCTGACGGACCGGGAGGCCGGCGATGTCAGCGTGGTGGCCACGCTGCGCGCGGACGCGCTGGGCGAGCTGGC
>PWER01000081.1 GCA_003553565.1 Nitriliruptoria bacterium | reverse complement strand
TCTGCATGGTGACTCGTACCTCCGTGTCTCATCACCGGTGCCGCCCGTCCGGCCGAGCCGGGCCGGGGAGCAGACGATCCGTGTCCGCTCACCGCACTCTTCGGCCCGCCCCACCCCCGCGTTAGCGAACGCCCGGAAAAAAGATCGCGCGCCCGCGCGCGTCCTCGTTCAGCAGGCACCCGCGAACTCACGGCCCCCTCGGCCGCCGACCCGGGACGATCCGGACCGCGGCGCTTTACGGGCGGCGCGCGGGGTCGACAGCCCTGGTGAGGAGCACCGCGCCGCGTCGGTGGCGCGCCGAGCCGAGGAGGTGGGCCTGTGGACGGCGTGGACGAGGTCGTCAGCGAGTTCCTGACCGAAGCGCGCGAGGAGGTCGAGCAGCTCGACCACGACCTGCTCGCCATCGAGCGCGACCCCGACGACGGCGAGGCGCTCGCGTCGATCTTTCGCACCGTGCACAGCATCAAGGGCACCTGCGGGTTCCTCGGGTTCTCCGAGCTGGAGCGGCTGGCCCACAGCGGCGAGAACCTGCTCGGGCGCCTGCGCGAGCACGAGCTCGCCATGACCGAGCCGATGATGCAGAGCCTGTTCGACCTCGCCGATGGGATCCGCACCTCGCTGGATGGGCTCGAGGCCAGCGGCACCGAGGAGGGCACCGACCACAGCACGCTGGTGACCCGCCTGGACGACCTGTTCGCCACCGACCCCGCTGATCAGCCACGCAGCGAGATGCTCGGCCAGCGCCTGGTCGAGTCCGGTGCGGCCAAGCCCGCTGATGTCGCCGACGCGATCCGCGACCAGCTCGAGGGCGACGACCGCAAGGTCGGCGAGCTGCTCGCCGAGCGCGGCGTCGACCCCAGCGCCATCGAGGAGGCCGTCAGCGAGCAGCAGCAGCAGCGCTCGGGCTCGACCAACGGCGGCGACGCGTCGCTGCGCGTGGACGTGACCGTGCTCGACGACCTCATGAACCTGGTCGGCGAGCTGGTGCTGGCCCGCAACCAGATCGTCGAGCTCACCAAGGACCGCGCCGAGGCCGAGGCCGTGGAGGCCTCCCAGCGCCTCGGGCTGATCACCACCGAGCTGCAAGAGGGCGTCATGAAGACGCGCATGCAGCCGATCTCAGGGGTGTGGAACCGCTTCCCCCGGGTGGTGCGCGACCTGGCCAAGGAGTGCGGCAAGCAGGCGCGCGTGGAGATGGAGGGCCAGGACACCGAGCTGGACAAGAGCCTGCTCGAGTCGATCAAGGACCCGCTGACCCACCTGGTCCGCAACGCCGTCGACCACGGCCTGGAGACCCCCGCCGAGCGCGAGGCCGCCGGCAAGCCCGCCGAGGGGCTCGTCTACCTGCGCGCCTACCACGAGGGCGGGCAGGTCAACATCGAGATCACCGACGACGGCAAGGGCATCGACGCCGCCACCATCGCGCGCACCGCGGTGGAGCGTGAGGTGATCAGCGCCGAGCGCGCCGAGGAGCTCTCCGAGCGCGAGGCCCTCAACCTCATCTTCCAGCCCGGCTTCTCCACCGCCGCGGAGGTCACCAACGTGTCCGGGCGCGGCGTGGGCATGGACGTGGTCAAGACCAACATCGAGTCGATCGGCGGCAGCGTCGACCTGACCAGCACGCTGGGCCAGGGCTCGACCGCCAAGCTGAAGATCCCGCTGACCCTTGCGATCATCCCGGCGCTGATCGCCAGCGCCGGCGGCCAGAGCTTCGCCATCCCCCAGGTCAACCTCGACGAGCTGGTGCGCCTGTCGGGCGAGGAGGCCCGCGCCGGTGTCGAGCGCGTCCACGGCACGCCGGTCTACCGGCTGCGCGGCAACCTGCTGCCGCTGGTCGACCTGCGCGACGAGCTCGGCCTGGAGCCGGTGCCCTCAGGCTCGGGCGAGGACGACGACGTCCTGTCGATCGTGGTGCTGCAAGCCGACGGGCACACCTTCGGCCTGGTGGTCGACGCGATCTCCGACACCCAGGAGATCGTGGTCAAGCCGCTCGGGCGCCACCTGCGCGACGTCGACACCTTCGCTGGGGCCACCATCCTCGGCGACGGCCAGGTCGCGCTGATCCTGGACGTGCTGGGCCTGGGCAACCGCGCCGGGCTGGTGCGCGACGGGCGCGAGGCCCGCGAGCGCGAGGAGGCCACCACCACCGACCACGGCACCCAGTCGCTGCTGGTGGTCGACGTGGGCGGCGACCGCCGCGCGGCGGTGCCCCTCGACGACGTCAACCGGCTCGAGGAGCTCGCCGCCGACACCGTCGAGCGCTCCGGCGACCGCGAGGTGGTGCAGTACCGCGGGCGGATCATGCCGCTGGTGCGCCTGACCGAGGCGGTGGGCGGCTTCGACTTCGGCGAGCAGGAGCTCGCCTCGCTGCACTGCATCGTCCACAGCCGCGGCTCGGCGCAGGTCGGGCTGATCGTGGGCCGCATCACCGACATCGTCGAGCAGCCGGTGGCCAGCATCGAGCCGGCCTCGGAGATGCTGCTGCGCGGCACGACCGTGGTCCACGAGCGCGTCACCGACGTCGTCGACGTCGAGGCGCTGCTGGACGCGTTCGGCCCACCCGAGCTGGCCACCGCAGGAAGGGAGCTGTCGTGAGCGACCGTCAGCTGTGCACGTTCCGCCTCGCCGAGTTCACCTTCGGCATCGACGTCCAGCGCGTCCAGGAGGTCCTGCGCGCGCAGACGATGACCCCGGTGCCGCTGGCCAACGACGTGGTCGAGGGGCTGATCAATCTGCGCGGGCAGATCGTGACCGCGCTGGACCTGCGGCGGCGCCTCGAGCTGCCGCTGCGCGGCCCCGACGACGAGGACCCGATGAACGTGGTGGTCTCGGGCGACGACGGCGCGCTGGCGCTGCTCGTCGACGCGATCGGCGACGTGGTCGAGGCCGACGACGCGACCTTCGAGCCGCCACCCGACAACCTCGCCGGCATCGCCCGCGAGCTCATCCGCGGCGCCTACAAGCTCGACGGGATGCTGCTGTTGCTGCTCGACGTGGACAAGGCGGTGCAGCTGCCCTCCCACGTCGAGGCGGTCGTGGCCACCCAGCGCGAGCGCGAGGAGCTCGCCGCCGTCTCCTAGGCCGCCGGTGGCAGCACCCGCCGCGGTGCTGCCACCACCAGTCTGCGGCACCGCCGCGCCGCCCCTGCCCGCCTCGGGAGAAAGCGCCACCGCATGAGCGCCATCCGCGTGATGATCGTCGACGACGCCGTCGTGGTGCGCAAGCTCGTCTCCGAGGCGCTGTCGGCCGACGCCGACATCGAGATCGCCGCCACCGCCCCCAACGGCAAGGTCGCCCTCGACAAGCTCACCCAGGTCCAACCCGACCTGGTGGTGCTCGACGTGGAGATGCCGATCATGGACGGCATCGCCACGCTGACCGCGCTGCGCGCAACCCACCCCAAGCTGCCGGTGGTGATGTTCTCCACCCTCACCGAGCGCGGCGCCAAGGTGACGATGGACGCGCTGATGCGCGGCGCCAACGACTACGTCCACAAGCCCGCCAACGTCGGCAGCGTCACCAAGGCGCAGACGGCGGTGCGCGAGGCGCTGGTGCCCAAGATCAAGGCGCTGGCCGGGCGCCCCAAGCGCACCGCCCCCGCCCCCAAGCGCACCCGCCCCGACGCGCTGACCACCCCGGCCGACCGGATCGACCTGGTGGTCATCGGCGTGTCCACCGGCGGGCCGGCCGCCCTGGCCCAGATCGTGCCGGCCCTGCCCAAGGCGCTGGCCGCGCCGGTGCTGATCTGCCAGCACATGCCTCCCACGTTCACCCAGCTGCTGGCCAACCGCCTGGACTCGGCCAGCCCGCTGCACATCGCCGAGGCCCGCGACAACGCGCCGCTGACGCCCGGCCAGGTGCGCATCGCCCCCGGCGACTGGCACCTCGAGGCGCGCCTGCGCGGCGGCGCGCTGGTCACCAAGACCCACCAGGCGCCGCCGGAGAACTCGTGTCGCCCGGCGGTGGACGTGCTGTTTCGCTCGGCGGCCAAGGCCACCGAGGCGCGCACCCTCGGGGTGGTGCTGACCGGCATGGGCTCCGACGGGGCGCTGGGCTCGCGCCAGATCCGCGAGGCCGGCGGCAAGATCCTCATCCAGGACCGGTCGACCAGTGTGGTGTGGGGCATGCCCGGCGCGGTCGCCGAGCTCAAGCTCGCCAGCGGCACGCTGCCCGTCGAGGAGATCGCCGAGGCCATCGCCACCGTGGTCGGCACCGGCACGCCCGGCGCGCCCGGCGCGGCGCAGGGCACGACGAGCCAGGAGCACAGCGGCGACAGCCAGGGGCAGGGCGGCGCGACGCTCGGTGGGACGCGGACGGGCACCGCCGGCGCGTCCGGGTCGCGGTCGCGCGCGGGCAGCGGGTCGCAGGGCAGCGACGAGGACACCGCAGCGCGCCCGGGCGCGGTGCGCTCGTCACCGGCCCGGCCCAGGCCCTCGGCCCGCCCACCGGGACGCACCCCGCACACCCGCACCCGCTCGAGGCAGGGAGGCCGTCCGTGAGCCTGACCACCCAAGACTTCACCTTCGTGCGCGAGCTGGTGCGCACCGAGATGGGGCTGGTGCTCGACGAGTCCAAGCAGTACCTCGTCGAGACCCGGCTGCGTCCGGTGGTGCGCGCCCGCGGGCTGCGCGACCTCGGCGACCTGATCGGCGCCGCCCGCAAGGGCGACACGCTGGTGCAGGGCGAGGTCCTGGCCGCCATGGCCACCAACGAGACCAGCTTCTTCCGCGACGGGCACCCGTGGGTGACGCTGCGCGAGCACCTGCTGCCCCAGCTGGCAAGCGCCCGCGCCGGCGCGCGGACGCTGCGGATCTGGTCGGCGGCGTGCTCCACCGGCCAGGAGCCCTACACCCTGGCGCTGCTGATCGCCGAGGACCTGCCCCAGCTGCGCAGCTGGCACATCGACATCCTCGCCACCGACCTGTCCGAGCCGGTGCTCGAGCGCGCCCGCAACGGGGTGTTCAGCGACCTGGAGGTGCGCCGCGGGCTGCCCACCAAGCTGCGCGACCGGTGGTTCCACCGCCAGGCCGGCGCCTGGCAGATCGACCCGGCGCTGCGCGCCATGGTCCGCTTCCAGCACATGAACCTGGTGCAGCCGTGGCCCTCGCTGCCCACCTTCGATCTGGTGCTGATGCGCAACGTGCTCATCTACTTCGACATCCCCACCAAGCAGCGCATCCTGCGCCAGGTGCGCACCAAGCTCGCACCTGACGGCGCGCTCATGCTGGGCGCCAGCGAGTCGACCCTCAACATCGACGATCGCTTCACCCTCGAGCACCTGGGCCGCAGCGTGGCCTACCGCCCCCAGGGCGCGCCCGCTGCCGTCAACGGCCACGACACCGGCACGCGGCCCGCTGACGGGACACGCCCGGCCGCCGGCACGCGCCCGGCAGGGGCCGCAGCCGGCTCGAGCGGCTCGGCTGCGGGCCGCTCCTCGGCTGCTGCCCGCCCCGCGTCCGCTGACCGCCCCTCGGGCGCTGCCCGCCCGGCGTCGCCCACCCGACCGTCCCCGCCGCGCCACGCGCCCCATCGGAGGTGAGCCCGTGCACCTGTCCACCGAAGAGCTCGTCGACGTCACCGCGGATGCCGCCACGCTGTTCCTCGGCATGATCGCCGAGGACACCGGGGTGGCCGAGCCCTCCGGCCTGGAGGGCGTGATCGCCACCATCCCCTTCGGCGAGCCGCCGGTCGGGGCGCTGACCGTGGCGTGCCCGCCCGCGCTGGGCGAGCTGCTGGCCGCCACCGTGCTGGAGGCCGAGGCGCCCGATGGCGACGACGTCGCCGACGCCGTCGGCGAGCTCGCCAACGTCATCGCCGGTGGCGTGGCCGGGCTGTTGGGCCACTCGGTCATGGCGCTGCCCACGGTGACCACCGGCTACGGGCTGGCGATCCGCGTGCCCGGCGCCGAGGCGGTGCGCCAGCGCCAGCTCCTGGTCGATGAGCACCCGCTGATCGTGGCGCTGCACGAGACGCCCGCCGGCGTGGCCGCCGACGCCATAGCCGCCGACGCCGCCGCAGCCGAGGCCGAGGCCCACCTGGGCAGCGCTGACGCTCATGCGGGCGCTGCCGCGTCCGACGGGGACCCTGCGCGCTGACCGCCTGCGCCCCGCCAACCCGACCTGCCGCCGTGGAGGGCCCCGATGAAGTTCCTCATCGTCGATGACAGCAAGGCCATGCGCATGATCGTGCAGCGCACGCTGCGCCAGGCCGGCCACGACGACGCCGAGGTGGTCGAGGCCACCGACGGCGCCGAGGCCCTGGAGATCGTCAAGACCGAGCAGCCCGACTTCATCCTCTCGGACTGGAACATGCCGAAGATGGACGGGATCGACCTGCTCAAGGCGCTGCGCGCCGAGGGGATCGACACCGGCTTCGGCGTGGTCACCTCCGAGTCGACCCCGCAGATGCAGGAGCTCGCCAAGGACGCCGGCGCGCGCTTCGTGATCTCCAAGCCGTTCACCGCCTACGACCTCGCCGACGCCCTGGAGGGCGTGGCATGAGCCCCCGCCGGTGCGCGCGGACGCCGCGGCCGCGCCGGCGCACGCCGAGCCCGGCCCACCGCGCGCAGCAGCGGGCGCACCGCGGAGGACGCCGGCCATGATCGGCGTGGAGGGCGTGAGCACGGCGGTGGACCCTCCCCCTCCCCCGCCGATGCCCGAGTCGGTGACGATCAAGCAGATGCTCGACACGCTGCTCGAGCCCGAGATCGACGTGGCGATGGTCGCACCGCGCACCCGCAGCAGCGAGTGGCGCGGGCTGATCAGCCCGCTGGTCAAGGACAACGGGCTGCTGGCCGCCGCGCTGGTGGCCGACGCGGCGTTCGCGCACCGCTCGGCGGCGGCGATGCTGATGGAGCCCGCCTCCGAGACGGTCGACCCGCGCATCGACGAGATGGTGCTCGACGCCGCCCGCGAGGTGCTCAACGTCATCAGCGGCGCGCTGAACAGCCGTAACACCCCGCACGTCAAGATCGACGGGTGCTACCAGATCCCCGGGACGCTGCCGCCCAGCGTCGAGGCGCTGCTGTCCTACCCGCTGGTGCAGCGCGAGTACCAGATCAGCATCGGCGACTACGGCTCGGGCCGCCTGACGGTGCTCAACTGGTGACGGCGGCGCGCTGGCCACCGCGAGCTAGCCGGCCACGGCGGCCAGCAGGTCAGCGAAGGCGGCGAGCTGGGCGTCGCGCCGCGCGGCCGCGCGGGTGCGGGCCGCAGCCACCGGCTCGGCGGCGGCGACCGGCTCGATCACCTCGGCGTAGAGCTTCAGCAGCGGCTCGGTGCCGCTGGGCCGCGCCTGCAGGCGCCCGCCATCGGCCAGCCACAGCCCCACCAGCGGCGCGCTGGGCGTCGAGAGCGGCTCGACGGGGCCCTCGGCCGGGCGGCGCTCGCCGGCCACGCGGTCGTCCACCGCGGTGACGGCCACGCCGGCGACCTCGGCGGGCGGGTCGGCGCGCAGCGCGTCGAGGGCGCGCTCGGCGTGCGACGGACCACCCCGTTCGGCGAGGGCGACCGCGTGCTCGCCGGTCAGATGCAGGCCGTGGGCGCGGGCCAGGTCGTCCAGCGCGTCGTGGACGGTGCGACCCTGCGCGGCCAGGCTCGCCACGAGGTCGGCGGTGACCACCGCCGCGGAGATGCCGTCCTTGTCGCGCACCGCCGGGTTGGCCATGATCCCCAGCGCCTGCTCGTAGGCCAGCACCAGCTGGCGTCCCTGCCGGTCGGCGGCCTCGGCGGCGGTGGCCAGCCACTTGAACCCGGTCAGCGTCTCGGCGCAGTGCGCGCCGTGCGCGTGGGCCACCCGCGCCAGCAGCCGTGAGGAGACCACGGTGGTGGCCACGCTCGCGCCCGTCCCGTGGCGGTCGAGCAGCGACGCGCCGAGCAGGCACCCGGTCTCATCGCCCGACAGCACCTGCCAGCCGCTGCCGGGCGCGGCGTCGGGCGCGGGCGCGGCATCCTCGGCGCCGGGCGCGGCGGGCACGGCCACCGCCAGGCGGTCGCCGTCGGGGTCGGTGGCCAGCACCAGGTCGGCGGCCTCGGCCTCGGCCTGGGCCAGGGCGGCGTCCAGCGCGCCGGGCACCTCGGGGTTGGGGGCGCGCAGGGTCGGGAAGTCGGGGTCGGGCTCGGCCTGGGAGGCCACCAGCGACACGTCGTGGTGGCCGGCGCGGGCCAGCGCAGCGCGTACCCACGGTCCGGCCACGCCGTGCAGCGGGGTGTGGACGATGCGCAGGCGCGCCGGCGGCGGGTCGGGCGCGAGGGCGGTGGCTGCGGCCAGGAACGCCTCGTCGAGGTCGGTGGGCGGGCCGGTCACCGCCTCGGGGGCCAGCGGCAGGTCGGTGACGCGGTCGATGGCGTCGGCGGCCTCGGCGATCTCGATGTCCAGCGGCGGGCGGATCTGCGCGCCGTCGCCCCAGTAGACCTTGTAGCCGTTGTCGCCGGGCGGGTTGTGGCTGGCGGTGATCATCACCCCGGCGGCCGCGCCGAGGTGGCGCACCGCGAACGCCACCAGCGGGGTGGGCACCGCGCCGGGCAGGCGCACCACCCGGTAGCCGGCGCCGGCCAGGACCGCGGCGGCCTCGTCGGCGAAGGCCTGCGACCCGTGGCGGTGGTCGCCGCCGACCACGACCCCGCGGGCGTGGGCGTCGGCCTCCAGGCGCAGCCGCACCGCCAGCCCGGCGGTGATGCGGCGCACCACCGCGCGGTTCATGCCCGCCGGGCCGGGCTGCAGCGGCCCGCGCAGCCCGGCGGTGCCAAACGCCAGCGGTGGGCCGAAGGCTGCGGCCAGCGCCGCGTCGTCGTCGGCGTCCAGCCAGCCCTGGATGGTGGCGGCGTCGTCGGGGTCGGGGTCGTCGGCGAGCCAACGGCGCGCGAACGCGCGGCGCATCTGGGCGTCCATGAGCGCCAGCATCGCAGGCTCCCGGCGGCTGCAGCACGTGCGGGTCCGTGCGACCCTGTCGCCGATGACCGATGCGTCCCACCACCGCGCCGGCGCAGCACAGCTCGGCGGCGACGAGCTCGCCGCGCTGCGCCGCGAGTACGCCGACCAGCCGCTGGACCCGGCCACCCTCGCCGATGATCCCCGCGATCAGGTGCGCGCCTGGGTGGCCGAGGCCGGCGAGGCCGGCGAGATCGAGCCCAACGCGATGACGCTGGCCACCGTCGACGACGAGGCCTGCCGCCCCACCGTGCGCACCGTGCTGCTCAAGGGCATCGACGCCGGGTTCGTGTTCTACACCAACCTGGAGTCGCGCAAGTCGCGGTCGCTGGCCGGCAACCCGCAGGCGGGGCTGCTGCTGCGCTGGGACACCCTGGCGCGGCAGGTGTCGATCGAGGGCAAGGCGCGCCCGGTGCCCGACGCCGAGGCCGACGCCTACTGGGCCACCCGCCCGCGCGGCTCGCAGCTCGGTGCGTGGGCCAGCGCCCAGTCGCAGCCGGTGGCCGACCGCGCCGCGCTGGACCGCGCCCTGGAGGAGGCCACGCGACGCTTCGGCGACGAGCCGATCCCGCGCCCGCCGCACTGGGGCGGCTGGCGCGTCCATCCGGTGGCGGTCGAGGTGTGGCAGGGCCGCACCGTGCGGCTGCACGACCGGCTGCGCTACCGCCTGGTCGGCGACGGCTGGGAGGTCGTGCGCCTGGCGCCCTAGCGCCTCGGCAGCGCTGGCGCCAGGCCGGGCGCCGCCCCTCGTCAGTCCTCTGCGGGCATCAGCTGCGTCAACGCCGCGCGCAGGTCGTCGGGCATGCGCAGGGCGCGCCCGTCGGGTCCCACGGCGGCGGCTCGCAGCGTGCCCTCGACCACCGTGCGCCCCGCGCGGGTGCACACCTGGCGCCACTGCTGCGACGAGCCGCCGAGCTCGGTGATGGCGGTGCTGATGGCAAGCTCGTCACCCATGGTGGCCGGCTGGCGATAGCTCACCTCCAGCGCGACGATCACCAGCGACAGGCCCTGCTCGCGCAGCACCGCCAGGTCGCAGCCGATCGCCTGGAGCGCCTCGATGCGGGCGGTCTCGAAGTAGGTCAGGAACACCGCGTGGTTGACGTGCCCGTAGGCGTCGAGCTCGTGGAACCGCACGGTCAGCGGTGTGGTGTGCATGCGCCCAGCCTGTCCTGTCGCCGCGCCGGTGTCCCCGCCGCGCGCGAGCCTAGGGCCGCACCGCCACGCCGTCGCGGGGCGCGAACGCCTCGGGCAGTCCGGTGGCCAGCGACTGGGGGCGCCCGAGCAGGAAGCCAGCGGCGGTGTCGCAGCCCAGCGCTGCGAGCTGGTGCCACTGCTCGGGGCACTCGACGCCCTCGGCCGAGGCGCTCGCCCCCAACGCGTGCGCCAGGTTCACGATCGCGCCGGCGACCGCACGACCGCTGTCGGTGTCGAGCTGGGCGATGAACGAGCGGTCGATCTTGAGCACGTCCAGCGGCAGGTCCTGCAGCAGCGCCAGCGAGGCGTAGCCGGTGCCGAAGTCATCGACGGCGATGGGCACGCCCCGGGCGTGCACCCGCTCCAGCTGCGCGCCGACGGCCTCGATGTCGCGCACCAGGGTGCGCTCGGTCAGCTCGATGCCGAGGTCACCGGCCGCCAGCCCGAAGTCGACCATGGCACCGGTGAGCTCATCGCACAGGGTCGGCTCCAGCAGCTGCTCGGGCGCGACGTTGAGCCAGCACGTGCCCAGCGGCTGCCCGCGGCGGCGCGCGGCGGCGAGGTCGGCGGCCGCGCGGCGCAGCGCCCACGACGACAGGTCGTGGAGCAGCCCTGCCTGCTCGCCCACCTGGATGAACGCGCCCGCGCTCAGCAACCCACGGGTGGGGTGATGCCACCGCAGCAGCGCCTCGGCGCCGACCCGCTCGCCGGTGGCCAGGGCGTAGATCGGCTGGTAGCGCAAGGCGAGCTCGCGGTCGGGCTGTGCGCGCCGCAGCTGCTCCTCGAGGTCGAGGCGCTCCACGGCCACCTGGTGCAGCGTCTGGTCGTACCACTTGATCTGGTCGCGCCCGCGCTGCTTGGCTGCCGCGAGGGCGAGGTCGGCGTTGCGCAGCACCGTGGCGGTGTCGTCGCCGCGCAGCGCAGGTGCCACGCCGGCGCTGGCGGTCAGGCGCACCTCGCGCTCGCCGACGACATAGGGCTCGACCAGCGCCAGGCGCAGCCGCTCGGCGATCTCGGCCACGGGGACCGATCGTGGGTCGTGGTCGAGCACCACCACGAACTCGTCGCCGGCGAAGCGGCACACGCGCGCGTCCTCGGGCACGTGCTGCTCCAGGCGCGCCGCGGCGGCCTGCAGCAGCTGGTCGCCGAGGTGATGGCCCAGCGTGTCGTTGATGCGCTTGAAGTCATCGAGGTCGAGGAACACCAGCACCGGGGCGCGGTCGGGATCGGCGAGCAGCGTGGCGAGGTCGCGCTCCATCGCCCTGCGGCTCAGCAGCCCCGTCAGGTCGTCCTGGGTGGCTGCCCGCTGCAGGTCGGCGCGAGCCTGCTCGCTGACCGTCAGCGCCTGCTGCTCGGCCTCGCGCCGACGCTGCTGCTCCTGCTCGAGCCAGTGTCGCTGGGTGATGTCCACGAAGTAGACCGACACGCCCTCGCTGCTGGGATGCACCCGCTCCTCGTACCACCGGTCCCACGGGGCGAAGTGCGCCTGGAACACCACGGGCTCGCCGGTGCGCAGGGCCTGGCGGTAGCATCGCTCGAAGTCGGTGCCCAGCAGCTCGGGGTAGGCCTCCCAGAGCACTCGTCCGCGCAGCTCGTCGCGGGTGTGCCCGAACATCGCCTCGGCGGTGGCGTTGCAATGCACGAACCGCCACTGGCGATCGAAGGCGAGGTAGCCGTCGTGCACTCGGTCGAGCGTCTCGATCACCTGCTCGTTGGCCTGCTGGCGGGTGGTCACGTCGAGCGTGACGCCGTCCACGGCGCTGGCGCCACCGTTGCCCTGGTGGGTGTCGGTGAGCCGGGCACGCTCCAGCACCCAGCGCAGCGCGCCGTCGGCGGTGCGGATGCGGTAGGTCTGCTCGAGCGGCACGCCGTCGGTCAGTAGCCGCCGCCAGGCCCGCGTGACCTGCCCGCGGTCCTCTGGGTGGGTGGCGGCCTCGACCTCGTCGAGGGTGAGGCGCCGGGTGTCGGCGTGCCCGTGGAGCCTGGCGTATAGGGCGTTGTGGCTGAACCCGCGGTCAGGCAGCGTGAGCCGCCACGTGCCCAGCTGCCCGGTCTCCACGCTGAGCTCCAGCCGGGTGCTCAACGCCTCGTGACGCCGGGCGTGCTCCTCGCGCTCGCTGATGTCGCGCTGCACCGCCACGAACGCCACGGCGGTGCTGTGCTGGTCGAGCACCGGGGCGATGTCGACCTCGACCCAGTAGGTCGAGCCGTCGGGGCGGGCGTTGTGCAGCACCGCGCGGACCGCCTCCTGGCGCGCCAGCGCCGTGCGGATGCGGTCGAGGTCCTCGCGCGCGGTGTGCGCGGTCTGCAGCGCACGCGGCGAGGTGCCGATCAGTGCGGTGGCGTCATAGCCGCTCAAGCGCTCGAACGCCGGGTTGGCGTAGCGGATCCGCGGTCCCGGCGGGTCGACCTCGGCATCGGTGATGAGCACCGCGTCGGGCAGGTGCTCGACGACCGCGCCGAGGGCGCGCAGGTGCTCATCGACGGGCGCGTCGCCTCGGTGCACGAGGCTGTGCGAGAGCAGCTCGGTGAGCCCAGCCGACCTGGTCGACGCCTCGGCAGTGCCCGCCCCGCGGGCGCTGCCTCCGAGCGCTGCCATCCGCTGCTCTCCTGTGCCGGTGCCAGCACCG
>PWER01000167.1 GCA_003553565.1 Nitriliruptoria bacterium | reverse complement strand
GGGCGCTTGCCGGGCAGGGCTGGGAGGTCGACGCGAGTCGCTGGAACCGTGGTGGCGCCGAGGCGTGCCCGCCCACGGCG
The DNA here is from genome assembly GCA_003553565.1 of Nitriliruptoria bacterium. GTDB lineage: Bacteria > Actinomycetota > Nitriliruptoria > Euzebyales > Egibacteraceae > PUKE01. The sequence continues at coordinate 43,486 of PWER01000167.1, read as the reverse complement.
GCGCTCGGCCAGGCGTGGCAACCGTGAGGCCGGAGTGCTAGCCTGACGATTGATCCCTGGTTGCCCGCCACGCCTTTGCAGCAGGCACTAGCGATCGTCGCCCCCGCACCCCGCTTGCGCAGCAGTCACGTTGGAGCACGCTCCCTGTGACTGGACAAGCGGCAGCGCTAGCTGGGTCATGACCCCCTCGCGATGGGGTTGCGGGCTGCCGCAGACGCATCAGCACCTTCCGTTCCAGGAGCCGTTCATGGACCCCAGCGTCCTTCAGCGCAAGCCTCTCACCGAGCTCAAGCAGATCGCCTCCGAGCTGCAGCTGCGCGGGTACCAGCGACTGCGCAAGGCCGAGCTGGTCGAGGCGATCGTGGCCCGCGCCGGTGAGGTCGAGACCTTGCCTGGCCTGGGCGACGAGCAGGCCTCCGGGCACGGCAACGGCCACGCCGCGCAGCCCGCATCCGATGGTCACGGCGAGACCTCCCAGCCGCAGTCCCACGGCAACGGCGCCGAGGCTGCCGCCGCGCGCGGCGGCAGCGATGCCCCCGACGATGCCCCCGACCAGGAGCAGCCCGTGGAGCAGCGCACCGAGACCGAGCAGCGCGAGGAGCACACCCAGGCCGAGGGCGCCGGCGACGGCCAGCACGACGAAGGCGATGACGGCGAGCAGGGCCAGGGCGTCGCCCGCACCCGCCGGCGCACCCGAGAGCGTCAGCGCAGCGGTGAGGACGACGCTCGCGATGGCGGCGCCGACGGCGACTCACGGGCCGGCGACGGTGAGCGCGGTGGCGCCGATGCCGATGCAGCGCCGCAGCAGGCGCCGGCCGAGGCGCAGCAGCGCGACGGCGGTGGGCAGGACCACCAGCAGCGCGACGGCGACGGGCAGGACGGGCGGCCCGACAAGCCCCAGGGCCAGCAGGACAAGCAGCAGGGCCAGCAGGACAAGCAGCAGGGCCAGCAGGGCCAGGACAGCGACGAGGAGGGGCAGCGGCGCCGTCGCAACCGCCGCGAGCGCAAGCGCGGCAAGGGCAACAAGGGCCAGCAGGGCCAGCAGCAGGAGCAGCAGGTCGAGCTCGGCGAGGTCCGCTCGGGCGTGCTCGACATCCTGCCGGAGGGCTACGGCTTCACCCGCGCCGAGGGGTATCTGCCCGGCGACAAGGACGCCTACCTGTCCCAGGGGCTGATCCGTCGCCACAACCTGCGTCGCGGCGATGTCGTGGAGGGGCCGATCCGCGCCAACCAGAAGGGCGACAAGGTCCCGGCGATGCACTACGTGCAGTCGGTCAACGGCCTCGCCCCCGACGAGCAGGGCAACCTGCCCCACCGCCCCAGCTTCAAGGACATGACGCCGCTGTTCCCCGAGGAGCGGCTCCCGCTGGAGACGCCCGACGGGCCGATCTCCATGCGGATCGTGGACCTCATCGCCCCGATCGGGAAGGGGCAGCGCGGCCTGATCGTGTCGCCGCCCAAGGCCGGCAAGACCACCATCCTCAAGGAGCTCGGGCAGGCGATCGCCTACAACAACCCCGAGGTCCACCTGATGGTGGTGCTGGTCGACGAGCGGCCCGAGGAGGTCACCGACATGCGTCGGTCGATCCCCGGGGAGGTCGTGGCCTCGACCTTCGATCGCCCCGCCGACGATCACACCCAGATCGCCGAGCTGGTGATGGAGCGCGCCAAGCGCGTCGTCGAGGGTGGCGGTGACGTGGTGGTGCTGCTCGACTCGATCACCCGGCTGGCGCGCGCCTACAACCTGGCCGCCCCCGCCTCGGGGCGCATCATGTCGGGCGGTGTCGACTCGAGCGCGCTGTACCCGCCCAAGCGCTTCTTCGGCGCGGCGCGCAACATCGAGGGCGGCGGCTCGCTGTCGGTGCTGGCCACGGCGCTGGTGGAGACCGGCTCGAAGATGGACGAGGTCATCTTCGAGGAGTTCAAGGGCACCGGGAACATGGAGCTGCGCCTGGACCGCAAGCTCGAGCAGAAGCGCGTGTTCCCTGCCATCGCGATCGACCAGAGCGGCACCCGCAAGGAGGAGCTGCTCATGGACCGCGAGGAGCTGCAGATCACCTGGAAGCTCCGGCGCGTGCTGTCGGCGCTGGACGGGCCCGCCGCGCTCGAGCTGCTGATCGACAAGATGAAGCAGACCAAGGGCAACAACCAGTTCCTGGTCCAGATCCAGAAGTCCAACCTGCAGACGTGAGCGCCCCCGGCGGCGCGGTCGCGCGCCGCGCCTAGGCTGGCAGGGCTGCGAGACGAGGAGACGACCGATGAAGCAGGGCATCCACCCCGACTACGTCGAGGCGACCGTGCGGTGCACGTGCGGCAACGAGTTCACCACCCGCGCCACGGTGCCCGAGATCCGGGTCGAGCTGTGCAGCGAGTGCCACCCCTTCTACACCGGGCGCCAGAAGCTCGTCGACACCGGTGGCCGGGTCGAGCGCTACCGCCAGCGCTACGCGCGCGGCTCGCAGAGCGCCAAGGGCCCCAAGAAGGGCTCGTGAGCGGTCCTCGCCCGCGCCCCGCGCTGACGGCCCGCGGTCCGCGATGAGCGCCGACCACGAGCACCACCGACCCTCCTTCTACGGCGGCCAGGCCGTCGTGGAGGGGGTCATGATGCGCGGCGCGCGCGTCTGGGCGGTCGCGGTGCGACGCCCCAACGGCGACGTCTACCTGGAGCGGCGCCCGGTGCGCGACACGCCCGAGCGCCGTCCGTGGCTGCGGTGGCCGCTGATCCGCGGCGTGTGGGCGCTGTACGACGCGCTGTCGATCGGCACGCGGGCGCTGACCACCTCGGCCAACCAGGCGGTCGAGGACGACGAGCAGCTGTCGGGCAAGGAGATCGCCGGCGGGCTCATACCCGCGCTGCTGCTGTTCATCGTCATCTTCATCGCCGCGCCCAACCTCGGCCTGGCCGCCCTGCTCGAGGGGCGCGTGGCCGAGCTGACCTACCACGTGATCGAGGGCCTGGTCCGCGTGGTCATGTTCCTCGGCTACATCCTGCTGATCTCGCTGATGGACGACATCCGGCGGGTGTTCGCCTACCACGGCGCCGAGCACAAGACGATCGCGGCCTGGGAGCACGGCGAGCAGCTGGAACCCGACCGCATCCAGGGCTACTCGACGCTGCACGTGCGGTGCGGCACCAACTTCCTGGTGATGGTCATGGTGGTGGCCATCCTCGTCTACAGCGTGGCCGGCGCGCTGGTGCCCCCGCCAGAGGGGGTGGGCATCCTCGGCTACGCGGCCTACCACATCGGCCTGCGCATCCTGCTGCTGCCGGTGGTGGCGGGCGTGGCCTACGAGTCGCTGCGCCTGGGCGCCGCCGACAAGGGCCCGCTCACCCGCGCGCTGATGAAGCCCGGCCTGTGGCTGCAGCGGCTCACCACCCGCGAGCCCGATGACGACATGGTCGAGGTGGCCGTGCGCGCCTTCCAGGCGGTGGTGCCCCAGGAGGACCTGCACGGCAGGGTGGCGGCGCTGCCCGCCGGCATCCAGTGGGGACCCGACGAGGCGCCGCCCGAGATCTACGCCACGCCCGGCGGGGACGCCCACAGCGCCGGCGACGACGCCGACGCGCGCGGGGACGACCCGGGCGAGGCGTGACAGCCGCGGAGGTCCCGTCCGATGACCGCTGACCTCGGCCCGCTCGTCGACCGGCTCGCCGAGCTCGAGCGCACCCACACCGAGCTGGAGGCCCAGCTCGCCGACCCGGCGGTCGCCGGCGACCACGCCCGCTACCGCGAGATCGCCAAGCAGCACGCCCACGTGGCGCAGATCACCGACGTGGCCGGGCGCTGGCGCGCCGCGCTGGACGACGCGGCCGCTGCGCGCGAGCTCGCCGAGGAGTCGCAGGACGCCGACCACGACGCCTTCCTCGCCGAGGCCGAGCAGCACGAGGCCCGCGCCGCCGAGCTCGCCGAGGAGCTGCGCCGCCTGCTGATCCCGCCGGACCCGCAGGACCACAAGGACGTCATCGTCGAGATCCGCGCCGGCGCCGGCGGCGACGAGGCCGGCCTGTTCGCCGGCGAGCTGCAGCGCATGTACCAGCGGTTCGCCGAGTCGCGTGGCTGGCGCGTCGAGGACGTGTCGGTCTCCGAGCAGGGGGTGGGCGGGGTCAAGGAGGCCACCTTCCAGGTGTCCGGCGACCACGTGTACTCGGTGCTCAAGCACGAGTCGGGCGTCCACCGCGTCCAGCGGGTGCCGGTCACCGAGTCCTCGGGGCGCATCCACACCTCGACCGCCTCGGTGGCGGTGATGCCCGAGGCCGAGGACGTCGACGTCGAGCTCGACCCCAACGATGTGCGCCTGGACACCTTCCGGTCCTCGGGCCCCGGTGGCCAGAGCGTCAACACCACCGACAGCGCGGTGCGCCTGACCCACGTGCCCACCGGGATCGTGGTGTCCTCGCAGGACCAGAAGTCGCAGCTGCAGAACCGCGAGCGCGCCATGCGCGTGCTGCGCGCCCGGCTGCTGGCGGACGAGCAGCAGCGCGTCGCCGCGGAGCGCGCCGAGGAGCGCGCCGCCCAGATCGGCTCGGGCGACCGGTCGGAGAAGATCCGCACCTACAACTTCCCCCAGCGCCGCGTCACCGATCATCGCATCAACCTGACGGTGCACAACCTCGAGGAGGTGCTGGCCGGCCAGCTCGACGAGCTCGTCGGTGCGCTGGCCGAGGAGGAGCAGCGCCGCCGTCTCGCCGCCCTCGCCGAGCAGGCGCCCGCGTCGCAGTGAGCGCCACCGTCGGGCAGGCGCGCGCGGAGGCTGCGGCGCGCCTGGCCGCCGCCGGCGTGCCGACCCCGGAGGTCGACGCCGAGCTGCTGGTGGCCCACGCGCTGGGCCTCACCCGCCCGCAGGTGCGCCTGCACCGTGCCGAGGCGCTGCCCGAGCCGGCCGCGCAGCGCCTGGCTGCCCTGCTGGCCCGGCGCGCCGCACGCGAGCCGCTGCAGCGCCTGGTCGGCGAGACCGGCTTCCGCCGGCTGACCCTGACCGTGGCCGACGACGTCCTGGTGCCCCGCCCCGAGACCGAGGTGCTCGCCGAGCACGCCATCGCCGCCACCCCACCCGGGGGGATCGTGGTCGATGTGGGCACCGGCTCGGGCGCGGTCGCGCTGGCCGTGGCCGACGAGGCGCGCCCCGGACTGGTGCTGGCCACCGACGCCAGCGCCGCGGCGGTGGCCGCCGCCCGGGCGAACGCGCGCCGCTGCGGGCTGTGGGTCGACGTGCGCCACGGCGACCTGCTCACCCCAGTGCCCGACGGGCTGCGCCGACGCGTGGCGGTGCTCGTGTCCAACCCTCCCTACCTGACCGAGGCCGAGCGGCGCGCCGCAGAGACCGAGGTGACCCGCGGCGACCCGGCCGAGGCGCTCGTGGCCGGCCCCACCGGCCACGAGGTCACCGACCGCCTGCTCGCCGCGGCCCGGGACTGGCTCGCCCCGCAGGGCCACCTGCTGCTGGAGGTCGCGCAGCCCCGGGCGGAGGCGGTGGCCGCCCGCGCCGAGGCGATCGGGCTGCGCGCGGTGCGCCTGCACGCCGACCTCGCCGGCCGCGCCCGCGTCGTGGCGGCGCGCCAGCCTCCCCGCGCGCACCCCGCCGCCGGGGACGCGGCCTAGGATCGGTGCCGATGCCGGTCGTCCTGCCCGCCCACGACCCCGACGCCCAAGCGCGTGCGGTCGCTGCCCTCGGCGAGGGTGGCCTGGTGGTGGCGCCCACCGACACCGTCTACGCGGTCCTCGCCCACGCGTTCGACCCCGAGGCCACCGCGCGGCTGCGCACCGCGCGCCACGCCGCAGCCGACCAGCCGGTGACGGTGCTGGTGCGCAGCACCGCCCAGCTGTTCGCCCTGGCGGTCACCGCCGACCCGACGGCGCGGCGGCTCACCGACGCCTTCTGGCCCGGGCCGCTGACGCTGCTGCTGCCGCGCGGGCGCGGGCCGCGCCTCGACCTCGGGTCCAGTGGCGCGGCGATCGCGGTGCGCCAGCCCGACCACGACGCGCTGGCGGCGCTGCTGGGCGAGGTCGGCCCGGTGGCCAGCTCGTCGGCCTGCGGGGTTGGCGAGGACCCGCCGACCACCGTGGAGGACGCCACCGAGGCGCTCGGCGATCACGTGGCGGTCTACCTCGACGGCGGTGCCCTGGCGGGCCGCCGCTCCACGGTGGTGGACTGCTCGCGCGGCGGGGTCGAGGTGCGCCGACGCGGGCCGATCAGCGCCGATGCCGTGCTGGAGGCTGCCGAGTCCGAGGCGGGTGGCGCTGCCGGCGACGCGGCCGCCGACGACGTGCCACCATGAGCGCATGCGCATCGCGATCGGCTCCGACCACGCCGGCTACCCGCTGAAGGACCACCTGGCCCGCTGGCTCGCTCAGCGTGGCCACGAGGTCGTCGACCACGGCACCGACTCGGCCAGCGAGTCGGTCGACTACCCGGCGATCTGTGCCGCGGTCGCCCGCGACGTCGCCGGCGGGCACGCCGATCGCGGGATCGTGCTCGGTGGCAGCGGCCAGGGCGAGCAGCTGGCCGCCAACACCGTGCCCGGTGCGCGCGCGGCGCTGTGCCACTGCCTGTACACCGCGCGGCTGTCGCGCCAGCACAACGACGCCAACGTGCTGGCGCTGGGCGCACGGGTCGTCGCACCGGCGCTCGCCGAGGAGATCGTGGCCCTGTGGCTCGACACAGCCTTCGACGGCGGACGCCACCAGCGTCGGGTCGACCAGCTCGCCGAGCTCGAGCAGCGCGCCGCCCGCGAGCTGCTCGAGCGCTGATCGGGCGACCGAGCGCCTGCGCGCCCCGCCGCCAGCCGCGACACCCCAGAGAGCATCCGACCACGGCCGAGGAGACCCTCGTCATGACCCATCACGGCGCCGACTTCGCCCAGCTCGAGGCCCTCGACCCCGAGCTGGCCGGGGTCATCACCGACGAGCTGGACCGCCAGCGCACGCGGCTGCAGCTCATCGCCAGCGAGAACTTCACGAGCCCCGCGGTGCTGGCCGCCCAAGGCAGCGTGCTGACCAACAAGTACGCCGAGGGCTACCCGGGACGCCGCTACTACGGCGGCTGCGAGTTCGTCGACGTGGCCGAGCAGCTGGCGATCGACCGCGCCAAGGCGCTGTTCGGCGCCGAGCACGCCAACGTGCAGCCGCACTCGGGCGCGCAGGCGAACATGGCGGCCTACACGGCCCTCGGCGTGGAGCACGGCGACACGATCATGGGGCTGTCGCTGGCCCACGGCGGCCACCTCACCCACGGGGCCAAGCCCAACTTCACCGGCCGCTGGTACCACGTCGTGCCCTACGGGGTGGACCGCGACACCGAGCAGGTCGACCTCGACGAGGTCGCCGCCCTCGCGCGCGAGCACCAGCCCAAGGTGATCGTCGCCGGCTACACCGCCTACCCCAGCGAGGTCGACTTCGCGGCGTTCCGCGCGATCTGTGACGAGGTGGGCGCCAAGCTGATGGTGGACATGGCCCACTTCGTGGGTCTCGTCGCCGGCGGCGCCCACCCCAACCCGGTGCCCTACGCCGACGCGGTCACCTTCACGACCCACAAGACGCTGCGCGGGCCGCGTGGCGGTGCGGTGCTGTGCACCGCCGAGCACGCCAAGGCCGTGGACAAGGCCGTGTTCCCGATGCTGCAGGGCGGCCCGCTGATGCAGGCGATCGCCGGCAAGGCGGTGGCGTTCCACGCCGCGGCCCAGCCCGACTTCCGCGCCTATGCCGCGCAGGTGGTGGCCAACGCCCGGGCGCTGGCCGACGCGCTGGCCGGGCAGGGGGTGCGCATCGTGGCGGGCGGCACCGACATCCACTACCTGCTCGCCGATCTCCAGCCGCTCGGCGTGACCGGCAAGGAGGCCGAGGAGCGCCTCGACCGCGCCCACATCACGCTGAACAAGAACACCATCCCCTACGACCCGCAGCCGCCGATGGTCGGCTCGGGCATCCGGGTGGGCGTGCCCAGCGTCACCACCCAGGGCATGGGCACCGCCGAGATGGGCGAGATCGCCAGCCTCATCGGCCGAGTGCTGACCAGCGAGGACGCCATCCCGGCGGTGCGCGACGAGGTGGCCAAGCTCTGCGCCCGGTTCCCGGCCTACCCCGAGGCCCAGTAGCCTCGTCCCGCTGCGGCACGCGCCAGGGCGGCTGTGCCCCGGTGCCGTCGCGTTGACGCTCGCCACCCCCGGTGACACCATTGGCCCGTCATGGCCGAGCCACCCGAGGACCGCCGCGCCTCGCCCGTCCAGCGCACGGTGCGGGGCATGACCTCGCGCTCCATGCGCGACCTCGATCGCTCCTCGGTGCTGTCGATGGAGCTGCTGGCGGGCCTGCTCGTCTGGGGTGCCATCGGCTGGGGCCTGGACCGGTGGATCGGCACGTGGCCGGTCCTGTTCATCATTGGGGCGCTGGGCGGGTTCGCGGCCGGGATGTGGCTGGTGTACCGCCGGGTGATGGGCGAGGTCCCCGCGCCCCCGGTCCGCAGCACGCCACGGCCGGTCGACCCGGCGCCAGCGGGCCCGGCGCCCGCCGGCCCCGCAGACGCCGACCCCGCGGCCGCCGACCCCGCGTCGTCGGCGCCGACGACGCCACCGCAGCAGTGACGGGCGCGCCCAGCCCCGCCGGCGACGGCGGCCACGTCGACACGGCGCGTCCGCGTCGCTTCCGCCGCCGCGCGCTGGCCCGAGCACTGACCACCGCGCAGCGCCCGCTGCGCGCCGTCGCGGCCATCACCGTCCTCGGTGCCGTGGCCGGTGCGGTGACCGCCGGGGCCAGCGGCCTCGTCGGCGCGCTGGTGGCCGGCGCGATGCTGGCGCTGCTGTTCGGCGGCAGCGCCAGCACCGCTGCGTTGGCGAGCGGGGCGGGAGGCAGTAGGCTCGCCGCGGTCACCTTCGGTGGGCTCGTGGTCCGCTTCCTCGCCTACACCGGCGTGCTGTGGGCCGTGGCGGCGACGGGGGTCGCAGACCTCCTCGTCGTGGCCGCGGTCACCGCTGCGGGGCTGGTGACCGTGCTCGCAGTGGAGCTGCGCGCCGCGCTGGGCCACAGCGCACGACCGGCAGACGCCTCGGGAGCAACAAGGAGCTGACCCGTGCAGGGGACTCTGGCTGCGATCGACTACGGGGGGCCCTGGGAGGTCCCTCCGATCAACGAGCTGTTCGACTTCCCGGCCATCCCCGGCACCGAGGGCTGGGAGATCCTGGGCGTCTCGCTGGCGGTGAACCGCACGGTGCTCATGATCTTCGCTGCGGTGATCATCATCGCGGCGTTCTTCTGGCACTCCACGCGCGACGCCACCGTGGTCCCCTCCAAGGCCCAGAACCTCGCCGAGAGCTTCGTCGAGCTCATCCGCAACGAGGTCGCGCTGCCCAGCATCGGGCCCGAGGGCAACAAGTTCCTGCCCTTCCTGACCACGATCTTCGCCTACGTGTTCCTGCTCAACCTGTTCAAGCTGACGCCGGGGATCATGCTGCCGCCCACCTCGCGCATGGCGATCCCCGCGTTCCTGGCGGTGGTGGTGCTGGCCACCTACGTGGTCGTCGGGGTGCGCAAGCGCGGCGGCTCCTACTTCAAGGACACGCTGTTCCCGCCTGGTCTGCCGCTGTGGACCTACGTCATCGTCACGCCGATCGAGCTGCTCTCGAACTTCGTGCTGCGCCCGGTCACCCTGGCCATCCGACTCTTCGCCAACATGGTCGCCGGCCACATCCTGGTGGTCCTGACGCTCATCACGATCCACGCGTTCCTGACCGTCGGGCTGTTCGGCGAGCCGCTGTCGGCCACCACCCCCATCGGCGTCGCCGCGCTGATCGCCAGCCCCGCCGTGTTCGCCTTCGAGCTGCTGATCATCACCGTCCAGGCCTTCATCTTCACGATCCTGAGCGCCGTCTACATCGGCCTGGCCATGCAGGAAGAGCACTGACCCGGCTCCGCCCGAGCCGGCCGACCATCCGACCCTGATGTCGATGCGGCGCAGCGCGCCGCCACGCAAAGGAGAACCCCGTCATGGAGGCACTCGCAGCAGCGCTGGTCTACAGCATCGCCACGCTGGGTCCCGCCAGCGCCATCGGCGTGATCGTCATGAAGTCCGTCGAGTCCGTGGCACGCCAGCCCGAGTCCGAGGGCTCGGTGCGCGGGCTCATGATCCTCGGCGTGGCGTTCGTCGAGGCGCTGGCCATCCTGGGCTTCGTGCTCTTCTTCGTGGTCCTGTTCGCCTGACCCTGGCACCCGCGGTCCACCCGATGGTCCACCCGATCAGGAGTCCCCGATGAACGCAGTCATCGCCAGCACCGTGGTCCTGGCGCAGAACGACGATCAGCTGCAGCTGCTCCCCGACGCCGCAGAGCTGATCTGGGGCGCGGTCGCGTTCACCGTCCTCATGGCGATCATGGCCAAGGTGGTGTTCCCGCGCCTGAACACCACGCTCGACGAGCGCGCCGCGCGCATCCAGGGGCAGATCGAGGATGCCGAGGCCGTGCGCAACGAGGCCGAGCAGCTGCGGCGCCAGTACGAGGAGCAGCTCTCGGGCGCCCGGGACGAGGCCCAGCGCCTCATCGACGAGGCCCGCGAGCAGGCCGAGCGCATCCGCGCGGACGCGCGCGCCCAGGCTGACCAGGAGGCCCAGCAGATCCTCGCGCGGGCGCGCGAGGAGGCCGAGGGCGAGCGCAACCGCGTCGTCGCCGACCTGCGCAGCCAGGTGGCGACCCTGTCGGTCGACCTCGCCGGGCGCATCGTCGAGCGCGAGCTCGACGAGGAGCGCCACCGCGACCTCGTGGACGCCACCATCGACGAGCTGGCGGGGATGGGCCGATGAGCGAGGCGCAGCTGCCCAGCGACCCCGTGGTCCGGGGCTACGCCGAGGCGATCCTCACCGCCGCCCGGGCCGAGGGGGCGCTCGAGCGCGTCGAGGACGAGCTGTTCCAGTTCGCGCGCTCCCTGGAGCAGCACGGGGAGCTGCGAGACCGCCTGGCCGACCCGACGCTGGACACCGGGACGAAGCTCGAGATCCTCGGCGACCTGATCGGCCGGCGCGCCCACCCCCAGACGGTGGCCGCGATCGTGTGGGTCATCCAGGCCGAGCGGGCGCGCCAGCTCGGCCCCATCGCCGATGGTCTGGTGGCGCTCGCCGCCCGTGAGCGCGCCCACAGCGTGGCCGAGGTGCGCGCCGCCGTCCCGCTGAGCGAGGACCAGCGGCGGCGCTTGGCCGAGGCGCTCGAGCGCTCCACCGGCTCGCCGGTGGACGTCAAGGTGGTCGTCGACCCCGACGTGGTCGGTGGCCTGGTGGTGCGCATGGGCGACACCGTCATCGACGGGAGCGTCGCCAGCCGCCTGAGCACCGTGCGCAGTCACCTGCAGCGCGCCTAGCGACCGGACCCGCGCCGAGCACGAGCGCCGAGCACGAGCACCGCGAGGAGCACACCGATGACCGACCTGTCGATCTCCACCGAGGACATCTCGAGCGTCCTGCGCTCGCGCCTCGACTCGCTGGACACCAGCCTGCAGCGCGAGCAGGTCGGGCGCGTCATCGAGGCCGGCGACGGCATCGCCCGTGTCGAGGGGCTGCCGCAGGCGATGGCCAACGAGCTGCTGGACTTCGGGCGCGGACCCGACGGCCTGACCGTCTACGGGCTGGCGCTCAACCTCGACGAGCGCACCATCGGCGCGGTGCTGCTCGGCGAGGCGGCCAGCGTCGAGGAGGGCGACGAGGTCCGCCCCACCGGCGAGGTGCTGAGCGTGCCGGTGGGCGATGCCTTCCTCGGGCGCGTGGTGGACCCGTTGGGACGCCCCCTGGACGGGCGCGGCCCGCTGGACGAGTACAAGATCGACGGCCGGCGCGGCCTGGAGGTCCAGGCGCCCAGCGTGATCGACCGCCAGCCCGTCAAGGAGCCGCTGCAGACCGGGCTGAAGGCGATCGACGCGATGACCCCGATCGGGCGGGGCCAGCGTGAGCTGATCGTCGGTGACCGCCAGACCGGCAAGACCGCCATCGCCATCGACACCATCCTCAACCAGAAGGGCAACTGGGACAGCGGCGACCCCAAGCGCCAGGTGAAGTGCATCTACGTGGCCGTGGGCCAGAAGGGCTCGACGGTCGCCGAGGTCGTCGACGTGCTCGAGCAGCACGGGGCGATGGAGTACACCACGGTGATCAGCGCGCCCGCGAGCGCGCCCGCGCCCTTCCAGTACGTCGCCCCCTACGCGGGCGCGGCCATCGGGGGCCACTGGATGTGGCAGGGCGACCACGCCCTCATCATCTACGACGACCTGACCAAGCAGGCCGACGCCTACCGCCAGCTGGCGCTGCTGCTGCGCCGCCCGCCGGGGCGCGAGGCCTACCCGGGAGACGTCTTCTACCTCCACAGCCGGCTGCTGGAGCGCGCCGCCAAGCTGTCCGACGACAACGGCGGCGGGTCGCTGACCGCGCTGCCGATCATCGAGACCAAGGGCGGGGACGTCTCCGCCTACATTCCCACCAACGTCATCTCGATCACCGACGGGCAGATCTACCTGGAGACCGACCTGTTCTTCCAGGGCGTGCGCCCGGCCATCAACGTGGGCATCTCCGTCTCGCGCGTCGGCGGCTCCGCCCAGGTCACCGGCATGAAGAAGACCGCGGGGACGATGCGCCTGGACCTCGCCCAGTACCGCGAGCTCGAGGCGTTCGCGCAGTTCGGATCCGAGCTGGACAAGACCAGCCAGGCCCAGCTCGACCGCGGTCAGCGCACCGTCGAGATCCTCAAGCAGCCGCAGTACGACCCGGTGCCCACCGCCGAGCAGATCGCGATCATCTGGGCCACCAGCAACGGCTACCTCGACGACATCCCCGTCGACGACGTGAACCGCTTCGAGCACGAGCTGCGCGAGCAGCTGCGCGCGCGCAGCCCCGAGCTGCTCGCCGAGCTCACAGAGGGCGCCTGGGGCGACGAGCAGCAGCAGGCGCTCGCCGAGGCCGTCGGCGCCTTCGCCGAGACGTTCCGCCCCTCGGCGCGCGAGGAGCAGGGCGAGCACCGCACGATGGAGGAGCTGCCCACGCTCTCCGACGAGAGCGACGCCGCCGAGCAGCAGGGCTAGCCGCCCACGGCAGCCAGCGCGCACCCACCCGCGGCCACCCGACGGGGCCCGAGCAGGCGAGGAGGACATGGCAGCAGGAGCAGCGGAGCTGCGCACGCTGTGGCGGCGCATCGACAGCGTCCGCTCGACGCAGAAGATCACCCACGCGATGGAGCTGATCGCCGCCAGCCGCATCACGAGGGCTCGCGAGGCCGTCGAGGCCGCGCGGCCCTACGCGGTGATGATCACCCGCGTGATGCGCGACCTCGCCACCGAGGCCACCGTCGGCGACCACCCGCTGCTGTCGGAGCACGAGGAGCTGCGCCGCATCGGCGTGGTCGTGATCTCCGGCGACCGTGGTCTGGCCGGCGCCTACAACGCCAACATCCTGCGGCGTGCCGACCGGCTCGTCGAGCAGGAGGAGCAGGCTGGACGCGAGGTGCGTCGCTACGTGGTGGGGCGCAAGGCCCAGCAGACCTACAGCTACCAGGGTCGCGACATCGCGCAGTACTGGACCGGGGTGACCGACCGCCCGCGCTACGCCGACGCCGCCGAGATCGCCGAGCGCATCATCGCCGACTACAGCGCCGGCGAGGTGGACCGCGTGTGGGTGTGCTTCACCAACTTCCGCAGCGCCCTGCGCCAGGTTCCCAGCGTCCTGCAGCTGCTCCCGGTCCGCGAGCGCGAGCTCTCCGGCGGCGAGGGCTACGCGCCCGAGTACCTGTTCGAGCCCAGCCCGCGCACGCTGCTCGAGCAGCTGGTGCCGCGCTACGTCGAGCATCGCATGTACGCCGCGCTGCTCGAGTCCAGCGCCAGCGAGCACGCCAGCCGCCAGCGGGCCATGTCCAACGCCACCGACAACGCCGGCGAGCTCATCGAGGACCTCACCCGCGAGGCCAACGCCGCCCGCCAGGCCGCCATCACCACCGAGATCTCCGAGATCGTCAGCGGCGCCGAGGCGCTGTCCTCCGGCTGACCCCGCCCAACCCGAGCGCACCGCGAGCCAGCGAGGAAGACCGATGACCGACACGCAGACCGCATCCCCGGCCGGCGCGGACGAGCAGCGGCCCGACGGGCGCATCATCGCCGTCATCGGCCCCGTCATCGACGTGGAGTTCCCGCCCGCGTCGCTGCCGGAGATCGACACCGCCCTCGAGTTCGACGCCGACATCTTCGGGGAGCGCAAGACGCTGACCGCCGAGGTCGCTCAGCACCTGGGCCACAACGCGGTGCGCGCGGTGGTCATGCAGCCCACCGACGGCGTGCAGCGCGGCACCGCGGTGCGCAACACCGGCCAGCCGATCACCGTGCCGGTCGGCCAGGGGGTGCTCGGCCACGTCTACAACGTGCTGGGCGAGCCCCTCGACGCCGACCCCTCCACGATCGAGGTCACCGACCGCTGGCCGATCCACCGCCCGGCGCCCTCCTTCGAGGACCTCGACCCCCGCACGACGATCTTCGAGACCGGCATCAAGGTCATCGACCTCGTCGAGCCCTACATCGAGGGCGGCAAGGTCGGCATGTTCGGCGGCGCCGGCGTCGGCAAGACGGTGGTCATCCAGGAGATGATCCAGCGTGTGGCCGAGGAGCACGGCGGCGTCAGCCTGTTCGCCGGCGTCGGCGAGCGCACCCGCGAGGGCAACGACCTGATCCTGGAGATGCAGGAGTCGGGCGTGCTCGAGAAGACCGCGCTGGTGTTCGGCCAGATGGACGAGCCGCCGGGGGTGCGCCTGCGGGTGGGCCTGTCGGCGCTGACGATGGCCGAGTACTTCCGCGACGAGGCCCGCCAGGACGTGCTGCTGTTCATCGACAACATCTTCCGGTTCGTGCAGGCCGGCATGGAGGTCTCCACGCTGCTCGGGCGCATGCCGAGCGCGGTGGGCTACCAGCCGACCCTGGCCAACGAGATGGGCCAGCTGCAGGAGCGCATCACCTCGACCCGCGGGCGTTCGGTGACCAGCCTGCAGGCCGTGTACGTGCCCGCCGACGACATCACCGACCCGGCGCCGCACGCCACGTTCGCCCACCTCGACGCGCAGACGGTGCTGTCGCGCTCGATCGCCGAGCTCGGCATCTACCCGGCGGTCGACCCGCTGGACTCGGCCTCGCGCGCCCTGGAGCCGCAGATCGTGGGCCGGCACCACTACGACGTGGCCACGCGCGTCCAGGAGACGCTCCAGCGCTACAAGGACCTCCAGGACATCATCGCCATCCTGGGGATCGACGAGCTGTCCGAGGAGGACAAGGTCGTGGTCAACCGGGCCCGCAAGATCCAGCGGTTCTTCTCTCAGCCGTTCTACGTGGCCGAGCAGTTCACCGGCATCCCCGGCAAGAGCGTGCCGCTGGAGGAGACGATCCAGAGCTTCGAGGCCATCCTCGACGGCGAGTTCGACGAGACGCCCGAGCAGGCGTTCTTCCTGGTCGGGGGGATCGAGGAGGTCCAGGCCAAGGCCAAGCAGTTCGCCGAGTCCTGAGACCGGGCCGCACCCACCGACACCGGCGAGCACAGGGAACGAGGAGCCGATGGCCGAGGCCACCTTCCAGGTCGACGTGGTCAGCGCCGAGCGCGAGCTGTTCTCCGGCGACTCCACGGGCGTCTACGCCCGCGGCGTCGAGGGCGACATCGGGCTGCTGCCGCGCCACCAGCCAGCGCTGGTGCTGCTCGGGCACGCGCCGGTGCGGATCAAGCGCCCCGACGGTGACCAGGTGCGGATCGCGGTCCACCACGGGTTCCTCGAGTGCCGTGGCGACGAGCTGACGGTGCTGGCCGACCTCGCCGAGCTCGCCGTCGAGATCGACGTGGAGCGGGCGCGCGCCGCCCGCGCCCGCGCGGTGCGCCAGCTCGAGCAGGCCAGCACCGACCAGGAGGCCGAGCGCGCTCGCGCGGCGCTGTCACGCGCCGAGCTGCGACTCGGGCTCGTCAAGGCCGAGCAGGACGCGTGACCGCCGCACACACCCCAGGTGCCGCGCTGATGCCCTCCCCTTCGGTATCCTCGCCGATGATGGATGCCTTCGAGGTCCGCGGTCGCGCGACGCTGTCGGGCGAGGTGGTCGTCTCGGGCGCGAAGAACTCGGCGCTGAAGCTGCTCGCGGCCGCGCTGCTCACCGAGGGGACCACCCGGCTGGAGCGCGTCCCCGACATCGCTGACGTCGCGGCGATGGTCGCGGTCCTCGAGCACCTCGGCGTCACCGTCGACCGCGACGGCGACACCCTCAACTGCAGCGTCGGGCCGGGTGTCGGCGACGAGACGCCACCGCACCTGGTGCGCCAGCTGCGTGCCTCGATCGTGGTGCTCGGACCGCTGCTGGCCCGCCACGGCCGCGCGCGCGTGGCGCAGCCGGGGGGCTGCGACCTCGGCAACCGCGGCATCGACCTGCACCTGCAGGGCCTGCAGCAGCTCGGCGCGACGATCACCCTCGAGGACGAGGCGATCGTCGCGCAGGCGCCGCCAGGCGGGCTGGTCGCCGGCGACTTCGAGCTGCCCTACGCCAGCGTCGGCGCGACCGAGAACCTCCTGATGGCCGCGGTGTGCGCGCGCGGCACCACCGTCATCGGCAACGCCGCGCGCGAACCCGAGATCGTCGACCTCGCCGGGATGCTCCAGGCGATGGGCGCGCGCATCACCGGTGCTGGCACCGAGGAGATCCGCGTCGAGGGCGTGCCGGTCGAGGACCTGCGGCCGGTGACCCACCGGGTGGTCGGCGACCGGATCGAGGCCGGCACCTATGCCACCGCCGGTGCGCTGTGTGGCGGCCCGGTGACGGTGCGGGGCGTGGACCCCTCGCACCTGCGGCTGCCGTTGGCCAAGCTCGCCGAGACCGGCGCCGAGGTCGACACCGAGCCCGGCGCGGTGACCGTGCAGCGCACCCGCGGGCTCCGCGCGGTGGACGTGGCCACCCTGCCCTTCCCGGGCTTTCCCACCGACCTGCAGCCGCAGCTGACGGTGCTGCTCACCCAGGCTGGCGGGGTGGCGATGGTCACCGAGAACGTCTTCGACGGTCGCTTCCGGATGCTCGACGAGCTGCGCAAGCCCGGCGCCGACCTCGAGCTGCAGGGCCACCACGCGCTGGTGCGCGGACCCAGCTCGCTGCGCGGCGCGACGGTGCAGGCCACCGATCTGCGCGCTGGCGCGGCGCTGGTGCTGGCCGGCCTCGTCGCCGACGGGGTGACCGTGGTGTGCGGCGCCTCCCACATCGAGCGAGGCTACGCCGACCTGCCGGGCTGGCTGTGCGCGCTGGGCGGGGACGTCCGGCGCGTCGGCGTGGACGTCGCCGTGCCGGTCGGCGCCCACACCTAGCGCGTGGCCGGCTCGCCCGACCGCGCGGCGCGCCGCGGCGTCGACGCGGCCACCTCACCAGCGCCGGACCCGTGGGACGCGCTCGTCGTGCTGGTCCTGGCCTACCTGCCCGGCAGCCTGCTCGTCGGCGCCGTCGCCGCTGCCGCCGCACCGCCCTGGCAGATGCCGGTGCGGCTGGCTGGGTTCGCGGTGGTGCTCATCGCCGTCGTCCTCGCCTGGAGCGCGCTGCGGCCCGACCGGAGCGTGACGGGGGTCGTCGGGGGGCGCCCGGAGGCCCGTGAGGTGGGCGTGGGCGCGGTGGTCGGCCTGGTGATCGGGGTGGTGCTCGCTGCCGTGGGACTCGCGGCCACGCCCGTGCTGGAGGGCCTGGGCGTCGACCTCGTCAGCCCTCAGGAGCCGCTGCAGGAGGCGCTGCGTGCTCCCGCGTCGGGGGTGGTGGTCGCCCTGGTCGCGGTGACCGTGACGCCGCTGGGCGAGGAGCTGGCCTTCCGCGGGGTGGTGCACCGCGCGGCCCGTCGGCTGCTGGCCCGCCCGGTGGCGGTGGGCGCGAGCGCCGTGGTCTTCGCCGCGCTGCACGTGCCTGGCGGCAACCTGGCCGGCGCGGTGCAGGTCTTCCTGACCCTGGTGGTCGCCGCCGCCGTCTTCGCACTGCTGGTCGAGCGCCACGGGCACGTGTGGGGCGCCGTGGCCGCCCACGCCGCCTACAACGCGGTGGGCGTGGCGGTGATCGTGCTGCTGTGAGATCGGTGCCGTGGGCAGCACCGATCTCGCGGTCCACCCGTGGGGGCTATCGTGGCCGCCGGTCGCTCGGGCGAGGGAGCCAGGCATGAGCAAGGGCAGTCGACGCAAGCGGGCGACGCGTCCCTGGCAGGACCCACGCGCCATGCGCGACGTGGAGTCGCTGCTCGGGGGGCGCAGCACCGATGACGACGAGGACCTCGAGCTCGCCGGCTACGAGGTCCGCCACGTCGACGGGCAGGGCGCCACCAAGGACTACCTGTGCCCCGACTGCGGCAACCTGGTGGCGGCCGGGGAGGGTCATGTCGTGGTGTGGCCCAGCGGCGAAGCGGATCTCCGACGCCACTGGCATCGGCACTGCTGGCGCCTGGAGGTGCGTCGCTCGAGCTGACGCCGCGCCGCGGACCGCACAGCGGCGTGCTCGCGCTGCCAGGATGGGCGCGACGTGGCCGTGGACCGCGAGGGGGCCGTGATGGCGAAGAAGACCGACAAGGAGAAGCGGCGCCGCCGCGAGGAGCGCCAGGAGGCGGCGCGTCGGGCGGAGCGGCGTCGCAACTGGATCACCGTTGCGGTGATCGCGGTCGTGCTGCTGGTGGGCGGGATCCTCGTGGCGCTGAGCCTGCCCGACGACGACCCGCCCGAGCAGCCCGTGCCGGCCCCCGACGATCTCGACCCCGACGAGCTCGAGGAGCTCCTCGACGATCCCGAGGCGCTCGAGGAGGAGCTCGACCTCGAGCTCGACGAGGACGCGCTCGATGATGCCGAGACCGACCAACCCGAGGGAGACGGGGACGACGAGGGCGAGGCGCCGTGAGCACTCCGCGCGGCGCGACGCGCCCACGCGCCTGACGACCGCCGACGCCGCGTGCGTCGACCACCGATGGGAGCAGCCATGACCGAGCAGATCGCCTGCGGCGGCGAGGTGCCGCCCGCAGCCGGTGAGACCAAGCCGCGCTTCGAGGCGCCCGCACAGGTCCTCGACGAGGCCGAGACCCACACCGCCCGGCTGGAGACCTCCTGTGGCACGGTGCACCTGCGCCTGCTCACCGCCGAGGCGCCGTTCACCGCCAACAACTTCGCGTTCCTCGCCCAGCAGGGCTTCTACGACGGCACGATCGTCCATCGGGTCGTGCCCGGCTTCGTGGTGCAGATGGGCGACCCGGAGGGCGTGGGCACCGGCGGTCCCGGCTACCGGTTCGTCGACGAGCTCGACGCGGCCAAGCAGCGCGGCTACGCCCGAGGGACCGTCGCCATGGCCAACGCCGGCCCCGACACCAACGGCAGCCAGTTCTTCGTGTGCCTCGACGACGTCGGCCTGCCACCCCAGTACAGCGTGTTCGCCGAGGTCACCGACGGGATGGAGGCCATCGACCGGATCGCCTCCCTGCCACTGGACGGGGAGACGCCGCAGCAGACCTGCTACGTGGAGCGCGTCACCGTCGACGCGCAGTGAGGCGAGGCGGCCGCCCGTGCGGTCATGCCCGCGTCAGCCCTCGCGGGGATCGTCGGGGCGCTGACCGCGCCCGTCGCCGTCGCCGGCGTCGTCGTCACCGCGCTGCGGATCCTCGCTGGCGCCCGGCAGCCGCTCCTCGCCGGGCGCGTCGCTGGCGACCTCCAGAGGCGGGAGCTGGTCGAGGTCGACGCGCTGGCGGCGCACCCCCCGCTGATAGTCCTTCATGCGCTGCGGGTAGCCCACGATGCGCGCGTCGTACACCGGCACGCCGTGCTCGTCGCACAGCTTGACGGCCTGCTTCTCGTGCTTGACCGCGCGACGCACCGACTCGCCGTCGCCGGCGACGAGGCACAGCGTCATCGCGTAGGTGGACGTCGGGGGCTCGATGAACCCCTCCACGCCGGTGCGTGAGGTGAGGAACTCCTCGAGCTCGGCGACGGTGCGCTTCGAGGCGGCCGTCAGCGGGTGGTCCTCTGCCTTGCGGCGGCGGAAGCGATCGAACAGCGACACGCCGCCAGTGTATCGGCGCCCCGTCCCCGCCGTCCGCGCCCGCCCCGACGCGGTCCCGGCCCCGCGCCGGCGCTCCGCGCGGCGCGTCAGCGCGGCGCGTCGCCCGGATCCTGTGCGGGCAGCTCGACGAGCTCGACCAGCGCCCCAGCGCTGCTGGCAGGGTGCACGAACGCGATGCGCGTGCCGCGTGAGCCGGCGCGCGGGACGGTGTCGACGAGCTGCGCGCCGCGGGCGGCCAGGCGCTCCAGGGTCGCCGCGAGGTCATCGACGCGGTAGGCGACGTGGTGCAGCCCCTCGCCGCGTCGCGCCAGGAACCGCGCCACCGGGGAGTCGGCGCGGGTGGGCTCGAGCAGCTGGACGAACCCGTCGCCGACCGCGAGGAGCGCCTCGCGCACGCCCTGCTCGGCCAGCTCCTCGGTGTGGGCCACCGTGGCGCCGTACAGCCGCTCGTGGGCCGCCACCGCCGCGGCGAGGTCGTGCACGGCGATCCCCACGTGATCGATGGCGGTGAGCTCCACGGCGCCTCCTCGGCGGTCGCGGCCGGCGCGCTCGGACGCGGTTGGCCTACACGTGCTCGGGTCGCTGCCAGGTCGCACCGAGCACGTGGTGGTCCAGGAACCGGATCACCGTCTGGTACCAGATCCGCGCGTGCTTGGGCGTGAGGATCCAGTGGTTCTCGTCAGGGAAGTGCAGGTAGGCGCCAGGCACCTCGTGGCGACGCAGGTCGGTCCACAGGGTCAGGCCCTCGCTCTCGGGCACCCGGTAGTCCTTGGTGCCGTGGATCACCAGCATCGGGGTGCTGATGTTGCCCACGTGGTTGCGTGGGCTCCACGCGCGATAGCGGCTCGGGTCCTCGTAGGGGTCGCCGAACTCGCGCTCCCACACGACGCCGAGGTCGGTGGTGCCGTGGAACGCCTCGAGGTCCCACAGGCTCGCGTGGGTGACGATCGCCTCGAAGCGGTCGGTGTGCCCGGCGACCCAGTTGGCCATGTAGCCACCGAACGAGCCGCCCAGCGCGGCGGTGCGGGAGGCGTCGATGTCATCGCGCGCCTCGACGGCGTCCACCGCGGCCATCAGGTCGGTGTAGGGCTCGGCACCCCATCGGCCCCAGCCGCGGGCCACGAACTCCAGGCCGTAGCCGGTCGACAGCGCCGGATCCGGCAGGAGCACCGCCCAGCCGCGCGCCGCGAGCACGTGCGGGTTCCAGCGCCACGTCCACTCGTTCCACGAGTGCACCGGCCCGCCGTGGATGAACACCGCCAGGGGGTCGCCGTGGTCGGCGTCGCTGGCCTCCCTCGGCGGGCGCACCAGCCAGGAGCCGATCGCGGCGCCGTCCTCGGCGGTGGCGGTGACCCGCTCGACGCGTCCTGGGCCGACCACGTCGTCGCCGGGGGTGGGCAGCACCTGGGGCTCCTGGTCGGGCACCTCGGCGCGCAGCGCCACCACCCGCGGCGGGTGGGCCATGGTGGCGTGCAGCGCGTAGACCGTGCCGTCGGGCGCGGCCTGCAGGTCGCTGTAGGCGCCGTGGGCAGCCAGACGCGTCACCGTCCCGTCCGCCACCGTCACGGCGTAGGGCAGGCGGTGGCCCTCGTGGTCGGCGGTGAACAGCACGTGCTGGCCGTCGCGGGTCCACACCGCGCCGGCGGGGAACGCGTCGAAGGCCGGCAGCAGGTCGCGCGCCTCGCCGGTGGCGAGGTCGACGACGATCAGCGTGCGGTCACCGGGCCCCTCGGGGGTGGAGCGCTCGTTGCGCTGGGCCACGACCCGGGTGCCGTCGGGCGCCATGACCGGGTCGGCGTGGTCGTCGTCGGTGGCCACCAGGGCGCGCATCGCCACCCGATCACCCTCGCGGTGATAGACGACGAGGTCGCTGCGCGCCGCCGCCGGGTCGGGCTCCTCGCGGCGCCGGCTGGCGACCACTGTCGCCCCGTCGGGGGTGATCGCGAACGAGGCGAGCTCGAGTGCCACCGAGACGCCGGGCTCCAGATCGGTCCAGCCCTCCCCGTCGGGGTCTGCGCCGGCAGCAGCCGCGAACAGGTGGGTGGTGCGCGGCGCCAGCCAGCGGTCCCAGAAGCGCACCGGGAAGTCGGTGAGCAGCAGCGCGGTGGTCTCGGACTCCTTGCGCGCCTTGGCCGTCTCGGCGTCCTCGCTCCAGCCGGTCGCTCCGGCGTGCAGCCCCGTGGCGATCACCAGGTCGCCGCTGTCCTCGGCGACCGCGCAGCCGCGCACCCCACCCGGCGGGCAGGCCACCGGCTCGGGCTCGCCGCCCGCCACCGGCAGCCGCCACAGCCAGGGGGCCGGATCGAGCCCGTCGTCACGGTCGGGGATCGCCCGGGTCGAGGTGAACAGCAGCGATCCGTCAGGAGCGAACCGCGGCGCCGCGTCACCCTTCTCGCTGCGGGTCAGCCGCCGCGGTCGCCCCTCCTCGTGCAGCGGCACCTCGTAGAGGGCGCTCACGTAGCGGGTGCGCTTGCGGTCGGGCTCGGCGGCGCCGACCACCAGCCGCCGCCCATCGGGCGACAGCGCGAGGCCGGCCACGCGCGGGGCGGACAGGAACGTGTCGAGATCGAAGTCGCTCATGGCGCGCCATCCTGCCCGACGCGCTCTGCCGCGTCACGCCGCGCTACGCGCGCGGCCGCCCCCTCGCCCCCGCCGCGCTGACGCGCGGCGCCGACCCGGCAGACGGGGGCGCGGCTCACGCCGACCTGACAGAATCCGTCCCTGCCCCGAACCCGATCCGCACCGATCGCCCCCGAGCCGCTCCCTGGAGGACGCCATGAGCCGCACCGAGCCCGTGATCGTCGGCGCCGCGCGCACGCCCATGGGCCGTTTGACGGGTGCGCTGGGGGCCCTGCCGGCCACCGACCTCGGGGCCCGCGCCATCGCCGCGGCCCTCGATGGCTGCGGCGTGCCCGCGCAGCGGGTCGAGCAGGTCGTGATGGGCCAGGTCCTGCAGGCCGGGCAGGGCCAGATCACCGCGCGCCAGGCAGCCGTGGCCGCCGGCATCGGCATGGACGTGCCGGCGATCACGCTGAACAAGGTCTGCCTGTCGGGCCTGGCAGCGCTGCGCGAGGCCGACCGGCTGATCCGCCTCGGCGAGGCCGAGGTCGTCGTGGCTGGCGGCATGGAGTCGATGACCGGCGCACCCCACCTGATCCCGGGCTCGCGGGCGGGCTACCGCCTGGGGCATGGCACGCTGATCGACGCGCTGATCCACGACGGCCTGTGGTGCGCGTTCGACGAGCAGCACATGGGCGCCACCAGCGACGCGGTCAACGCCCGCCTGGGCATCACCCGCCAGGCACAGGATGCGTGGGCGGCGCGCAGCCACGCGCGCGCGGCCGCGGCCTGGGACGAGGGCCGCTTCGCCGGCGAGGTCGTCCCGGTCGAGGCCCCTGCTCGCCGCGGCCAGACCACCACCGTGGCGCGCGACGAGGGCGTGCGCTCCGACACCACCGCCGAGGGTCTGGCCCGCCTGTCGCCGGCCTTCGCGGCCGAGGGCACCATCACCGCCGGCAACTCCAGCCAGATCTCCGACGGCGCCGCGGCGCTGGTGGTCACCAGCCGCGCGGTCGCCGACGAGCTCGGGCTCGCACCGCTCGGGCGCGCCCTGGGCTATGGGTCGGTGGCCGGCCCCGACGCCACGCTGCACCACCAGCCCGCCGACGCGGTGCGGGCGGCGGCCCGGCGCGCCGACGTCGCCGCCGACGGCCTGGACCGCTACGAGATCAACGAGGCGTTCGCGGCGGTGGCCCTGCATGCCACCGACCTGCTGGGCGTGGACCACGAGCGGGTGAACGTCAACGGGGGCGCGGTGGCGCTGGGCCACCCGATCGGCTGCTCGGGCGCCCGGCTGGTCGTCACGCTGCTGGCCGAGCTCGCCCGCCTCGGCGGCGGCCGCGGCGCGGCGAGCCTGTGCGGCGGTGGCGGCCAGGGGGAGGCGGTGATCCTCGAGACCGCCTAGGTCGGGCCGCCGCATCGGCCGGCTCGGCGGCCCGCGCCGGTGCCGCAGCCCGCCGCAGCCCCCCGTCGCCTAGGCTCACCGGCGATGGACGACGCCGAGCTGGTCGAGCAGGTCTCCCGCGGGGACCGTCGCGCGCTCGCGCGGCTGCTGTCCCACATCGAGGACGGGCGCGAGGAGCGCGTGCGCGCCCTCGTCGCTGCCCTGCACCCGGTCAGCGGCTCGGCCCACCTCGTGGGCCTGACCGGCGCGCCCGGTGTGGGCAAGTCCAGCCTCGCCGCGGCGCTCGTGGCGCACTGGCGCGCGCAGGGGCACAGCGTCGCTGTCCTGGCGATCGATCCGACGAGCCCGTTCACCGGTGGAGCGCTGCTCGGCGACCGGGTGCGCCTGGAGCGCCACGTGCTGGACGACGGGGTGTTCGTGCGGTCGATGGCCACCCGCGGTCACCTCGGCGGGCTCAGCTGGGCCGCCCCGCCAGCGCTGGTGGCCCTGGACGCCGCTGGCTTCGACATCGTCGTCGTCGAGACCGTCGGGGTCGGCCAGGCCGAGGTCGAGGTGGCCGCCGTGGCCGACACGACGATCGTCGGGCTCGCACCCGGCATGGGTGACGCGGTGCAGGCCGCCAAGGCGGGCATCCTCGAGGTCGCCGACGTGCTGGTGGTCAACAAGGCCGATCGTCCCGGCGCCGACCGGGCGCTGCGCGACCTCGCCGACCTGCAGGAGCCCGGCATCGGCACCGCTGCCCGGCAGGGCCTGACGCTGCCCGACGGCGTCGAGGACTGGGACCCGCCGGTGCGCGCCACGGTCGCCACCGCCACCGGGGAGGCCAGCGGCGTCGGCGCGCTGGCGCAGACCGTGGCAGCCCACCGCGACTGGCTGGCGCGCAGCGGCCTGGCGCGCCATCGCGCCCGCGCCCGTGCCGCTCTGCAGCTGCGCGAGCTCGCGCAGGCCGCGGTGCGCGGGCGGCTGGGGGCGATGGCGGGCGGCACGCTGCTCGACGATCTGGCCGCGCAGGTCGCCGACCGGGTGCTGGACCCCTACACCGCGGCCGATCGCCTGCTTGCCGCGCTGGAGATCGAGCGCTGACACCCTGACCCGTCGACATCTCACTGCCGTCTCGTGCAGAATCTCACAACGTGGAGGTCGACGTGACCGCGAGCGGGGGGCGCTCCTCCCCGCTGCGCCCGCGAGGAGGAGCCAGCGTGACGACGGCCCCCTGGCGCGATGCTGGCCGCACGGTGCCGCGCACCCGCCTGGTGCACCAGGCAGCCGGGCAGCGGATCGTGCTGCTCGAGGCCGGCGGCGGCTACGGCAAGTCGACGCTGTCCCAGCAGGTCGTGGCCTCCCTCGAGGTGGTCCCCGCGCGCGCTCGCCTGCGCAGCGACGGCCTCGGACCGGGTGCGCTGCTGTGGCTGGTGCGCGAGGCGCTCACCCGCGTCGGGCTGGACGAGGCCGCCGGGGTGCTCACGGCCACCGAGCCCGACCCCTCGGGTCTGCCCGAGGCGCTGCACGACGGGCTGTGCGAGGTCGACACCCCCGTCGCGCTGGTGCTCGACGACGTCCACCGCCTCGACGACGACGGCGCGAAGCTGCTCGCCGCGCTGGTCGACGAGCTCCCCGCCCCGCACCGGCTCATCGCCTCCGCGCGGGTGCTCGCCGACCCGGTGCGGGACCGCGCGGCGCGCCCCGACGCCCTGCTGCTGGGCAGCGACGCGCTGGCCTTCACCGCCGAGGAGGTCGTCGCGCTTGCCGCCAGCGAGGGCCTCGCGCTGGACCACATCGACGCCCAAGCCCTGGTCCGCGCCACTGGCGGCTGGCCGGCCGCCCTGCGGCTGATGCTGCCGCGCCTGCACGAGACCGTGGACCCGAGCGCTGCGGTCGCCCGGCTGGTCGGCGAGCTCACCACCGTCGCGGCACTGGTCGATCGCCTCCTCGAGCCGCTGCCCGCCGCGACGCGCACCGCGGCGGCGCAGCTGGCGCACCTGCCGCTGCTCGACCGCACCGTGGCCGCCGAGGCGCTGGGAGCCCCCGACCTGCTGGCCGAGCTGGCGGCGGTGGGCCTGCCGCTGTCGCAGACGCGCGACGGCTGGTGGGTGCTGCCCGACCCGATCCGCGAGCAGCTCGGTCGTCGCGCGGGCGTGGAGACCGCGGTGGCACGGGCCGCTGCGGCGGTCTACGACCGTCGCGACGAGCGCCTGGCTGCGCTGCGCGTGCTGCTGCAGGCCGGCGCCGACGCTGACGCGGTGCGCCTGGCCGGGGGCTGGCCCAGCAAGGTGGCCACGCGGCTGGGCGCCGAGCCGCTGCGGCGCCTGGTCGCCGCCGTCGATGACGCCGCGCTGGCCGCCGACGTGCGCGTGCTGGTGCACCTGTCGCGCTGCCACGGGCTCGCTGCCGATCCCTCGGCACGCCAGCAGGTGCTGGAGCGGGCCGAGAGCCTGCCGGTCGACGCGCGCGACCAGCGCGAGATCGCCGCCGAGCGGCTCGCCCACGACGTCTGGGTCGGGCACTCGGAGGGGATCGAGGAGCGCGCCCGCGCCCTGCTGGACACCGCCGAGGCCGGGCAGCGAGCCGTGCGCGCCAAGGCCACCGAGGCGCTGGCGTTCGTCGCTGCGACCAGCCGGGACGTGCCGGGGCTGCGACGGGCCGACCATCTGCTCGGCGACACGATGGCGCTGTGGGACCAGCTCGACGAGCCCGAGCAGCGCGCGCATGTCGCGCTCAAGCGCGCGCTGATCGTGGCCTGGCCGCTGGGCTACCACGACGAGGCCATCGACCTGGTCGACACCTGTCTCGCCGGGGTGGGCGCCCACAGCCGTCAGCGCGCCCAGGCGCTGACCTTCAAGGCGTTCATGCTGACCTATGCGGGACGCCACCCCGAGGCAGAGGCCTGCGTCGACGAGGCCGAGGTGCTGGCGCGGCGCCTGCGCCTGGGCACCGCCCAGGCCTACGCCGCTTGGGGCCGCGCGCGCATCGCCTCCCACCGCGGCGAGGCCGAGGCCACCGAGCGGGCGCTGCGCAGCGCCGAGCAGGCGGGCAGCCGCATGATCGACACCGGCGGCGGCGCGTTCCTGCTCGCCGACGGTGCGCAGCTGCTGGACCGGGTCGGTCGCACCGACCTCGCCTGGGCGTGGCTGCGCCGGGCCCAGGACCGCGACGACGGCAGCCTCGGCCTCGTCCCGCTGGCCGCGTTCGCGCTGCACGCGCGCAGCGGCGACCCGGCCCAGGCGCAGGACCATCTGGCGCGGGCCCGCGCCCTGCCCGCCGTCGAGCCGCGCGAGGAGTGGCGCGTGGCGCTGCTGGAGGGCGAGGCCGCCCGCCGGGAGGGCGAGCGCACGCGTGCCGCGGAGCGCACGCGGCAGGCGCTGGCGCTGGCCCAGCGCACCGACGTGCCCGAGGTCCCCTGGATCCGCGAGCGCGACCTCATCGAGCGGCTGCATCCCCTGCTCGACGAGGACAGCGACCGTGATGCCACCGAGCCGCTGACGGTGCGCCTGCTCGGCGGCTTCGAGGTGCGCCGTGGCCACACCGATCGCACCCCGCCACCGGGACGCCTGGCGGCGGCGGTCAAGGTGGTGGCGCTGCGCGGCGGCCGGGCCAGCGTCGAGGCGGTCATCACCGACCTGTGGCCCGAGGCGTCCCCCGAGACCGGCCGGGAGCGGCTGCGCCAGCTGCTCGCACGGCTGCGGCGCGCCAGCGGAGAGCTCCTGGTGCGCCACGGCGACGTGCTCGCGCTGCCCGACGATGCGGTGATCGATCACGAGACGTTCGTCGCCGCGGCCCGAGAGGCGCTGGCGCACCCGGGAGTGGGCTCGGTGGAGCCGGCCCGGCGGGCGCTGCGCCACCCCGTCGAGCTGCTGCCCGAGGACGCGGCCGAGGAGTGGGCGCAGGCCCCGCGACGGGAGGCCCACCGGCTGCGTCTGGCGGTGCTGGACCGCCTGGCCGCCGACAGCGCCGAGGCCGGTGATCGTCAGGCGGCGATCACCGCGCTGGAGGAGGCGCTGGCCCTGGCACCCGAGGACCACGCTCGCGCCGGACGGGCTGCGGCGCTGCTGGAGGCCGAGGGGCGCGAGGGCGCCGCGCGGGCGCTGCGCCGGCGTCACGGGCTTGGGTGAGCCGCCCATCGCCCGGGCGCCCGAGGGGCTGGCGCGGGCGGTCAGCGCTCCCGCGCGCTGGCGCGAGCACCGTGACGCCAGCGCAGCACCCGCTCGAGTCGGGGCAGCAGCCAGTCGGGCTGCTCGAAGCTCGCGAGGTCGAACGGCAGGCGCACCCGCTCGCGGGCGATCGTGCGCGCCCGCGACAGCTCGCGCAGGCCCTCGGGCCCCGACATCCGCCCGAACCCCGAGCCGCCGACGCCGCCGAAGGGTGCGCTGGGTGCCATCGCATAGGACAGCGCACCGTTGATGGCGGCCAGGTCCGCGTGCACGTGCCGGGCGATCCAGGCGGCGTTGGCCTGGCCCCACACGTGCACGCCGAGCGTGGCCACAGCGTTGGTGCGGGCCACGGCCTCGCTGGCGTCGTCCACCGGCAGGATCGGCAGCATGGGGCCGAAGGTCTCCTCGTGCAGCAGGCGCGCGTCGTCGGGCACGTCCACCAGCACGATCGGGTCCACGAACGGCGGTCGGATCGACGCGGGACCCCCGACCAGCGGTCGTGCCCCGCGGGCCAGGGCGTCGTCGAGGTGGTCGCGCACGACCTCGACCTGCTCGGGCACGGTCATCGGCCCATAGGCAGCGTCCTGCTCGGCGCCCGCGGTCACGTCGCGGACGCTGTCGGCCACCGCCGCGCAGAACTCGTCGTAGACCGCCGTGCTGACGTAGGCGCGCTCCACGCCGATGCACATCTGGCCGGCGTTGAGCATGGCCGGGTAGACCACGCCGCGGGCGGCGCGCGCCAGGTCGGCATCAGCGTCGACGATGGCCGCATCGACGCCGCCGAGCTCGAGCGTGACCGGCGTCAGCGACTCGGCGCCCGCGGTCATCACGGCCCGGCCGGTGGCCGGCGAACCGGTGAAGGCGAGGTGGTCCACCGGCGCCCGGCACAGCGCAGCGCCGGTGTCGCCGAACCCGGTGACCAGCTCCATGATCGACTGCTCGGGGGTGACCTCTGCGAGGGTCTCGACCAGCCACGCGCCCACCGAGGGCGTGTGCTCGCTGGGCTTGTGCACCACCGCGTTGCCGGCTGCCAGCGCCGAGGCGACCGTCTGCAGCGTGATGAACAGCGGGAAGTTCCACGGTGTGATCGCCCCGACGACGCCCTTGGGAACGCGCTCGACGCGCAGCCGCTGGTTCAGCGCGAGCAGGTTCGGACGCCGCCGCTCGCCCCCGAGCACGCGCCCGGCGTGCCGCGCCGACCAGTCGAGCCGGTCCAGCCCCAAAAGCAGCTCGATCATCGCGTCGCTGCGGGGCTTGCCCGTCTCGCGCTGCACCAGCGCGACGATCTCCTCGGCGCGTCGCGCCAGCAGCACCTTCCATGCCAGCAGCCGCGCGCGACGCCCGGCGAACCCGAGGCCCCACCACCACGCCGCCCCCTCGCGGGCGCGTGCGACGGCGGCGCTCACCGCGGCCTCGTCGTCGACGGGGAAGCGGCCCACCGGGACGCCGGTGGCCGGCTCATGGGAGGTGAGGGATCCGTGGTCGGTGAGGGTGGCGGGCATCGGCGCTCCAGTCGGTCTCCGCTCCCCATCGTGCCCCTCGCGGCGGCGTTGACCGCGGGCCTGCCGATCGAGACCGCCTGGCGGCAGCGTCGACACGACACCGACGCGGCGTCGACGTGCCCCGCTCACGCGAGCATCACGGATGTGTCACGCTCGTGTCACGGTCGCTCGCGCATCCTGCGGGTCGCTGGCACACAGCACGACACCAGTGCACGAGCAGGGGGATGCCATGACGACGCCGTTCACGCCCGAGCAGCAGGCGGCCCAGCCGCTGCGGTTCCGGCTGCTGGGAGGCCTCTCCGTCGAGCAGGGCGACCGGTCGCTGGCGGCGCCACCGGCGCGCACCCACGCGCTGTTGGCGATGCTGCTGCTCGAGCCGCGCGCGCATCCACGCACGCGGCTGGCCGAGCGGCTGCGCCCCGACCTGTCAGAGCGCATCGCGCGACAGCGGCTCAACAGCACGCTGTGGCTGCTGCGGCGCGGGCTGCCCGAGCTGCCGCTGCAGGTGGACGACGAGACGGTGCACCTGCCGCGCGAGGCGCGCTGGCTCGATGTGGAGGAGCTCCGCGGCAACGTGGCGTCCGAGTCGCTCGCAGCGCGCCGCGCCGCCCTCGACCTCTACCACGATCAGCTGCTGCCCGGTCTGTCGCTGCCGTGGCTCGACAGCGTGCGCGAGGCGGTGCACAGCGAGTACGTGGCGCTGGCCCGTCAGGTCGCGACCGAGCTGCAGGAGGCAGGCAGCGTCGACGCGGCCATCGCGGTGCTGCAGCGGCTCTGCGAGCACGAGACGGTGGACGAGGAGCCGCTGCGCCAGCTGATCAGCGCCGCGGTGACGGCCGGGCGCCCGAGCGTGGCGCTGTCCACCTTCGACCGTCACGCCGAGCGGCTCGCTCGGGACGGGCTGGCGCCCGAGCCCGCCACGCTGAGTCGGATCGAGGAGCTGCGCGGCCCTTTCGCGCACGCCGACGCCGGCAGGACCCACGACCCGCCTGAGGGCGCCGGCGACGCTGCCGCACCCGGGGACCCCGCTCCCTCGGCGACGACGGCGCCCTCCGCGGCGACGGTCGCCGCCGCCGGGCGCGTCGACGAGCACCGCCGCGCGCTGGCTGCGAGCAGCCCGCGGCTGAGCCTGGTGCAGGCGCCCCGCCGGTTCGAGGGGTGGTGCGGCGAGGTCGTGGCCGCCCTTGCGGTCGGTGACGTCGACGCCGCCGATCAACGGCTGGCGGCCGTGGCCACGCCCACGGCGATGCTGGAGCGTGCGCGCCTGGCGCGGGAGGACGCACGGCTCGAGGACGCGCGAGCGCATGCGGAGCGCGCGGCGCAGCACCTCGACGACGATCCCAGCATGCAGGCGCAGCTGCTGCTCGAGCAGGCGGCACGCGCCTCGGCGCGTGGGGCCGGGCACCGCGCGCTGGCCTCTGCCGGCGAAGCGGTCGCCCGCGCCTCCGATGCGCGCGTCGGCGCCGCGATGCTCGACGAGGTGCTGCTGCGCAGCGACCTCGTGCTCATCGGCGAGCACGTGCGATGCGGGCGGCCCGCGTCCGCGCTGGCCCAGGTCGCGGCCACCGAGGAGCGAGCCCGGGCGATCGGGCGTCTCGACCTGGCCTGGGAGTGCGCCCACCTGCGCGCCCAGGCGCTGCTGCAGTCCGGCGACCTGCGCGCTGCGCGCCAGGCCGCGGAGCAGGCCGTGCGCGACGCCCGCGCGGATGCGCGCGGTGACCTCGTCGAGCGCGCCCTGCTGGGCGTTGCCGAGGCCTACCGGCGCGCCGGTGCCACCGAGCAGGCTGATGCGGCGCTGCGGGAGGCGCTGGGTGCGACCACCGCCACCCCGTCGCGGGGACGCCAGCTGGCGGCAGCGCTGGTCCAGCTCGCCCTCGCGGTCGACGCGCCCGAGGATCAGCCCATCCCGCCGCTGCTGGCCTGCGATCCCGCGGTGCGCCGCCGGGGAGCCGCAGATCCGGCGAGCGAGCCGCGGCTGCTGCGGCTGCAGGGCCTGCTGGACCAGCGGCGCGGGCGCCACGAGCGCGCCTGCCGAGCGCTGCACGGGGCCGCGCGCGCCCACCGCGAGCGCGGGGAGGAGCACCAGGTCGCCACCACCGAGGCGGCGCGGGCGCTGAGCCTGCTGGCGCTGGAGCGCTGGGAGGAGGCCCGGGTCGCGGCGCGGTCAGCGGGTGAGCTGCTCGACGACCAGCTGCTGCCCGCCGACGTCGAGCCGGAGGTGCGCGCCACGCGGGCGCAGGTGGCACTGGCGCACGACCGCACCGACGTCGCCCGGAGCGAGGTCAGTGCGGGTCGCGCGCGGCTGCTCGCGAGCGCGGCCACCCTCGACGACCCCGAGGCCGAGGAGCGGGTGCTCGGACGCGATCGCAGCAGCCGGACCCTGCGTCGCCTGGCCCGCCGCCTGGCGCTGCGCGAGCCGGTGGCCGAAGGCCTGGCCGCAGCACCAGGTGGCCGACTCGCGGCAGGCGGCGGCTGACGGCCGGTGCGCACGGCCAGCGCGCTGGCGCGCACCGGCCGTCAGCACGCCGGCGCTACTCGGCCGCGGCGTGGTAGCCCGACCACTGCTCGGCGAGGTCGCCGACCACCGGCAGCTTGAAGTGGTCGAGGTTGTAGCCCTTGATGCACAGGAAGATCCACAGGGCGAACGAGGCGAGGCCGATGAGGGGCGTGAGCACGGCCGCGATGATAAGGCCCAGGAACGGCACGAACGAGAGGATCCCCGACACCACGGTCAGGCCGATGTAGATCACGAGCAGCGCGACCGAGAAGACGATCGACTGCATCCCGTGGAAGCGCACCTCGCGGTGGCTCTGGGTCAGGAACATGATGAGGCCGCCGATCCACCCGAACAGCAGGTAGGAGAGCAGTCCCCCGACCTGCGGGTCGAGCCCGCCCTGCTGGCTGGCGGTCCCGCCGGTCTCGTGCTGGGAGTCGGTCATCGGATGACACCTCTCGGATCGGGTCAGCGTGCGGGCGCGCCGGTGCCCGGCGTGCCCACAGTGGAGCACACGGCTCTCACGCCACGATCACGCGAAGAGGTTCACCGCAGGGATCAGCAGCACCAGGAACAGCACGGTCATCGCGCCGCCGGCGCGCAGGTAGTCCACCACCCGATAGCCGCCCGGGCCCATCAGCAGCGCGTTGACCTGGTGGGTCGGCAGCAGGAACGCGTTGGAGACCGCCAGCGCCACGATCAGACCGAACTGCGCCGGGTCGGCGCCCACCCCCACGGCCACGTTGGCCGCCAGCGGCACGAGCAGCACGGTCGCGCCCACGTTGGACACCACCAGGGTGAACACCGTGGCCAGCGCGGCGATGACCAGCTGCAGCCCCCACGGCGGCAGATCGCCGGTGGCGGCGATGACCCCGTCGGCGATCCAGGCGGCGGTGCCGGTGTCCTCGACGGCCTGACCCAGCGGGATCAGTGAGGCCAGCAGGAACACCGTCTTCCACGAGATCGCCCGGTAGGCCTCGTCGGGCGAGACCACCCCCGAGACCAGCATCCCGATCGCGCCGGTCATGAGCGCCAGCGACAGCTGCAGGTCGGTGGCGATGACCAGGCCCAGAGCCACCGCGAAGAAGCCCAGCGCCCAGGGCATCTTGGCGGTGCGGGGCGGCTCGGTGGGATGGTCGGTCAGGACCACGAAGGCGTCGTCGTCATCGAGCTCCGAGAGGCGATCCCAGGTGGAGAACACCACCAGCACGTCCCCCGCCGACAGCTGCCGCGCGCGCAGATCGGTGGTCAGCACCTCCTCGCCGCGGTGGATGGCCAGCACGCTCACGCCGTAGCGCAGTCGCAGCCGCAGGTCGCGCAGGCGGGCCCCGACCGCCGCGGAGCCGGGCCGCACCACGACCTCGGCGAGCCCTGCCAGAGCTTCGTCCTCCAGCGCCCGCAACGGTGTGGGGTCGGCGGCCTCGAGCCCGTGCTCGGCGACGAAGCGGTCGAGGTCGGTGTCACGGCCCAGCAGCCCGAGCACCGCGCCGGAGGGCACGGTGGCCTCGCGCGGCGGTGCGACGGTCAGCCCGTCGTGATGGGCGAGCGCGCTGAGCTGCACCGAGCCGCTGGTGGCCTCCACCGACTCGACGTCGCGTCCCACCAGCGGACTGTCGCTCGGCACCTGCACCGCGCGGAGCCCCTGGGCGAGCCCGTAGACCTCGGCGACGTGATCCACCGCGTCAGCGGGGGCCGGTGCGCCCTGCCCGCTGGCCGGCATGAAGCGCCGGCCGAGCGTGGTGAAGAACGCCACGCCTCCCAGCAGCAGCACCAGCCCGATCGGGGTGGGGGCGAACAGCCCGTAGGGCTCGATCTCCACGCCGATGCTCTGGGCCGAGGAGGCCAGCAGGTCATTGAGCAGGATCAGTGGCCCCGAGGCCACCAGCGTGAGGGTGCCGCCGAGGATCGCCGCGAACCCCATGGGCATCAGCAGCCGCGAGGGGGCGATGCTGGTGCGCTCGCCGATGCGCTCGGCGACCGGCAGGAACAGCGCGGCCGCGCCGATGTTCTGCATGAACGCGCTGAGGCCGCCGACCGACAGCGACAAGGAGGCGGTGATGCGGCGCTCGGTGGCACCGCCGAAGCGCAGCAGCCACCCGGCGACCGCACGCATCACCCCGACCCGGTCCAGGGCGCCGCCGATGATCATGACCGCCATGATCGACACGACGGCGTTGCTGGAGAACCCGGCGAAGACCTCGGCAGGGGGCACCAGCCCCGACAGCCCGATCACCACCATCAGCAGGATCGCGGCGACGTCGATGCGCACGACCTCGGTGACGAACAGGGTGATCGCGCCGGCCAGGATCGCCAGCACCAGCCCCATCTCGAAGGTGATCGCGTCCACGTGAGCCCTCCGCGAGCGCAGCCGGGTGCCCGCCAGCAGGCGGGAGGGCGACCCGTGGGCCGCCCTCCCGGAGTGGTGGCTGGCTGCCGGGCGCGCGGACGCGACGGCAGCCGGATCGGTGGGTCAGCGCCGCGCGAGCCGCTGGACGGCCATGTCGACGTCGCACTGCTCGGCGGTGCCGTTCCAGGGCATCTTGGCCAGCGCCATGCCCATGGCGCAGGTGTTGGTGGCCGCGGCGAACACCAGGCCCGCGCCCACGAAGCCCGACAGCGCCAGCGCCGGTGGCCAGGCCAGGCTGGCCAGCACGCCGATCAGCACCAGCAGGCCGGCGACGAAGCGCACCTGACGCTCGATGTCCCAGCGCTCCCGGCCGCGCACCAGGTCGCGGTCCTGCTGCGACTGCAGCCAGGCCAGCATGCCGCCCTCCATCACCCGCTGGCCGTCGATGCCGGCCTGGGTGAGGGTCTCGGCGGCCTGCGAGGCGCGGGTGCCCGAGCGGCACACCAGCACCGGCGGCGCGTCGATCTCGGAGGCGATGCGCTCGGGATCCTCCTTGAGGGTGTCCAGTGGGATGTTGATCGCCCCGTCGAGGTGCTCGGACTCGAACTCGGCGGGGGTGCGCACGTCGATGAGCACGTGGTCGGGGCCCTCCGAGCGCAGCTCGGTCAGGGTGCTCGGGTCGACCTTCTCGGGCAGGGTCGCGGTGTTGGCCGTGTCGGTCATGGCAGGTGCACCTCGTGTCGCGTGTCGGCGGGTTCGTGGCAGGTCTTGTGGTCGGTGGGAGCGTGGCGACGGCCGGGGAGGGGCCGAGCCGGGCCCCTCCCCGGGGCGTTGGTCCCGAGCCTAGGCCGAGGCGCCGGCGCGGGCGGCGAGGACGTCGCCGACGCCGCCTCCGTCGACGAGGATGGGCTCGTGGCCCAGGCGGTCCAGCAGGCCCGCCGCGATGCTGGTGCGGTAGCCCGAGCCGCAGACCACCCAGGTGGGCTGGCCGGGGTCGAGCTCGGGCGGCGCCTCGTGCTTGAGCTCGGGCACGTAGGCGTGCAGTGCGCCGGGCAGCGGCTCGACCTCGACCTCGTTCGGGGCGCGGACGTCCACGACCTGCACGCCGTCGGTGTCAAGCGCGCGGGCCAGCTCGTCGGTGCTGGCCAGGCGCAGCGAGCGCGTGGCGAGCCCGCGCTCGACCCAACCGTCCAGTCCGCGCAGCACACCGCGCACGTCGTCGAAGCCGACGCGGGCGAGCTGGCGCACTGCCTCCTCGGCGTCCTGGTCGGGATCGAGGACCAGCTGGACCGGTGCGGCGTAGGGCAGCACCCAGCCGGCCCACACGCCGAACTGCTCGCCGAGCTCGATCCCGAACGAGCCGGGGATGTGGGCCTCCGCGTAGCGGGCGCGCGGCCGGCCGTCGAGCACCACGACCTCGTCGTCGCGCCCGGCGACGTCCTCGGGGCTGATCTCGGGCACGGCAGGGTCGAGGATCGCGGTGGGGCTGAACACGTTGGCCGGCCCCATGTGCTGGTAGTAGGAGGGCCACGGCTGGAGGTCGCTCATCGTGAACTTGACGAACGAGTCCGCGTCGGGCTGGTGGAGCACGGGGTTGTCCCGCTTCTCGTCACCGATGGTCGAGGTCGTCTTGCCCGCGCCGCTGGCGGTGCAGAACGAGCCCTCGCCGTGCGTCGGGTACAGGGCGACGTCGTCGGGCAGCTCGGCGAGCCGGTTGACCGAGATGAACTGCAGGCGCGCCAGCGGCTCGGCCTGCGGCTCGCTCAGCAGGTCCGGGCGACCCGAGGAGCCCACCAGCAGGCTGCCGCCGGAGAACACGCCCACCGGCTGGCCGTCGACCAGCACGATGTAGCTGACGTGCTCGGGGGTGTGCCCCGGGGGGTGGACCGGGCGGACCGTGAGGCCGCGCTCGGCTGGCAGGTCCTCGTTGTGGAAGGCGGGGGTGAAGTTGAAGCCGGCACCGCTGCCCGCGGGCAGGACGATGTCGGCGCCATGGCGCGCGGCGAGGTCCTTGCCGCCGGAGATGTAGTCGTTGTGCATGTGGGTCTCGAGCACCCAGCGGAGCTCGACGTCCTTGGTGGCCAGCGCCTGCTCGAAGCGGTCGATGTCGCGCTGGGGATCCACGACGATGCCGAGGCCGTCGTGGGCGATCACGTACGTCGCGTCGCCCAGGCCCGGGGTCCGGATGTTGGTCACGTCCATGGCTGCTCCCTCGTGCTTGCTCACTCGGCGCTCCTCTTTGGTCCGTACAAAGCATACCCACCGGGGTACCTGTTCGCAACATCCGGGCTCGCGACGAGGCGCTCTGGGTTGCAGCGACGCCGCTCTGGCCGAGGTACCCTCCCGGGTATAGGGGAGGCGGTGCCGACCGTGGCGGTGACGGCCCCCGGAGCAGCCCGGGCAGGACAGGGCGAGGAAGGTGAGGCGTCGATCATGGACGTTGGCGAGCTGGAGGACGAGGCCATCAGCTCGGCGCAGCAGCGGCTGCGCCGCGTCGAGGGCCAGGTCCGTGGGATCCAGCGCATGCTGGATGAGGGGTCGGACTGCGAGGAGGTGCTGCGTCAGATCGCTGCGGCGAGCAAGGCGCTGCGCCGCGTCGGCGTGCACCTCGCGGTGGAGGGGCTGCAGCACTGCGCGCTGGACAGTGAGCAGCACGGTGCGGACCTCGACCGCTTCCGCCGCTCCTTCGTCGAGCTCACCTGAAAGGTCTGCTCGGGGCGAGGACCGCCCCGCTGGCGGCGAGGACCGCCCCGCTCGGGGCGAGGGCGCCGCGCGGCACCGCCACCCAGGCTCGGCGCAAGCAGCACGCGACTGACCGCTACGCTGCGCGCATGGACCGTGACCCCGCCGTCGATCAGCTCGCGCTGGCGCACCAGCAGTGGGCCGAGCATCACGAGGCCGCCGAGCACATGAGCGTCATCACCTCGGTGGTGCGGGTGCAGCAGCTGCTGCTGGCGCGTCTCAACGCGCTGCTCGCCCCCTTCGAGCTGAGCTTCGCGCGCTACGAGGCCCTGTCGCTGCTGTCGTTCACCCGACACGGCGCGCTGTCGCTGGGCACGCTGGGCGAGCGCCTCATGGTGCACCCGACCAGCATCACCAGCCTGATCGACGGGCTGGAGGCACAGGGCCTGGTGGTGCGCGTGCCCCACCCCGCTGATCGTCGCCGCACGCTGGCCCAGCTCACCGAGCAGGGGCGCGCCTGCTGCCGCGAGGCCACGCGGGCGCTGGTCGACGCGCGCTTCGGGCTCACGGGCTTCGCACCCGAGGACGCCCAGCGCATCGTCGCTGATCTCGCGCGGGTGCGCGCCGAGCTCGGTGACCCTGTGGAGGCGCCGCTGGACGGAGCGCTCATCGGCTCGCACGCCGACGGTGACGACCACGCGAGCGGCTGAGCCGACCGTCCCCGGGATCGGCCCCCGGCGCGCGGCGCGGGAGCGGCACCGTCACCCGGGCTCGCGGCCGTCACCCTCGGCGTCGTCGCCGGTGGCCGCGGGCAGGCCGTGGGCGCTCCAGTCGCTCCACGACCCCGGGTACAGGCGGGCATCGTGACGTCCCTGCGCCGCCAGGCGCAGCAGGAGCACGCAGGCGGTCACGCCCGATCCGCAGTAGGCGATGAGCTCGTCGGCGCGGTCGGCGAGGTCGCGGGGGAGCGTCGCGGTGTCGAAGGGCACGTTGCGCGCCCCGGGGATGTGGCCGGCGACGGGATCGCGGGGCTCGTGGTCTCCGCGATAGCGGGGTCGGGCGCGCGCGTCCAGCAGCACGCGGTCGGATCGGTGGAGGCCGGCGCGCAGCTCCGCGCGGTCGATGACGTCGTCGGTGCGGGGAGCTCCGGGACGCCAGTCGCCAGCCGGGATGTCCTCCTCGCCCGCGGTCAGCGGGCCGTCCCAGGCCTCCAGCCCACCGTCGAGCACCGCCACGTCGTGGGTGCCCCAGTGGCGCAGCAGCCACCACAGGCGCGCCGCTCCGCCAGCCATGTCCTGGTCGTAGGCGATGACCGGCACGTCGGAGCGGATGCCGGCGCGACGCGCCGCGGCCCCGAAGGCCTCGGGGTCGGGCAGCGGGTGCCGGCCGGGGCCGTGCGGACCCGAGAGGTCCGTGGCCAGGTCCAGGAACCCGGCGCCGGTCACGTGCGCCTCGCGGTAGGCCCGCCGGGCGCCGGCGGGGTCGTCGAGGTCGACGCGGCAGTCGACGAGGTGCACGCGCGAGCGGTGGGCTCGCACCCATCCGCCGGGGACGATCGGCTCGGGTGGTGACACGCTGGCCATGGACGCTGCGCTCCACCGATCGGGTGCGCTTCGCAGGCTAGCCCGCTTGCGGGACCCGCGCGCTGTCGACGGCGTCGGGTGCGTCGCCCGCCGCGGGGCTCTCCTCTGTGGACGCCTCGACGGCGGTGTCCCGCGCAGCATCGGTCTCGGGCTCGTCGTCCGGCGCGCCGGGGT
Organism: Nitriliruptoria bacterium; assembly: GCA_003553565.1. GTDB lineage: Bacteria > Actinomycetota > Nitriliruptoria > Euzebyales > Egibacteraceae > PUKE01. Next base: position 4,571 of record PWER01000167.1, on the reverse strand, counting down.
CGTCGCGCTCGGGCTCGTCGTCGGGCGCGTCGGGCTCGTCGTCAGGGTCGGGCTCGTCTGGGCCGGGCTCGACGGGGCCGGGCTCGTCCGGGCCGCGGTCGTCCGGGCCGGGCTCGTCTGGGCCGGGGTCGTCCTCGGCCGGGTCCTCCTCGCCGGGCGCGTCCGGAGCCTCGTCGTCGGTCCGGTCCTCGAAGAGGTCGTCCATCACACCCAGGGCAAGCCAGCCGGCGAGCCCCGCGAGCACCAGCGCGACGAGCAGCAGCGGCCAGCGGCGCCGGCGCCGCTGGGCCGCGGATCCCATCGCACGCGTCGGCGCCGCAGCCCGGGCGCGCGTGGCGGGCCCCGGCGCCGACGCCGCCGGTCGCGACGCCACCGTCTCCTGCGAGGCCGCGTCGTCGGCGATGGGCTCGTCCAGCTGCTGGGTCGGCTCCCCGGCGGCGGGCAGCACGCGGGTCGTTGCCGTCCCCGCGGGCTCCTCCACGGCCCAGGCCAGCGCGTCCCGCGCCGCGGCCGCGTCGGGATAGCGCCGCTGGGGCGTCTTGGCGAGGGCGTGCTCGACCATCGCAGCCAGCGACGCCGGCACCGACGGCGCCACCCGCAGCAGCGGGGGGACGGGGTCGCGCTGGTGGGCCAGCGCCACCGCCATGGCGTGGTCGCCGGTGAACGGTGGCCGACCTGCCAGGCACTCGTAGAGCAGCACGCCCACGGCGTACACGTCGCTTGCGGGCGTGGCGCTCTCGCCGGAGGCCTGCTCGGGTGCGAGGTAGGTGGGCGTGCCCAGGATCTGGTTGGTCGAGGTGATGGTGCTCGCGCCCGCAGCCATCTCCTTGGCGATCCCGAAGTCAGCGAGCTTGACGCCGCCGGTGCGCGGCAGCAGCACGTTGGCCGGCTTGACGTCGCGGTGCACCAGGCCGCGGGCGTGCGCTGCGGCGAGCGCGTCGAGCGTCGCCAGCCCGATCGCGCTGGTCTCCTGTGCGTCGAGGCGGCCGCGGCGCTTCAGGCGGTCGGCGAGGGTCTCGCCCTCGACCAGCTCCATGACGATGAACGGGGTGCCACGGTCGGTGCCGACGTCGAAGACGGCCACGCTGTTGGGGTGGTGGAACGCCCCGGCGTTGTGCGCCTCGCGCAGCAGGCGGGCGCGGGCCTGGGCGTCGCCGAGGAGGTCCTCGCGGATCAGCTTGACCGCCACGCGGCGCCCCAGCCGGTGGTCCACGGCTGCGTGCACGCGCGCCATGCCGCCCGAGCCGAGGGGCTCGGCGAGCTCGTAGCGGTCTGCGAGCAGCGTCACGGCAGGCAGCGGCGGGTCACGAGGTGTGGCACGCGCGCAGCCTATGTCGTCGCTCAGGGTCCGGTTGGCGCGCTGTCGACGAGCGTGGCCGGCGCCGAGCGGGGCGACGGCTCGTCGCCCAGGAGCGCGTCCGCGGGCCAGCCGCCCAGCAGCCCGGTCAGGGTCAGCAGCGCCAGCGTGGCGCCGATGCTCGCGCTGGCCGCCACGCGTCCCGAGCGGCCGCGGCGCCGCAGCCGTGGGCGTCGGCTGTCGGGGTCATCGCGCACATCGATCGAGGCCGGCGGATCGGCGGGCGCGAGGGTGGGCCGTCGGGCCGGAGCCAGCAGCCGCGCGAGGGCGTGCACGTCGGAGGTGCGATCCTCGAGGCGCGGTCGCGTGGCGGCGTGCACGAGGGCCAGCACGTCCTCGGGGCCGGCAGGCAGCGAGGTGGTGGCCTCGTCGGGGGCGGCCACCGGGGGACGGCCGGTGCGGGCGTAGACCGCGAGCGCGCCGAGGACCAGCGCATCCGCCGCCGGCGTCGGCGTGGCGCCGGCGAGGACCTCGGCGGCGGTGAACCCTGCTGGCGCGGGCGTGGCCGGCGCGCCTGCCAGCGGCATGAGCGCCGCGTCGCGGTCGGGCAGCACCGCCAAGCGCACGGTCCCGTCGTCGTGGATGCGGACCTGCTCGGGGGACAGCCGGCCCAGCGCCAGGCCGCGCTCGTGCAACGTGGCGAGCCCGGCCAGGAGCGCGTGCAGCAGGATGCGCGCATCGTCGGCGTCCAGCGGCGCGACGTCGGCGAGGCTGCGCTCCAGCGGCTCGGTGATCCAGAAGGTGCGGTCGCCGTCGACGCCAGCGTCCAGCACCGGCACGAGGTTGGGGTGCCCGTCGTGGCGGTGCGCCAGCTCGCGGGCGCGGGACGGATCCCCCCCGTCGCTGACCGTGGTGACGGTCACGGGGCGATCCAGCCGCGTGTCATGCCCGCGGCAGGTCGCCACGGCGCGGTGGGCGCTGTGGCGGTCGTGGAGCTCGTAGCGGTCCCCCAGCGTGTCCATGACTGCACGGTAGGGCGTCGCGAGCCGATCGGAACCCGTCCGTGCGGCCGGACGTCCATCGTCCCACCGACCGCCGGAAGGTCAGCGGCGCCTCACCCCAGCTCGGCGAGCCCACGCAGGTCCTCCTCGGCCAGCAGGCCCGGCACCAGCGTGCGCTGCGCCAGCAGCGTCGGCACCCCGCCCACACCCTCGCGGCGGTGCTCGCCGGCGCGGCGTCGCACCGCGGCCAGGCGCACCCTGTCGTCCAGCGCCTGCTCGGTGGTGGTGCGGTCGAGGCCGACGGCCTCGGCCAGGTCGGCGAGGACCGCGGGCTCGTCGATGGCAGCCCCGTGCGACCACACGGCCCGGTACAGCGCCGCATCCCAGGCGTGCAGGCGCTCGGCCTGCGCGGCGACCTCGGCCACCACGTGGGCCAGGGCGGTGGGCGCCAGCCACGGCGGGGGCCGCAGTGTGACGCCCTCGGCCTCGGCGTCCTCGGCGACCTCGGCGAGCTCGGCGTGGGTCTGCTCGGGCACCGGCAAGCGCAGATCGACCCCGACGGCCTCGAACCCGACGGTCTCGATGGGCAGGCCCTCGGCGGCGATGAGCCGGTGGGCCCGGGCGACGGCCACCGCCGAGGCCGGGCTCGTGTAGTCGTGGAACAGCGTCAGCACCGGTGCCTCCTGCGCGCTGCTCGCGCCGTGGGTCGCCGGCAGGCCGCCGGCCGGTCGCGCGCTACCGTACGTCGCGCGGAGACGGTGTCGAGGGCGCGGGGAGGAGGCCCGAGCGTGCCGGTGCTGGTGACAGGAGCGGAGCACGGCGCGGGCCTTGCCGCCGTGACCGCGCTGGTGCGCCGTGGCGGCGACGTGCGCGCCGTGCTCGATCCGACCAGGGCGCCCGAGGGTCTCGTGCAGCGCCTGCGCGGCGCCGGGGTCAAGACCGCGCGCAGCGCGCTGGACGACGCGACGCTGCTCGAGCAGGCCTGCCGCGACGCCCACACCGTCGTCCACGCTGCCGCCGACCCGCTCACCGACCCCGACGAGCTCCTCGCCGACGCGGCCACCGTGGTCGAGGCCACCACGCAGGCGCAGGTGAGCCGGATCGTGCTGCTGTCCCACCTCGGCGCGGAGGCCGAGGCTGCGAACCGGTGGCTGGCGGCGCTGGGAGAGGCCGAGCTGCTGGTGACCCAGGCGCCGACGGTCACCGTGGTCATCCGCCGGGCGCTGACCTACGGCCTGGACGATGCCCTCACCCACGCGCTGGCCGAGGGCGCGCCCGGCGCCGACCCGGACGCGCTGCACGCGCCGCTGTGGGCCGGGGACCTCGCCGCGGCGATCGTGGCCGCCGACGCCCGCGACGCTCCCGGTGTGCCGCACCTCGCCCTGACGCTCGGCGGGCCGCGCCACGCGAGCCTGGGGGAGCTGACCGCGCTGCTCGGCGGCCAGATCGCCGCCGGGCCCGGGTCGCGCCTGCCTGACGGCAGCTCGCTGCCCGCCCACGCGGTGGATCTGCTCAGCCGCGACCTGCTGCCCGACCGCGACGCGCCGTGTGCGGGCACGAGCCCCGAGACCGGTGGCGCGCAGGTGCGCCGCGCACGTGACGACGGCGCCGGCTGACGGGCATCCTGCAGCCGATGAGCAGCGTCGAGGGCACCGAGGCCGCACAGCCCGCCACCCGCGTCGATCGCTGGCTGTGGGCGGTGCGGGTGTTCAAGACCCGCAACGCCGCCCAGCAGGCCTGCAAGGCCGGGCACGTGCGCGTCGACGAGGCACGCGCCAAGCCCGCCCCCCCGGTGCGCCCCGGGGAGGTCGTGGAGGTGCGCGGTCAGCAGGGCCGGGTGCGGGTGCTCGAGGTGGTCGAGCCGATCGACAAGCGCGTGAGCGCCACGGTGGCCGCGCAGTGCCTGATCGACCGCAGCCCCCCGCCCCCGCCCAAGGAGGAGCGGGCCACCCCGCCGCGGCGCGACCCGGGCGCCGGGCGGCCCACCAAGCGCGAGCGGCGCCAGCTCGAGCAGGTCCGCGGCGCCAAGCGGCACTGGCGCCGCTAGCGGTCGACCTGCGGGCGCCACGTAGGCTGGTGGGTCGAATGCCTGGTCCCACCACCGCCGCCTCGCCGCGCGAGCTGCGCCGCCGCCTGGGCGATGTGATGCTGCGCGACGAGCGGCGCCTGCGCCGCCGCCTCGACCGCGCCCGCCGCCACGACGACCCGGCCGCTCGGGCGGCGAAGCTCGAGGAGGTCGCCGCCGAGATCGCCGCCGCCGAGCAGCGCCTGGC
>PWER01000125.1 GCA_003553565.1 Nitriliruptoria bacterium | reverse complement strand
GCTGCACGGTCGGCGGCAACGATCGCCGCTGCTGGCCGCAGGCGCAACTCGTCGCGGAGCAGCAGGCCGTGGCACTCTCCCGCTGCTCGCTCGCGCTGGCCGCCCGCAGTCCCCTCGGTGCGCTGCAGCGCATCGACACAGGGTTCGCGACGGGCTCGCACGCGGCTCGACACGCGGCGTCGCAGCTCGCAACGTCGACCTGGGAGGCTGGGAGCTGCCCGAGCGCCGACGCGCCGGTCAGGCACCGCCGGTCGGCGCGGCTGCCGCGCGGCAGCGCATGACCTTGCGGGAGTCCTCGAGGTGCTCGGCCAGCGTCATCCGCGCCCGCTGGCGCTCCCCCGCCTCGAGGGCCTCCACGATCTCCAGGTGCTGGCCGCTCGGAGAGGCGACGCTGGGGTCGGCGTGCTGGACCGAGGCGATGGCGAGCTGCACCTGGTCAGCGAGCAGCTCCCACGTCTGCAGCAGGCGGGAGTTGGCGCCCATGGTCACCAGCTCGCGGTGGAAGGCGAGGTCCGCGGCGGCGGCGCCGTGGCGGTCCTCGGCCTCCAGCACGCGCTCCAGCGCGCGCACATGAGCGGCCAGGGCCTGCGCCGTCGCCATCATGGCCTCGGTGGTGGCCAGGCCCACCGCCAGGACCTCGAGGCTGGCGCGCACCGTGTAGAGCTCGTCGACGTCCTCGGGGGTCAGCAGCGCCACGTGCGCGCCGCGACGACGGGGCACCTCGACCAGCCCGCGGCGCTCGAGCTCGGCGAGCGCGGCGCGCACCGGGCCGCGGCTGACCCCGAGCGAGCTGGCGATGTCGGCCTCGACCAACCGCTCGCCCGCACGGCGATCGCCCACCACGATCTGGGACCGCAAGCGCTCGAAGACCTGCTCCCACAGCTCCTGCGGACGCTGGGGCTCGTCGGGGCGATCCGGCAGGGTCGCTGCGAACAGCATGGCCGTTGGCTCCTTCCCACTGGGCGCGAGGGTGCCGTTGACCGCCGGTCGCAGAGCGCTTCGGTCGCGGCCATCGACATCCAACCAATTGTCCCGTACTTTCGCCCCCACCGTTGCGAGGGTCGCAGCCGAACGACCCGACACACCCGGGACCACGTCCCGATATGACGGGCCAACCGGCACTGCTGTTAACAGTTGACCGTCAACGACGGTGCGCGGCCATCGCGGACCAACGCCCGCGAAACCCTCGTGAAAGGAGCCGCGATGGACGATCTGGCGCTGCTGAGCGCGCTCGCCTTCTTGCCGGTCCTGGTGATCGGCGTGCTGCTGGCCGGCTTTCGCTGGTCGGCCCGCAACGCGATGGCGCTCGGGCTGCTGGTGGTCATCGCGACCGCCGTCGGGATCTGGCAGATGGAGTGGATCGCGGTGCTCGCCTCCGCCATCGATGGGTTGAGCACCTCGATCGACATCCTCTACATCGTCTTCGGGGCTCTGCTGCTGCTGGCGACCCTCCGCGAGTCCGGGGCGCTGAGCAGCATCCGCGCAGCGTTCACCGGCATCAGCCCCGATCCTCGGATCCAGGCGATCATCATCGCTTGGCTGTTCGGGGCGTTCATCGAGGGCGCCGCCGGGTTCGGCACGCCCGCCGCGGTCGTCGCGCCGCTGCTGTTCGCCCTCGGGTTCCCGGCGATGGCGGCGGTCATGGCCGGATTGATCATCCAGTCGACGCCGGTGACGTTCGGTGCGCTGGGCACGCCGATCTTCGTCGGCGTCACCGAGGGACTGAGCCAGGAGGCCGTCGAGGCGGGCGGCTACGAGGGGGTCGGTGCCTTCGTCAACGAGGTGACCTTCTACGCCGCCACCATGCACGCCGTGATCGGCGTGCTCGTGCCGGTGTTCATGGTCGCGATGCTCACCAAGTTCTTCGGGCCCAACCGCCGCTTCGGCGAAGGGCTCGCCGTCCTGCCCTTCGCGCTGCTCGCCGCGCTGGCGATGGTGGTGCCCTACTGGCTCACCGCGGCCCTGCTCGGACCGGAGTTCCCCTCGCTGTTCGGCGGGCTGATCGGTCTGGCGATCATGGTGTCCGCGGCGCGCCGCGGCATCCTCACCCCCTCCGAGCCTTGGACGTTCGGCCCGCGCTCGAGGTGGGAGCAGAGCTGGATGGGCACGCTCGAGCCGGACTCGGGCCAGACCCGCCAGAAGATCGGGACCATGCGCGCCTGGACGCCCTACCTGACCCTCGCCGCGGTGCTCGTGGCCACCCGCACCATCGCGCCGCTGCAGGAGGCCCTGCAGGGCGTGAACCCCTCGGTCGAGGATCTGTTCGGCGTCGAGGGCACCGGCTTCGACTTCCCGTTCCTGTACCTGCCCGGCTTCGTGTTCATCGTCGCCGTGCTGGCCACCTACGTGCTGCACCGCATGAACGGTCAGGAGATCGCGCGGTCCTGGAAGACCGCCGGCAAGCAGATCGTGAAGGCCGCACCCGCGCTGCTGCTGGCCGTGCCGATGGTCCAGATCTTCATCAACTCCGGCGCCGACTTCAACGCCAGCGGGCTGGACTCGATGCCGCTGACGCTCGCGGAGGGCGTGGCCACCGCCACCGGCAGCGCGTGGCCGCTGGCCGCGCCGCTGTTCGGCGGGCTCGGCGCCTTCGCGGCCGGGTCGAACACGATCAGCAACCTCATGTTCAGCGAGTTCCAGTTCGCCGCCGCCTCGGGCGTCGGCGCCAACCCAGCGGTGGTCGTGGCCAGCCAGGCCGTCGGCGGCGCTGCCGGCAACATGCTCACCGTCCACAACATCGTCGCGGCCGCCGCCACCGTCGGCCTCGTCGGCAGCGAGGGGCTGCTGTTCCGCAAGGTGCTGATCCCTTGCGGCTACTACCTCCTCGCCGCCGGGGTCATGGGCTACCTCCTCGTGTGGGGCCTCGGCGCGAACATCGGGACCATCCTGATGGTCGCGCTCGTGGCCACCCTGCTGATCTTCGCTGTGGCCGGCTATCGGCAGGTCCGCCAGCCGCTGCCCAGCGACGTCACCTCCGCGTGAGCCCCTGTGCCCGCGGCGGGGTCGGCGCGCCCGCGCCGGCCCCGCCGCGGGCCCGACCCCAGCTGCGCACGACCGCAGCCGGGCCCGACCACCCGACCCCGACGCCCGCACGGAGGCCACCATGGCCGATGACCTGATCGCCCGGTTGCGCAGCGAGGTGGAGCGCGCCAGCGCTGCCCTGCTCGAGGAGGATCACTGGGATGGCGTGGCTGACCACCTGGCGCAGTGGGCTCGGCGCGGGTCGGTGGTGGTGGCACCCGTGGTCGCCGAGCGGGCGCCGCAGCTGCTGGAGCAGGTGCGCGACCGTGGGCTGGCGGTGGTGGTGCCCGAGGGCACCGACAGCGAGGTGATGGCCGCGGTGGCCGATGCCGACATCGGGGTGGTGGCCGGCGAGCTCGCGGTGGCCGAGTCGGGATCGGTGCTGGTCGCCGAGCACGCGCTGGGCGACCGTGTGGTGTCGATGCTGTCGCGGCGGCTGGTCGTGGTGGTGCCACGTGAGGCCGTGGCTGCCGCGCTCGAGGACGCCGCGGCGTGGCTGGCCGCCCACGCCGGCGGGACGGCCTGGTTCGCGTCGCTGATGACCGGACCGTCGCGCACCGCCGACATCGAGCGCAGCCTGACCATCGGGGTGCAGGGCCCTGACGAGGTCGACGTGGTGCTGTGCGCGGCCGCCTCGAACGCAGCACGGCCCCTCGGGGCGAAGGGAGCGCAGCGATGAGGCCGTTCCAGGAGCGGTACGCGGCCGCGCTGGCCGACGAGAACGTGCGCACCGGCCTGCTGGCGTTCCAGCGCGGCTGGCGCGACACCCGTGATGCGCAGATCGCCGAGCTGGAGCAGCGCACCGGCGCCGACTTCGACGCACTGCGCGGCGATCTGGCCGCCCGCAAGGACCATGTGCGCGCCCACTGGGACCACTACCTCGATGCGTTCACCGCCGCCGCGGAGGCCGCCGGGGCGACGGTCACGCGGGTGACCACCGCAGAGGAGGCCAACGCCTACGTCACCGGGCTGGCCAGAGCCCGCGGCAGCGAGCTGGTGGTCAAGGGCAAGTCGATGGTCTCCGAGGAGATCGGCCTCAACGACCACCTCGAGGCCGCCGGGGTCACCCCAGTCGAGACCGACCTCGGCGAGTGGATCCTCCAGCTGGCCCACGAGCACCCCTCGCATCTGGTGATGCCAGCGATCCACAAGCGCGCCGAGCAGGTGGCCGCGCTGTTCGAGCGCGTGCTGGGCCGCGAGTTCCCCGCCGATGACATCCCGCGGATGGTGCAGGTGGCGCGCACCGAGCTGCGCGAGCGGTTCCTGGCCGCCGGCGTGGGCCTATCGGGCGCCAACGCGCTGGTGGCCGAGGGCGGGTCGGTCATGCTGGTGTGCAACGAGGGCAACAACCGCATGAGCGTCGGCTTGCCGCCGCTGCACGTGGTCACCGCCGGCGCCGACAAGCTCGTGGCGACCTACGCCGACGCGATGGCGCAGGTGCGGCTCCTGGCGCGCTCGGCGACCGGCCAGCCGATCACCGTTTACACCAACTTCGTGACCGGCCCGCGCCCCGGCGGCGAGATGCACATCGTGCTGGTCGACAACGGCCGCAGCGCCATGGCCGCCGACCCCGACATCGCCCCGGCGCTGCGCTGCATCCGCTGCGGCGCCTGCGCCAACGTGTGCCCGCCCTACCAGATCGTCGGCGGCCACGCCTTCGGCCACGTCTACACCGGCGCGATCGGGCTGGTCAACACCGCCTGGCACCACGGCCTCGACGCCGCCGCCGACCCGCAGGCGCTGTGCGTGTCGTGCGGCGCGTGCGCTGCGGTCTGTCCCACCGACATCCCCCTGCCCGCCCAGATCCTCGAGGTCCGCAACCGGATCATGACGCAGCGGCCGCAGCGCACCGACAGCCGCGTGCGCGCTGTGGCGCTGCGCGCGTTCGCCACCCCGTGGCTGTTCGCCGCCGGCACCCGGGCTGTCGCCACGGTCACCGAGCCGCTGCGCGAGGACGGCGTGCTCGCGGTGCCCGCGCGCCTGCGCCGCCACCCCGAGGTGGGCCGCCGCGTGGGTTGGCGCAGCCCGCCCGCACCCGCCCGCCGACCCGCCCGCGACCGTCTGCGGCCGCGCCGCCAGCCCGCCGTGCCCCGCCTGGCCGAGACCGCCGTCACCGGACGGCGGGTGCTGCTGTTCCTGCAGTGCATCACCGACCGGTTCGCGCCCACCGTGGCCGAGTCCACCGCGCGGCTGCTGCGCGCCGCCGGCGCACACGTCATCGTGCGTCGCACCCAGCACTGCTGCGGCCTGCCCGCCTTCGACTCCGGCCAGTGGGAGACCGCCACCACCATGGTGCGCCACACCCTCGCGGCCATGGAGGGCGCCGACGACGTCGTCACCCCCGCCCCCAGCTGCGTGGCCATGCTCGCCCACGAGGCCCCACGGCTGCTGCGCGACGACCCCGACACCGCCGCCGGGCTCCAGCAGCTCTCGGGGCGCATCCACGACATCGTCGACTACCTGACCGGCCCGGCCCGTCTGCCCGCCGGCAGCCTCGACACCGGCGACCGCACCCCGGTCACCATCCACCGCTTCTGCCAGTCCACCAACACCCTGGGCCGCACCGGCGAGATGGAGGCCCTGGTCCGCGACCTCGCCGGCGCCCCCGTCACCGCGCTGCCCGAGGCCACGGTGTGCTGCGGCTTCGGCGGCTCCACCTCGATCACCAACCCCGAGGTCGCCGAGGGCATCCTCGACCGCAAGCTAGCCAACGTCGACCGCACCGGCGCCACCACCCTGCTCACCGACAACCCCGGCTGCATGCTCCACCTCAAGGGCGGCGCTCACGCCAGCGACCGCGCCCTGACCGTGCAGCACATCGCCGACTACCTCGCGGACCGACTGCCCGCGTCCTGACCCGACCGCAGGGGCGCGCCGCCGGCAGCCACCCCGGCCGGCCGGCTCGCCCGCCGCGAACCGAGGAGCACCGATGACCACCACCGCCTCCGAGCCGACGCTGACCGGCGACGAGCGCGCGCTGCTGGCGACCATCGCCGGCGTGCTCGGCGACGATGGGCTGCGCACCGCCGCCTACGGGCGGGCCACCTATCGGCGTGACGCCTCGTTCCTGAACGCCGAGCCGCTGGCGGTCGCTGCCCCCGGCGCCGTCGAGGAGGCCGCGCAGGTGCTGCGCGCCTGCCGCGACCACGGCGTGCCGTTCACGCCGCGGGCGGCGGGCACCGGCCTCGCGGGCGGTGCCACGCCCGTCGGGGAGGACCGTCGCCCGCTGGTGATCAGCACCGCCCGCATGGACCGGATCGTGGAGATCGACGTGGCCGGGCGCCGCGCCTACGTCGAGCCCGGCGCGGTCAACCTGCGCCTGGGGCAGGCGGCGGCGCGCCACGGGCTGCGTTTCGCTCCCGACCCGGCCAGCCAGATCGCGGCGACGCTGGGCGGCAACGTCGCCACCAACGCCGGCGGCATCCATGTGCTCACCTACGGGGTCATGAGCCAGCACGTCCTGGCCGTCGACGTGCTCGACACCGACGGCGTGCGCCACACGTTCGACGGGACGCTGCCCGAGCAGGCGGGGCTGGACGTGCGCGGGCTGACGGTGGGCAACGAGGGCACCTTCGGCCTGGTGGTGGGCGCCTGGCTGCGCCTCCTGCCCGCCCCACCGCACGTGGCCACCCTGCTCGCCGGGTTCGGGTCGCTGACCGACGCCGCCGACGCGGTCAGCGCCATCGTCACCTCCTCGCGCCTGCCGGACGCGGTCGAGCTGATGGACGCCCGCGCCATCAGCCTGGTCGAGGACTATGCCCACGCCGGCTACCCGATGGACGCCGAGGCGGTGCTGCTGCTGGAGTACGAGGGCCTGCCGGCCGGCGTCGAGGCCGGCATCGGCCAGGCCGAGCAGCTGGTCACCGAGCACGGCGCGTCGACGGTGACGCGCGCGGCCGACAGCGCGCAGCGCGCGCGGATCTGGAAGGGCCGCAAGGCGGTGGCCGGCGCGATCGCCAAGGTGGCCCCCGACTACTACCTGCAGGACGTGGTCGTGCCGCGATCGCGGCTCGCCGAGATGCTCGCCGAGGTGCTGGCGATCGGCGAGCGCGAGGACCTGACGATCCTCAACGTCCTGCACGCCGGCGACGGCAACCTGCACCCGTTCGTGCTGTTCGACCGGCGCGAGGAGGGCGTGCTGGACCGCGTGCTCGCGGCCGGGCACGACATCGTCGCCGCCGCCCTGCGCCTCGGCGGCAGCCTGACCGGCGAGCACGGGGTCGGCGTGGAGAAGCGCGACTTCCTCTGCGATGTCTTCGGCGAGGACGGGCTGGAGGTGCAGCGCCGCGTGCGCCGCGCGATGGACCCCACGGGCCTGTCGAACCCCCACAAGATCCTGCCGACCCCGGCGGGCTGCGCCGAGTCCCGATCGACGATGGTCCCGAAGGGAGCGTGGGTGTGATGGGCGGCATCTGGCTGCGCCCCGAGTCGTCCGACGAGGTCGCCGAGGCCGTCGGCGACGCCCGCCGTGGTGAGCGCGCGCTGGAGGTGCGCGGCGGCGGCACCGTGCTGTCCCGCCTGGGCGACGCGGCGCGCCCAGCACCCACCGAGGACGCCGATGTGCTCTCGGTCGAGGCCCTGTCGGGGGTCGTCGAGCATCCCGCCGCCGACCTGACCGTCACGGTGGCGGCGGGCACCCCGATCGACGAGCTCGCCGCCGCGGTGGGCGAGGCCGGCCAGGAGTCCCCGATCGAGCCGCAGCTGGCAGGGCAGGACCCGCTGGGCTCGACCGTCGGCGGGCGCCTGGGCACCGCGCTGGCCAGCCCCCGGCAGCTCGCCGCCGGTCGCGTGCGCGACTGGGTGCTGCGGGTCCGCTACGTCACCGGCGAGGGTCGGGCCGCCCACGCCGGGGGCGCGACGGTCAAGGACGTCACCGGCTACGACCTCTGCCGGCTGCTGACCGGCTCCTGGGGGACCCTCGCGGTGCTCACCGAGGTCACCCTGAAGCTGCGACCGATCCCGCCCACGCGGGCCTGGCACCGCACCACCGTGCCGCGGTCGCAGTGGCGGGCGGCGCTGCACGACCCCTCGGCGATCATCGTCGACTCCGAGGGCACCAGCGTGCTGCTCGAGGGTCATCCCGACGACGTGGCCGAGCAGGCCAGCTCGGCGCAGCTGGCCCCCAGCGAGCCCCCGACCCTGCCCGGTGGCGCTCGCGCCGCTGTGGACCCCGCCCGCACCGACGACCTCGTCGCCGAGCTCGACGCCCTCGGGTGCACCTGGGCCGCCGAGCCCGCGATCGGCCTGGTGCACCTCGACGGTGACGACGCGGCGCTCGCGGGCGCCCGCGCCGCCGCCGAGCGCCACGGCGGGCGCCTGCTGCGCCTCGACCCGGACCCGCAGACCCCGACGTTCGGCGCCGATCCCGGACCGGAGCCGTTCGCCGCGCGCCTGCAGCACGCCTTCGATCCCGACGCGGTGCTCGCACCGTGGAGGTGGAGCTCATGACGTCGTCCCACCCGGACCGGACCGACAGCGCCGCGCCGCGCAGCGGCCAGGGCATCTTCGATCCCGATCAGCTGTCGCAGTGCGTGCAGTGCGGCTTCTGCCTGTCGTCCTGCCCCACCTACGAGGTCACCCATCTCGAGGAGCACGGTCCCCGCGGGCGGATCCTCGGCATGCGGCTGGTGGCCGAGGGCGAGTTCACGATCGACCATCCCGACGTGCTGGACTCGCTGGAGACCTGCGTGCAGTGCCGCGCCTGCGAGGAGGTCTGCCCGTCGCTGGTCGAGTTCGGCGCGCTGATGGAGGACGCGCGCGCGGCGATGCGCGACCATGCCCCACCGCAGGGCACGCAGGGACGGGCCCAGCAGGTCGGCTACGCCACGCTGCCGCGCCGCGGGCTGCTCAAGACCGGGATCCTGGGGCTGTCGGCGCTGCAGGCCACCCGCGCCGACCGGCTGCTGCCCGACCACCTGCGCGTGGCCCGCCGCGTGCGCGCCCGCGACGTGCTGCGACCGCTGCGCGACGACCGCCACGCGCCCGGCACCCCGGCGTTCGTGTTCCGCGGCTGCGTCATGGACGGGCTGTTCCGCGACGTGCACCAGGCCACCGTCGACGTGCTCGCCGCCGCGGGCTACGCCCCGTCCCTGTCGCCGGCGCCACCGTGCTGCGGGGCGCTGCACATCCACGCCGGCCGCGAGCACGAGGCCCACCGGCTCGCCCAGGAGGTCATCGACGCCTACGAGGGCACCGAGGGTCCCATCGTGGTCGACAGCGGCGGCTGCGGCGCGGCGATGAAGGAGTACGGCGAGTGGCTTGGCACCGCCCAGGCCGAGGCCTTCTCCGCCCGCGTGCAGGACCTCACCGAGGTGATCGAGCCGAGCATGCTGGCCGGCGCCCGCCCGGTGCGTGCCCGCATGGCCTACCAGTCACCCTGCCACCAAAAGAACGTGCAACGCCTCGGTGACACCCCGCGGGCCCTGCTGTCGGCGATCCCGGGGCTGGAGGTGGTCGAGCCCGACGACTGGCACCTGTGCTGCGGCTCGGGCGGCGCCTACAGCCTGCTCCAGCCCGAGCTCGGCGATGCGCTGCTGGACAAGAAGACCGACGCGCTCACCAGGACGGGCTGCACCGACGTGATCTCCGGCAACCCGGGCTGCGCGCTGCAGATCGCCCGCGGCGGCTTCCGCGTGTGGCACCCCGCGCACCTGCTGGCGCGAGCGCTTCGCTCGTAGGCGCTCTGACCGCTACCGCTCGTCAGCGGTGTCGCGATGGGCGCGAGGCCCCTTGGTGCCGGCGGCTCGCGCTTGCGAGCCCGCGTCCGGCCACCAAGGGGCATCCACCCGTGTGAACCGAGTCGCTAGTCGATCAGGCCCACCTCGGCGAGCCACTCGGTGACGATCGCCGCGGCGTCCTCGGGGTCCTCCCCGCCGAAGCGCGTGTTGAAGTCCTGCAGGTCCTCGGTGGTCAGCTCCGCCGAGACGTCGTTGAGGACCTCGCGGGCGCCGTCGTCGAGCGCGTCATCGCGGCCCAGCGGCACGATGTTGTTCGGCAGGGTGAACGGCTGGTCCTCCTCGAGCACGACCCAGCCCTCCTCCAGGATCGGAGGGTCGGTCGAGCACAGCCGCGCCACGTCGGCCGCGCCCGACGACAGGGCCTCGAAGGTCTCGGGACCGCACGCGTCGGTCTGCAGGAAGTCGCCGAACTCCAGGCCATAGACCTCCTCGAGGCCCACGAGCCCGGTCGAGCGCTCGGCGAACTCGGGGGCGCCGGCGATCGTGAGGTCGTCCTCCTGACCGACGAGATCGCTGACCTCGGTGACGCTGAGCTCCTCGGCGCGCTCGGGCAGCATCGCCAGCTCGTCGCCGTTCTCGGCCTCCGCGGGGTCGAGGACGACGAGCCCGTCGTCGGCGACCTCCGCGCCCAGCATCTCCGTGGTCTCGTCGCTGTCCATGACCTCCGCCTCGCCACCGAGGACGAAGTCGAGGGCGTTGCCGTTGTACTCGGGCAGCACATCGACGTCGCCGGCCTCCAGCGCGGGGATGAGCGCCTCGCGCTGGCCGGCCTGCTGGACCTCGGTGTCGTAGCCGGCGTCCTCGAGGGCCTCGGCGTAGAGCGTGGCGAGCACCAGGCTCTCGGGGAAGTCGAAGGCGCCGACCGTCACGCTGTCGGTGTCAGTGTCGGCGTCGTCCTCGACCTCAGCGTCGGCGTCGTCGGGGTCGGCGTCGTCGGCCTCGCACGCGGCGAGGACCACGGCGGCGGTGAGCAGGAGCAGGGTGGTGAGCATCCAGCGTCTCGAGCGCATCATCGTTCCTTTCGTGGTGGTGGCGCGGACAGATCGAGAGGTCGTTGGGTCGGACAGGCGCAGGTCACGCCCTCGTCGCCGTCGTGGCGGCCTCGCGCTCGGCGAGCGCGGCGGCGTAGCCCTTCGGGATGACCGCCCGCTGCAGGCGAGCGAGCCCCACGTCGGCGAGGACGCCGAGCAGCGCGACGAGGATGGCGCCAGCAACGACCCTCGGCGTGTCGAACATGGACAGCCCGTCGAAGATGTAGCGCCCGAGGCCCCCGGCACGACCGATGAAGCCCGAGATGGTCGCCGTGGCGATGACCTGGACGGTCGAGACGCGCAGCCCCGTGAAGATCAACGGCAGCGCCAGCGGGATCTCGACCTGGCGCAGCAGCCGCCAGCCGGTGAAGCCCAGGCCGACCGCGCAGTCGCGCACGTCGGCATCGACGCCGCGCACCCCCGTGTAGGTGTTGGTGAGCATCGGCGGGATCGCCAGGGCGATCAGCGCGAGGATGACCGGCAGTATGCCGAAGCCGATGAGCACCGCGGCGATCGCGACGATGCCGAGGTCCGGGATGGCCCGACCCAGGTTGCCGATGTTGATCGCGAGGTTGCCGAGGCGGCCGGTGTGCCCGGTCCACAGCCCGATCGGCACCGCGATCGCCGCCCCGACGACGAGCGCGACGACCGCATAGAAGACGTGCTCGCGGACCCGATCGGGGATGGCGTTGATCCCCGACCAGTTGTCGGGATCGAAGATCCACAGCACGCCCTCAACGAACACCTCCACCGCGCTACACCTCCTGCCGCCACGGGGCGACCGCGCGCTGCAGGCCGAGCAGCGCGACGTCGGCGACGATCGACAGCACCGCGGTGAGCGTCACCCCAACCACGATCTGGGTGGGGAAGGCGCGGTTGTAGCCGGTGAGGATGTCCGCGCCGAGCCCGCCGAAGCCGATGAAGGCCGTGATGGTCACGAGCCCGATGATCGTCACCGTCGCGATGCGCAGGCCCGCGATGATCACCGGCAGCGCCAGCGGCAGCTCGACCTTCAGCAGGCGCTTGACCGCCGAGAACCCCATCGCATCGGCCGCCTCGGTGACATCAGCCGGCACGCCGTCGAGGCCCTCCACGATGTTGGGCAGCAACACGATGAGCGTGTAGACCGTCAGCGCCACGTAGGCGTTGGCGCGCGACAGCCCGAGGAAGGGGATGAGCAGCGCGAAGAACGCGAGCGAGGGGACGGCGAAGAGCACGCCCGTGCTGCGCACCAGCGGCTGGTAGAGGCCGCGGTAGCGCCGGGCGAGCAGGGCGAGGCCGAACGACACGATGAAGCCGAAGACCACCGGCGGTGCGGTGAGCACCAGGTGCTCGGTCACCGAGTCGCCGATCGACCCGAGGTTGCGGCCGATCCACTCCCAGTTGATGAGCATCGTCGCGCTCGCGATCGTCACGCCGCGCGCCTCACTCGAGCTCCTTGGCGATGAGCTGCTGGGACAGCAGGCCCTCGTAGACGTCGCCCTCGCTGACCCGGACCGCGACCGCAGACTGGTTGGTGACCATCGCGTTGAGCGCCGTGCGCAGGCTGTCGTTCGCCTGCACGTGCAGGCCGAAGGATCGGATCTGCTGGTCGCGCATCGGACCCTCGACGAGCTCGTGGGTCGAGATCCATCCCAGCAGGACGTCCGACTCGGAGAGGGCGATCACCCAGTCGAGCCCCGCCGCCTCGGCACTGCGCTCGGCGACCGCACGCTCATCGTCGGGGTAGACGACCGGGCCGTGCTCGGCGCTGACCTCGCTCACCGGGATGAGGCCGAGCCGCTTGAGCCCGCGCTCCTCGCCGAGGAAGTCCATGACGAACTCGTTGGCCGGGTCGCTGAGCAGCTCGCGGGGCGTGGCGTACTGCTGGAGCCGGCCACCGTCGGCGAGGATGGCGATGCGGTCGCCCATCTTCAGGGCCTCGTCGACGTCGTGGGTGACGAAGACGATGGTCTTGCGGACCTCGGTCTGCAGCCGCAGGAACTCCTCCTGCAGACGGCTGCGCACCAGCGGGTCGACCGC
>PWER01000153.1 GCA_003553565.1 Nitriliruptoria bacterium | reverse complement strand
TGGCAGCCGCAGCCGTGCCCGTGGTCTGGGATCGCCCGGGCGCGCGCGAGCTCCTGGGATCCCGCTGGGTCCATGGGGACACGGCCGCGGCGGCCGACGCCGTGCTCGCCCTCTCCGGCCAGGCGCGCCAGGAGGAGGGACTGGTCGCGCGCGCCCACATCGCCCGGTGCTATGACCGCCCGCGGCTGGAGCGCGTGTGGCGATCGCTGCTGCTTGGCAGTGCGGGAGCGGCCTCCAACAGCGACAGCGGCAGTCCCTGAGCCGTCCAGCGAGCCGGGGCAGCGGCACCGCCTACGGCCGCGACCACATGACCGAAGGGGTGCACGCGCAAGAGGCCCCTCCCCAGCGGCTCACGCGACGTGCGAGCTCCTGGTGCGGCTCCACCTCGCTGGGCCGCTCACGGATCGCGGCCAGATCGCCAGAGCGCACCGCCGTGGCGATGCACGACCAACTGCAGGCCGTGGAGCCGATGTGGACGCTCACCGCTGCGCTGGCGGCAACGAGCAGGCGACTGTCCTCGCCAAGCCACACCAGAGCGACATTTCCGAGCTCGCGCAGGTCTTCGCGGAGCAGCGTCAAAGTCGCTCCGCTGATGGACTCGCCGTCGCGCTCTCTCCCGGGCTACCGGCGCAGCGTGAGGTCCCACGTGCGGTTTCGCCGCGGTGGTGGGCCTCGTTGGCGCGGTGCTCGCCGAACACCACGGCGAACGGCCAGTCGGGCGCCGCTCCATCTCCCACGACGTCGTCCGACGCTGTCTCATCGAGACCATCGACCCCAACCAACAGGAGGCACCCGCAGCACCCGCCTTGACCGCATGATCGGTCGCGCCGAGGAGACGCGAGTGGACCCACACCAACTTGCGTGACGCTGTCCCCGCGTCATAGGTTGCCTGTCCTTCCCTGTCCGACACCAATGCTCGAGGATGCCGTGATGGACGACGCGCCAAGCCCGGAGGCTGCATGGCGCGGCGACGGGGGCGCGGCGGTGCCCCGACTCCCGGCAGCAGCAGTGGAGGACAACAACTGGCGCGACCTCGACGTGCCGAGCCCTGCCGCGCTATCTCAACCCCCGCGGATCACGGTCGTCATCCCCGCGCGCGACGAGATCGAGCGCCTGCAGCTCACGCTCGCCGCCCTGGCCGGGCAGCGCTACCCCCAGGACTGCCTCGAGGTCATCGTGGTCGATGATGGCAGCGACCCTCCGTTGACGCTGCCCGACCATGCCCCGACGGCGCGCCTGCTGCGCCAGGAGGCCGAGGGCTTCGGCGCGGGACGGGCACGCAACCTCGGTGCCGCGCACGCGACCGGGGAGGTGCTACTGTTCCTCGACGCTGACATGGCCGGGGAGCCCGAGTTGCTGCGGGCCCATGCGCGCTGGCACAGCGTGGTTCGGGACGCGGTGGTGGTGGGTCCACGCTGGTTCCCCGCGAGCGACCACGCCATTGCGGCAAGGCTGACCCCGACCGCGCTTCGGCAAGGTCGGCTGCCCGAGCTCGTGGACCCCGAGCGCGCCACGCCACAGGACTGGTGGCAGAAGCACTTGGAGCGCACCGACGACCTCACCGCGCGGCGCGCGGACCTGTTCCGCGCCGTCATCAGTTGCAACCTGTCGCTGAGGACCGAGACGTTCCATGCGCTCGGAGGCTTCACACCCTTCGGGCGTCGGGGCATCGAGGACACCGAACTGGGGTGGCGGGCCTTCGACGCCGGTGCGCTCCTCGTCCCCGACCGACAGGCTCGGGCATGGCATCTCTACCCCAAGAGCCATCTCATGTCACAGGACGCCAAGGCGACCCGGCGTCGCAGGCTGCCGTTGCTGTGGCACCACGTGCCCGGCCATCGGGCGCGCCCGCGGGACGCGGCACGCCGCTTCCTCGTCCCCCGGATCGCGGTCGAGATCGACGCTCAAGACGCCTCGTTCGAGGAGATCGTCGACAGCGTCGAGGGGGTCCTCGCGAGCAGCGTGAAGGACGTCGCCGTGGAGCTGCTGCTCGACGACGGCGAGGACGGGCGCCTCGCACGCGAGGCGCTGGAGCCCGACCATCGCATCTGCCTGGACGATCGCACGGCAGCGCCCGTTCGCGTCGCCCTGCCGCAGCCACTGCACCTGCTCCCCGACGCCCTCGCGCGGCTCTGCGAGCCCCTTGAGTCGGCCAAGGTGGGGCTGGTCACCGCGATCGTGCCGGTCGAGTCCCGCCCCGACAGCCCGGAGGTCGCGGTACATGCCTGGCGGCAACGCGCCGCGCGGCGGGCGCAGCAGGTGTGGCTCGATCGCCACGCCGGCGAACCCCCGAGCCCGAGCGAGCACAGCGATGAGGCCATCGGGCTCCGCCATGTGATGGACGAGCTATTCGGGGCCCTGGTGGAGGATGGCACCGCACTGGGGCTCGGCCCCCGGACGAGCGCCGCGGCGCCAGCGCGCGCGTCCTCATCCGAGCTCGGCTCCCTGGCCGCAGCTCAGCGGGAGGTCGATCGCCTGAAGCGGCGGCTCGCGCGCACCGAGCAGGCTCGCCGCGCGGCCGAGGAGCAGCGCGATCGGCGCGCGGAGGCCCTGCGCGCCGTGCAGCGTCGCAAGGTCGTGCGCCTCGCCGACGCCGGTGGGCGCGGGCTGCGCCGAGCGCTCCGCGCCCTGCGCTCAGCCCGCCCATGAGCGCTCGATCGGATCACCCGCACGCCCCTCGGCGCGCTCGCGCCGACGATGACGGCCGCCTCCCGCGCGCACTCCGTCACCGCTGGCACGTCCGCTGGTGATCCTGGGAGCTCGTCGCCGTGGCTTCGGCACCGCGCTCGTGGAGCTGCCACCGACCCTGACGCCACGCCTGGTCATGCTCGACCCGATGCGCGTCGGCGGGGCGATCGACACCAAGCACTGG
>PWER01000131.1 GCA_003553565.1 Nitriliruptoria bacterium | reverse complement strand
TCGACGGCGACCTGATGGATCGCCTGCCCTCGCTGGAGCTGATCGTGCGCTACGGGGTGGGGCTCGACACCATCGACCTCGCCGCGGCCGAGCAGCGCGACATCGCGGTGTGCAACGTCCTCGACTACGGCACCGAGGAGGTCGCCGCGCATAGCGCAGCGCTGCTGTTCGCGGTGCACCGCCACGTCCACCAGCTCGACCGCCAGATCCGCGGCGGCGGGTGGAACTACCGGGGCACCGGGACGATCCCCCGCCTGTCGGAGATGACGCTGGGCTGCGTGGGCTTCGGGCGCATCGGGCAGCTGACCGCGGAGCGCCTCGCCCCGTGGTTCGCCCGCGTGCTGGCCCACGACCCTTACGCGCCCGCCGCCACCTGGCCCGCTGACGTCGAGCGGCGCGAGCTCGACGACCTGCTGCCCGACGCCGACGTGCTGAGCCTCCACTTGCCGCTCACCGAGGAGACCGCCGGATTGCTGGGCGCCCAGCGCCTCGCGCGGCTGCCCCGCGGATCGCTGCTGGTCAACACCGCGCGCGGCGGGCTGGTCGACCTCGACGCGCTGCAGCGGCTCCTGGACGACGGGCACGTACGCGGCGCCGGGCTCGACGTCCTGCCCCAGGAGCCCCCGCCGGCCGACCATCCCATCCGCACTCACCCGAAGGTCCTGCTCACCCCGCACGGTGCGTGGTATTCCGAGCCGGCGGAGCGCGACCTGCGCCGTATGGCCGCCGAGCAGATCGTCGCGTGGGTGCGCGGCGAGCGACCGCCGTTCCTGGCGGCCGGTCCGGCCCCCGCGGGCGCGCGCTGAGCCCGGCGCGGCGGCGCCGATCACCAAGGACGAGGAGACCTCATGACGAGCGAGACGATCGCGCGGCTGACTGGCGCCAACCTGGTCGGCCACGCCGAGCGCAGCGCTGGCACACCGTTCGCCGGACCGAACCCGCGCACCGGCGAGGCGGGCCGACTGGCGGTGGCCGAGGCCACCACTGACGAGGTGGCCGAGGCCGCCCGCGAGGCCGCACGGGCCGCTCCAACGTTGGCGGCCCTGCCGCTGGATCGCCGAGCGCAGCTGCTGCAGACCGTCGCCGACGCGTTGGACGCCGACGGTGAGGCCATCAAGGCCATCGCCGACGAGGAGACCGCGTTGGGCGAGGCGCGCCTGACCACCGAGCTGGCCCGCACCAGCAATCAGCTCCGGCTGTTCGCCGAGGTGGTCGCTGACGGGCGCTTCCTGGAAGCCACCATCGACCCGCCCGACCCGGACCGCATCCCGCCGCGACCAGACCTGCGCCGCCAGCTGCTGCCGCTGGGTCCGGTGGCGGTTTTTGGTGCCAGCAACTTCCCACTGGCGTTCAGCGTCGCCGGCGGCGACACCGCGTCGGCGCTCGCTGCCGGCTGCCCGGTGGTCGTCAAGGCCCACCCCTCGCATCCCGCCACGAGCGAGCGCACCGCGCGCGCGATGCGGCAGGCGCTGGCCGACGCCGGCGCGCCAGCGGGCACCCTCGGTCTGCTCCAGGGAGAGGGTGTGGAGGTCGGCGCAGCGCTCGTGCAGGCCCCCGAGATCGCCGCGGTCGGTTTCACCGGCTCACACGCCGGCGGGCGTGCCCTGCACGACCTGGCCGCTGCACGGCCCACGCCGATTCCCGTCTACGCCGAGATGGGCTCGGTCAATCCCCTCTTCGTGACCCAGGGCGCACTGGCAGCCCGCGGCGATGACATCGCGGACGGCTTCCTGCAGTCGATGACGATGGGGACGGGACAGTTCTGCACCAAGCCAGGCGTCGTGGTGCTGCCCGACTCGGCCGAGGCGCAGTCCCTGGCCACGCGCCTGGCAGAGGCTGCTGCGACGCACCAGGGCGGACCACTGCTCAACGAGCGGATCGCGACCAGCCTGCGCCGACAGCTCGACGTCACCCGGACGCTCGACGGCGTCGAGGTCCTCGCCGACGGGATCGTGGAGACCGGCGACGGCTACGCCGCGCGCCCGACCGTGCTGCGCGTCACCGCCCAGCGGTTCCTCGCCGAGCCCCAACTGGCCGCCGAGCATTTCGGTCCCGTTGCGGTGCTCGTGGTCGGTGACGAAGAGGAGCGCCTCGCCGTCGCCCGCTCGTTGGAGGGCCAACTGACCGCGGCGGTCCACGCCGAGGCCGACGAGCATGACGGTCTCGACGAGCTGATGGCTATCCTCACCGACCGCGTCGGACGGATCGTGTTCGACGGGTACCCGACCGGCGTGGCCGTGACGCACGCCATGCACCACGGCGGCCCCTACCCGGCAACCACGAGCCCACTGCACACCTCGGTCGGGTCGACGGCGATCCGTCGCTTCCTGCGCCCCGTGGCCTACCAGAGCGCGCCGCGGGAGCTGCTGCCGCCGGCGCTGCGCGATGACAACCCGCTGGGCATCCCGCGACAGGTCGATGGCGCCTGGACGTCCGCCCCGCTCTAGAGAGGAGTCGAAGATGGCGGCGAAGACACGGCTGTCGGTGATCAGACGAGTGGTGGCCACCGGTCTGGTGCCGGTGCTGCCGTTGGCTGATGTCGGCACGGCCCTGCAGCTCGCGCGCGCGTGCCGGGATGGCGGCGCGCAGGTGGTGGAGTTCACCAACCGCGGTGACGGGGCGGTGACGGTGTTCGGGGAAGTGCTGGCAGCCTGCCGGGAGGAGCTGGGTGAGCTGGCTGTCGGCGTCGGCTCGGTGGCGGATGCGCCGACCGCGGCGGCGTATGCGAATCTGGGTGCGGACTTCGTGGTCGGCCCGACGCTGGATGCCGACACCGCGCGGCTGTGCCACAGCCGCAAGCTCGCCTACATGCCCGGCTGTGGCAGCGCGTCGGAGATCGCCGAGGCCGAGGCGCTGGGCTGTGAGATCGTGAAGATCTTC
>PWER01000029.1 GCA_003553565.1 Nitriliruptoria bacterium | reverse complement strand
TCGCGCTGCTCCTCGGCGGCGCGGCGAGCCTGCTCGCAGCGCGCGAGCCGCCGCTGCAGGCGATCGACCTCCCGCTGGGCGGCGGCCAGGGACCGCAGCTCTGATCGGGACGCGCGCGTCGGCGGCGCGGAGCCGGCCCGGGGGCCGAGCCCCAGTGCGGTGCCGCTCTCCACCACGGTGCCGAACAGCTCGTCGATCACGTGGCGGAGCTCGATGGCCTCCTGGCCGTCATCGCTCGGGGCCGGTGGCTGGCCACCGTGGCGATCGAGCCACACCTGCTGCGCGCGCAATGCGGCGCGTCGCCGCCAGGCATGCACCGCGACCTCCGGGCTGTCCGGGCGCGACTCCATCGGCACGATCGCGGTGACCAGGCCCACCTTGGCCGTCTCCAGGGGCTCGCACAGGCGCGCGAGGGCGTCCGGGAGCAGGTCCAGTGGCCGCGGCAGGGCGACGCGAACGGGCGCTGCCGTGCGGTCGTCCAGGCGGATGCGGTGGTCGGGCTCCAGCGCCTCGCGGGCGAGGCGCCCGTCCTCCCCGTCGTCGAGCAGCAGCTCCACGGCCAGGTCCTTCACGCTGCTCGCGAGGAGCGCCTCGACACCGTCGACGATCTCCTCGAACGTGGCCTCACGCCCATCCACCTCGATGGCGATGCGTGGGACCAGGAAGCGGCGGGCCGCATCCCGCGGGCGTGCCCGGTGGCCGGGCACGTGGTGCCACAGCAACGGCAGCCGGCGGCGCTTCGTCCCCTCGGCCCCCTGCGACATGAGGTGGCTCTTGGCGGAGAGGTGCCATGCCCGGGCCTGCCGGTCGGGCACGAGGAGCGCACCGGCGTCGAAGGCTCGCCATCCGAGCTCGGTGTCCTCGATGCCACGTCGCCCGAACGGGGTGAACCCGCCGAGCGCGTCGAAGGTCTCGGTGCGCAGCGAGAGGTTGCAGCTGATCACCGCGCCGAACAGGTCGGTGCGCCGCGCGGTGAGCTCGTCGGTGCGCTCGAGGGCCGCCTGCCACCAGTCCTCTGACGTGGCGCGCTGGGGGTCCACGAGCTCGGTGAGCCGGCCCTCGGTCAACGCGCTCGGGGAGATCCGCGCCTCCTCGGCGTCATCACCATCGGCGAACCAGCGCGGGCCCACCACCACCGCGTCCCTGACGACGGTGTGCCACCGCGCATGGGCCCGGAGCAGCTCGGGCTCTCCGGCCATGTCCGCATCGAGGAAGAGCAGCACCTCACCGGTTGCCTCGGCCGCACCAAGGTTCCGTGCTCGCCCCGCCCCGAAGCCCTCGGCCTCCTGCCGCAGCAGGCGTGCCGGCGGGGCGTGCTCGGGCAGCGTCAACGGGGGGTCGCTGCCGTCATCGACCACGATGACCTCGAGCAGGTCGTGAGGGTAGTGCTGCCCTGCCAGAGCGGCGAGCGTGAGCCTGAGGCGCTCGGCCTCGTCGCGGGCGGGGATGACGACCGTGATCCGTGGGAGCCGCGACAGCGCAGCAGGGCTCGGGACGTCGAGCGCGCGCCAGTTGTTATCCTGCACCGCCGCTGCCGGGAGTCGGGGCACCGCCGCGCCCCCGTCGCTGCGCCTGCGCCGTGGGGCCCCCGGGGCTGGCGCGTCGTCCATCACGGCGTCCTCGAGCATCGGGGCCAGGGCAATGGGAGCACAGGCAGTCTACGACGCAGGCCGTCAGGCGCTCGCGCTGGACGACCTCGCCCCTGGTGCCCCGCGTTGGGGGATCGCGCCCACCCACGAGCTCTCGGACGCGCTGGGCGAGCTGGCCCCCGAGCTGGATGGCGTCGCCGCGCTCGACGAGGCGCCCCGGCTCGCGCTCGCCCAGCTCCCACTGGACGCCACGGTCGTGGTGGCGAGCTCGGCCTCCCACCCCTCGCGCGTGCTCGCGGTGCTGCGGCGGCTGCGGGTCCACCGCGGGGCGGTGGTGCAGCTCGTGGCCTTGGCCTCGAGCAGTGCGGCCTCGGCCATGCCGGGACTCGCTCCGGTGCTGTCGGACGATCGGCTGACGCTGGATGCGGTGCATGCCGAGCGTCGCAGCGACGCGCACCAGGTCCGGCTGCGCTTGGGTGCGACGCTCGCCACGGCGCTGGTGCACCTGCCGCGACGACACACCGCCACCGCGGTCGTCCGTGGGGCGCCCCGGCGGGCCGTGCTGTCGGGGCTGCCGCTCCTGGCCACGCATGGCGAGGACGCACGATCGATCGCTGGGGGCTCGCCTCGCGTCACCCCGATCGCGCCGCAGCGCCCCTCGCCTGATGCCGCCCTCGAGCGGGAGCGGGAGCACCCCTCGCTCACGATCATCGCGGGCGACGCTGCGCCTCCGCGCGCACGGCAGGGGCTCACCGCCCCGCCGATGGTGGCCGTGGGCCCCAGCGGCCAGCAGCGCGTGCGCTACGACCCGCACGTGGATCGCCCCAGTCGGCTGCAGACCACGCCAGGCGACGAGCGGCTGACGGTCGATCCTCGTCATCCCCTTCCCCGGGACGGCGCGCGCTGGAGCGCGGTCGTGGTCCCCAGCGAGCTCGCCGCGCCGCGCGCCGTCGCAGCCACGGTCGTCGCGGCCGCGGCCCGCGGTTGGCTACCCATGGTGCAGCCCGACACTGCGTCGGTCGGCCCCGCTGCGCTCGCGTCCTGGTGCGAGCATCTGGGTCCCGCGCCGCTGGCCGCCGTCGACGAGGCGGCCGACCTCGACCCCTCTGATCCGGATGCGCGGGAGCGCTGCATCGTGGCGCTGCTGCGCGCGGTGCGTCACGAGCACCACCCCGATGCGGTGCTCGCCCACGAGCTGCAGGCCGCCGGGGCGCTCCGACCCCAGCACCCCTCGGTGAGCGTGCTGATGGCGACCGCGCGGCCCGACTTCCTGTCGCACGCGGTGTCCCAGATCCGGGCGCAGCGGCACCGTC
>PWER01000142.1 GCA_003553565.1 Nitriliruptoria bacterium | reverse complement strand
GAGCCGCTCCGCGGCCGAGCTCCGCGGCCGGCCGGCGCGCCGCCAGCGCGCCGGCAGTCAGGCGGCCTCGAAGAGGTCCCGGCAGGCGGCCAGCCCCTCGACCTCCACCTCGGGGCGGGTCAGGGCGCGCCAGTCCTGCGCGGTCAGGCGGTAGCGCTGCTCGACGGTGCGCTGCCCGCGGATCGAGCGCACAGCCACGCCGTTCTCGCGGTACAGCAGGCGACGCGAGACGATGGCCGAGGCCGGGCTGTCGGGCAGCGTGCCCGAGTGCGCCTCCAGCGCACCGAGGTGGTCGAAGGCGAAGGCGAGCACGGCGGTGCGCATCGTGGTGCCGATGCCCAGCCCCTGGAAGCGCTGGCCCAGCCACGAGCCGGTCTCCACTGCCCGGGTCACCGCGAACTCGCTGGCCCAGATCCCCTGGCAGCCCACCAGCTGGCCCTCGTAGGAGACGCCGAGGTCCAGGTGCCAGCCCTGCGGTGACCAGTCGGCGCGCAGGCGCCAGTGGTGCTGCAGGAAGCTGCGCTCGAACGTGGGGCTCGGTGCGAGGGTCCACGGGGTGAGGAACGGCATGCGGTCCGGGGGATGCACACCCTGGCGGGCCACGTCGACGAGGGTGGCGAGGTCCTCGTCGGTGGGAAGCCGCAGCTCGAGGGGCCCCAGGCGCAGCCGCAGCTGCCACAGGGGCCACAGCGCCTCGAGCCTGCTGGCCATGCGCTTCGCTCCTGTCGCGGTCGGGCACTCGCTCACGGCGGTGGTCTCGTCACACGGCCGCCGGCGCGGCGCCAGCGTGCCAAGTCGGCGCCGGCGTGCCAGCCGGTCGCGTCAGCACTCCTCGGCATCCGCGCGCTGCGGACAAGGGCTCCCAGACCACGCCGAGGCTCCCCGCCGACACCTACACTCGCTCGGCGATGTGTGACACGCCCGCGGCGGCCTCCGAGCCCCACGATGCCGACCACGACGAACCCGACCACGACGACACCGCCGCGCGGGCCGGCCAGCGGGCAGAGCCCGTGGTCCGCACGGCGGAGGCGCGCGACCACCCCGCCATCCTCGACCTCTGGGACGCAGCGGGGATGCTGTCCTACGTCGCCGACCCGGGCGGCGACCTCGCCCGCACCGCCGACGCGGATCCCGAGCTGGTGCTGGTGGCCGAGCACGCGGGCGCGCCACCTCCCGACGGGCACGAGGCGGGTTCGTCAGGGGCTGGCGAGCACCCGGTGGTGGGCACGGTGCTGGGGACCTGGGACGGACGGCGCGGCTGGATCATGCGTCTGGCGGTGGCTCCCGCGCTGCGGCGCAGCGGCGTCGGCAAGGCCTTGGTCGCCGAGCTCGAGCGCCGGCTGCGCGGGCGGGGCGCGGATCAGATCAACCTGCTGGTCTTCGCCGACAACCGGGGGGCGCTGTCGTTCTGGCAGGAGCTCGGCTATCGCGCCACGGCACCGGTGGTGCTGATGACCCGTCGCGTCGAGGCCTGCGGCGAGGAGTGAGCGCCCTGCCCGGCGCGCGCCGACGACCCCGGTGCGCGTCTTTGCAGGGCCCGGGGGGTGGTGTCATACTCCCCGTTCGCCCCGCGTCGGCGTGGCGGAACTGGTAGACGCGCATGGTTGAGGGCCATGTGGAGCTTTTGCTCCTTGTGGGTTCAAGTCCCACCGCCGACACGCTTCGCTCCCCTTCAGACAGCGCCCCGGCTCCGCGCCGGGGCGTCGACGTGTCGCAGGCCAGGCCACGGGTCCGTCGCTCTCCACCGGTGTGCCGCTCTCCCGCGGCTGGCCCCGCAGACGATGCCGGGCACGAGCCAAGCACCTTCCTAGACTGACCGCGACGTGACGTCGCCGCCGGGAGAGGATCCACCGTTGGACCCTCGGGTGCACCGCGCCCTTGCACACCCCAGCCGGGTGCGCATCCTGCGGGCGCTGCGGGCGGCCGAGGAGCCGCGCAGCGCTGGAGAGCTCGCCGAGGAGGTCGCCCTCCACGCGACCACGATCCGGGGGCACCTGGACATCCTCAGCGAAGCAGGTCTGGTGCGCGCGCACCATGAGGATCGTCAGGCCCGCGGGCGACCGCGACTGCTCTACGTCCCCGCCGACGGCGAGCAGGGCAACGGGTCCGAGGGCTACCGGGTGCTCGCCGAGATCCTGGCCGGCCACCTGGCCTCCACCGCCGAGGACGCGGTGGCCGAGGCGACCCGAGCCGGACGCGTCTGGGGCACCTACCTCGCGCAGCCACCCCCCTACTGCCGGCTGAGCGCCGAGGAGTCGCAGCGCATGGTGCTCGACGTGTTCGCCGATCTCGGGTTCGCCCCCGAGTGGAGCGAGGACAGCTCGGAGATGCACTGCCACGACTGCCCCTTCCGCGAGGTCGCCGAGCAGCACCCGGACGTGGCGTGCTCGGTGCACCTCGGGCTCCTCCAGGGGGCGCTGGACGCCACCCACACGCCGCTGCGGGCCACCGAGCTCGAGCCCTTCGTGGGTCCGTCGCTGTGCATCGCTCACCTCGCGCCGACCGAGCCAGCCGCCTCGGGGTGACCCTGTCGATGCGGTGAGCATGGGGACGCGGCGGGCTCGTAGACCCGCGCCGACCGGTTTTCTCTGGCGCTGACGCCCACAAGAGTTGCTTTCGCGGGCACCTACCCTATAAAATAGGCCTCGTTCGAGGCCGAGACCGCCACGCCGGCCCGGCCCTGCGTCACCCAGAGAGGATGAACGGCATGGTGTACGTGATCGCCGAGCCCTGCATCGACGTCAAGGACAAGGCCTGTGTCGATGAGTGCCCGGTCGACTGCATCTATGAGGGCCCGCGGATGCTCTACATCCAGCCCGACGAGTGCATCGACTGCGCGGCCTGCGAGCCGGTGTGCCCGGTGGACGCCATCTCCTACGAGGACGACGTGCCCGAGGAGTGGCAGGAGT
>PWER01000095.1 GCA_003553565.1 Nitriliruptoria bacterium | reverse complement strand
TGCAGCACATTCGTGATCGCCGCCGTCAACGTGGTCTTCCCATGATCAATATGACCAATCGTGCCCACGTTCAGATGCGGCTTCGTCCGCTCGAACTTCGCCTTGCCCATGATTCGCTCCTCGCTGCGCCAGAAAAGTGCGTCGGTTCAGGCTGCGCCCGAGGGCCGGCCTCCCGGCCCTCGGGCTCGTGGTCACTCGCCGCGGATCCTGCGGACGATCTCGTCGGCGACCTCGTTGGGCACCTTCTCGTAGCCCGCGAACTGCATCGTGTAGGTGGCCCGGCCCTGGGTCTTGGAGCGCAGGTCCGTGGCGTACCCGAACATCTCCGACAGCGGCACGCGCGCGGTGACGATCTTGCTGTTGCCGCGGTCGCCCATCTGGCCGACCTTCCCGCGCCGCCCGGAGAGGTCGCCGATGACGTCCCCCATGTACTCCTCGGGGGTGACGACCTCCACGTCCATCACCGGCTCCAGCAGGGTGACGCCCGCCTTCTTGGCCGCCTCCTTGAACGCGATCGACCCGGCGATCTTGAAGGCCATCTCCGAGGAGTCGACCTCGTGGTAGCTCCCGTCGGTCACGCGGGCGCGCACGTCGACGATGGGGTAGCCGGCGAGGACGCCGCCCTCCATCGCCTCGCGGATGCCCTCGTCGATGGAGGGGATGTACTCCTTGGGGATGGCGCCGCCGCGGATCTTGTCCTCGAACGCGTAGCCACCGACCTCACCGGTGGGGTTGCCCTCCTCGTCGACGATCTGCCGGGGCTCGTCGGCCAGCTTGCCGGAGGGCTCGAGGTCCAGGTCGAGCTCGGCGAACTGGCCGGCACCGCCGGTCTGGCGCTTGAAGCGCACTCGGTGTCCCTTGACGGGGCTCAGGATCGTCTCGCGGTAGGCGACCTGCGGCTTGCCGACGTTGGCGTCGACCTTGAACTCGCGGAGCAGGCGGTCGACGATCACGTCGAGGTGCAGCTCGCCCATGCCGCCGATGATGGTCTGGCCGGTCTCCTCCTCGGTGCGCACCGTGAAGGTCGGGTCCTCCTCGGAGAGGCGCTGGAGGGAGTCGCCGAGGCGCTGCTGGTCGGCCTTGGTCTTGGGCTCGATGGCGATGTGGATCACCGGCGCCGGGAAGTCCATGCGCTCCAGCAGGATGGGCGAGGAGGGGTCGCACAGGGTGTCGCCCGTCTGGGTCTGCTTGAGCCCCACGGCGGCGAGGATGTCGCCGGCGTGGGCGACGTCCTTGTCCTGCCGGTGGTTGGCGTGCATCTGCAGGATGCGCCCGATGCGCTCCTTGCGGTCCTTGATCGGGTTGAGGACCTGCTGGCCCTGGTCGAGGGTGCCGGAGTAGATGCGGAAGTACGTCAGCTTGCCGACGTAGGGGTCCGCCTGGATCTTGAAGGCCAGCGCGCTGAAGGGCTCGTCGTCGCTGGCCTTGCGCACCATCGGCGAGCCGTCGCGGGGGTCCTCACCGGTGACCGGGGGCACGTCGACGGGGCTCGGCAGGTAGGCGTTGACGGCGTCGAGCAGCAGCTGCACGCCCTTGTTCTTGAAGGCGGTGCCGCAGAAGACCGGGGTGATCTCGTTGTCGATCGTGAGCTGGCGGATGCCGTGCACGATCTTGTCCTTGGGCAGGTCCCCCTCGGTCAGGTAGAGGTCGAGCAGATCCTCGTCGGACTCGGCGACGGTCTCGAGCAGCTCGGCGCGGTAGGCCTCGTAGGTCTCGCGCATGTCCTCGGGGACCTCGACCTCGCTCCACGACGTGCCGTGGGTGTCCACGTCGGTGTCCCACACGCGGGCGTTCTGCTCGACGAGGTCGATCACGCCCCGGAAGTCGCTCTCGGCCCCGATGGGCAGCTGCAGCGGCACCGGCCGCGCGCCCAGGCGCTCCTTGATGGAGTCCACCGACATGTAGAAGTCCGCGCCTATCCGGTCCATCTTGTTGATGAACGACAGGCGCGGCACCCGGTACTTGTCGCCCTGGCGCCACACCGTCTCCGACTGCGGCTCGACCCCGTTGACGGCGTCGAACACCGCGATGGCCCCGTCCAGGACCCGCAGGCTGCGCTCGACCTCGACGGTGAAGTCGACGTGCCCGGGGGTGTCGATGATGTGGATCACCTGGCCGCGCCACTCGCAGTAGGTGGCAGCCGACGTGATGGTGATCCCACGCTCCTGCTCCTGGGCCATCCAGTCCATGACGGCGGCGCCGTCGTGGACCTCGCCGAGCTTGTAGGTGCGGCCTGCGTAGTACAGGATCCGCTCGGTGAGCGTGGTCTTGCCCGCATCGATGTGAGCCATGATCCCGATGTTGCGGATCGACTCGAGCGGGGCGTCGCGCTTGGGCATGATCGTCCTCGTGGTCTTGACCGGAGATCCGAGCCGGGCTCGGGCTACCAGCGGTAGTGGGCGAAGGCCTTGTTGGCCTCGGCCATGCGGTGGGTGTCGTCGCGGCGCTTGACCGAGGCGCCCGCGTTGTTCGCGGCGTCCATCAGCTCGCCGGCCAGGCGCTCCTTCATGGAGTGCTCCCGGCGGTTGCGCGAGTACTGCACGATCCACCGCAGAGCCAGGGTGGTGGCGCGCTGCTGCTTGACCTCGATCGGCACCTGGTAGGTGGCACCGCCGACGCGACGTGACTTGACCTCCATCTGCGGGCGGACGTTGTCCACCGCCCGCTTGAAGGTCTGCACCGGGTCGCCACCGGAGCGCTGGGCGATCAGGTCGAACGCGTCATAGACGATGCCCTCGGCGGTGCTGCGCTTCCCGTCCAGCATCAGCCGGTTGGTGAGCTGGGTCACCAGCGTGCTGTCGTGCTTGGGGTCCGGGGGCAGCTTGCGCTTCGGTACGGGTCCCTTGCGCGGCATGGGTGGGTCCTCTCGGTCGGTCGCGACGGGCTCGGACGTCGGTCGGCGGGGCTGGCGCGAGGCGCCGTCAGCTCTTCTTGGCGCCGTACTTCGAACGGCCCTGCTTGCGGTCGCGCACGCCGGAGGCGTCCAGCGCCGAGCGCACCACCTTGTAGCGCACACCCGGCAGGTCGCGCACGCGGCCGCCGCGCACCAGCACCATCGAGTGCTCCTGCAGGTTGTGCCCCTCACCGGGGATGTAGGCGGTCACCTCGATGCCCGAAGTGAGGCGCACACGGGCGACCTTGCGCAGCGCCGAGTTCGGCTTCTTCGGCGTGGTGGTGTACACGCGCGTGCACACGCCCCGTCGCTGGGGCGACCCGCGCAGCGCCGGCGTCGTGGCCTTCTCGGCCTTGTCCTGACGGCCCTTCCGGATGAGCTGCTGGATCGTGGGCATCGTGGGTCCGTTCCTGCTGTGTGGTGCGGGCGTGGTCGCCTGATCGGTGCGGGTCGGTGCGGTGGTGGGCGCGCGGCGCCCGCGGCGCCGGGCCGCGACCTTCCCGGCGGTGGTTGTGCGAGCGCGCGGTCGCGGTGCCGGCTGGCGGCCAGGGTAGCGACTCGGTCGCGACGACTGCGCGCGCAGCAGCCCGGGCGCGTGCCCGGGTGCGGCCACAGCCGACAATGCTACGTCGGTAGCGGGACTGCGTCAACCAGACCGGGGCGCCTCGGCGCCGCGCGCAGCTCGGGAGGAACCCGGCGTGCGGGGCGGTCGGCGCCTGGCGCGCACCGACCAGCCCCGCCGCTTACGAGCGCTGGTCGTCGACGTCGTCGAGGAACCGACCCGACAGCTCGCCGTTGCCGTCAGCGGCACCGTCGTCGTAGCCCTCGTAGCCGTCGTAGCCGTCGCCGCCGTAGCCGTCGTCGAAGCGCTCGAGCAGGTCGGCGGGCACGATCTGCTCGGGCATCTCGGTGGGCAGCGGGCGCACGTCGCGGTAGGTCCGCAGCCCCGTGCCGGCAGGGATCAGCTTGCCGATGATCACGTTCTCCTTGAGGCCGATGAGGGCGTCGCGACGACCCTCGATGGCGGCCTCGGTGAGCACGCGGGTGGTCTCCTGGAACGAGGCGGCCGACAGCCACGAGTCGGTGGCCAGCGACGCCTTGGTGATGCCCATGAGGACCTGGCGGCCCTTGGCCGGCTGGCCGCCCTGATCCACCACCGCGCGGTTGGCCTCCTGGAACACCAGGCGATCCACCAGGTCGCCGGGGAGCAGGTCGGTGTCGCCGGGTTCGATGACCGTCACGCGCCGCAGCATCTGGCGCACGATCAGCTCCACGTGCTTGTCGTGGACGCTCACGCCCTGCGACCGGTAGACCTGCTGCACCTCCTCCACGAGCAGGCGCTGGGTCTCGCGCACGCCGAGCACCTCGAGCATGTCGTGGGGGTCGATGGAGCCGTCGGTCAGCTGCTGGCCCACGCGGACGGTCGCGCCGTCCTCGACGTACAGGCGACGCGCCAGCGGCACGGTCGTGACGACCTTGTCGTCGTCGCCCTCGATCGTGACGGTCGTGTGCTTCTCGGTCTTGTCCAGCGACACGCGGCCCGAGATGTGGGCGATCTCGGCCTTGCCCTTGGGGCTGCGCGCCTCGAAGAGCTCGACCACGCGGGGCAGCCCCGAGGTGATGTCCTCGCCGGCGACGCCACCGGTGTGGAAGGTGCGCATGGTCAGCTGCGTGCCGGGCTCACCGATCGACTGGGCCGCCATGATGCCCACGGCCTCGCCGAGCTGGACGCGCTTGCCCTCCGACAGGGCACGGCCGTAGCAGGCGGCGCACACCCCGACCTTGGCGCTGCAGGTCAGGACGCTGCGGACCTGCACCTGGCGGTCGGTCTCGGTCGGTGCGGTGTCGAGGGCCTCGCCGGTGTGAGGGTCGAGCCCCTTCATCAGGGCATCGCGCAGGGTTCGCACCTCGGCGTCGGCGACCTCGGTGCCGGCGGGCAGCAGCACCTCCTCTGAGCCCGGGAACGTGACGTCGCGGGCGATGGTGCGCCCGTACAGCGACTGGGAGTCGTTGTCGCCCACCCGGACGTCCAGGCCGCGCGAGGCGCCGCAGTCCTCCTCCCGCACGATCAGGTCCTGGGCGATGTCGACCAGGCGACGGGTGAGGTAGCCGGAGTCGGCGGTCCGCAGCGCCGTGTCGGCCAGACCCTTGCGGGCGCCGTGGGTGGAGATGAAGTACTCCAGCACCGACAGACCCTCGCGGAAGTTGGACTTGATGGGTCGCTCGATGGTCTCGCCCCGCGGGTTCGCCACCAACCCGCGCATCCCGGCGAGCTGGCGGATCTGGGTCATCGAGCCGCGGGCGCCGGAGTTGGCCATCATGTACAGCGGGTTGAGGCGCCCGAAGTTGCGCTCCATCGCCTCGGCGACATCGTTGGTCGCGGTATCCCAGACGTCCTGGAGCTCGCGACGACGCTCGGCGTCGGTCAGGAAGCCCTTGCGGTAGCGCCGCTCGATCTGCAGCGCCTTGTCGTCGGAGCTCTCGACGAGCTCGCGCTTGGCCTCGGGCACCGTCAGATCGGAGACCGCGACGGTCACGCCGGCCTGGGTGGCCCAGCGGAAGCCGATGTCCTTGAGGTCGTCGAGCACCTCGGCGGTCTCGGCGCGGGTCAGCGTGTCAGCGCAGCGGTTGACGAGGTCGGCGAGGTCGCGCTTGGTCACCAGGTGGTTGTGGTAGGGCAGCGAGGCCGGGACGATCTCGTTGAACATCACCCGGCCGGGCGTGGTGACCACGCGCAGTCCGCGGGGCGAGCGCGCCAGGCCCTCGGCGACCTCGACCGTCTCGTCCTCGGGGTCGATCCCGCCGAGCACCGAGTCGACCGGCACCCAGCGATCACGCAGCTTCACCAGGACCCACTGGTGCAGCGACACGTCCCGCAGGTCGTAGGCCATGTGCACCTCGTCGGGCGAGGCGAAGCGCGGGATGCGCTCCTCGCCCTCCTGGACGCTGCGCAGCCAGTCGGCGTCGGGGACGCTGCCCTGGCCGTTCACGCCCTCGGCCTGGGTCAGGTAGTAGGCGCCGAGCACCATGTCCTGGCTCGGCGAGGCGACGGGTCGCCCGGTCGCCGGCGACAGGATGTTGTTGGAGCTCATCATCAGGACCCGGGCCTCGGCCTGGGCCTCCGACGACAGCGGCAGGTGCACCGCCATCTGGTCACCGTCGAAGTCGGCGTTGAACGCCGCGCAGACCAGCGGGTGGATCTGGATGGCCTTGCCCTCCACCAGCACCGGCTCGAACGCCTGGATGCCGAGGCGGTGCAGTGTGGGAGCGCGGTTCAGCAGCACCGGGGGGTCGCTGATGACCTCCTCGAGCACGTCCCAGACCTGCGGGCGCTGGCGCTCCACCATCCGCTTGGCGCTCTTGATGTTCTGGGCGTAGTTGAGGTCCACCAGCCGCTTCATGACGAACGGCTTGAACAGCTCCAGCGCCATCTGCTTGGGCAGGCCGCACTGGTGCATGCGCAGACCCGGGCCGACGACGATCACCGACCGGCCCGAGTAGTCGACGCGCTTGCCGAGCAGGTTCTGGCGGAAGCGGCCCTGCTTGCCCTTGAGCATGTCGCTGATCGACTTGAGCGGCCGGTTGCCGGGCCCGGTGACGGGGCGGCCGCGGCGGCCGTTGTCGAACAGCGCGTCGACTGACTCCTGCAGCATCCGCTTCTCGTTGTTCACGATGATCTCGGGGGCGCCGAGATCGAGCAGGCGCTTGAGCCGGTTGTTGCGGTTGATGACGCGGCGGTAGAGGTCGTTCAGATCGCTGGTGGCGAACCGGCCACCATCGAGCTGGACCATGGGGCGCAGGTCCGGCGGGATCACCGGGATGGCCTTGACCACCATCACGGTCGGGTCGCTGCCCGTGCCGCGGAACGCCTCGACCACCTTCAGGCGCTTGACCGCCCGGGTCGCCTTCTGCGAGCGCGTCCGTCGCGTGCCGGCGCGGAGCTTGTCGTTCTCCTCGTCGAGGATGCGGCGCAGCTCCTCGGCCTCGGCGTCGAAGTCGATGCTGGCGAGCAGGTCGCGCACCGCCTCGGCGCCCATGCCGCCGTCGAAGTACTCGGCGTAGCGGTCGTACAGCTCGCGGTAGAGCAGCTCGTCGGTGATCAGCTGCTTGGGCTCGAGCTCCTTGAAGGTCTCGAGGACCTGGTCGAGGCGCTCGAGGCGCTGCTCGGCCTCATCGCTGACCTGCTGGAGCTGCTTCTCGTACTCGCGGCGCTTCTTGCGCACCTGGTCGGACTTCGCGCCCTGCTCCTCGAGCTCGGAGACCTCGTTCTCGAGGTCCTTGAGGAGCTGCTCGCGGTCGACCTCGAGCTGCTTGGACAGCTGCTTCTTCTCGTCGGCGATCTCCGCCTCGAGGGTGGGCAGGTCCTCGTGGCGCTGGTCCTCGTCGACGCGGGTGATGACGTGGGCCGCGAAGTAGATGACCTTCTCGAGGTCCTTGGGCGGCAGGTCGAGGAGGTACCCCAGGCGGCTGGGCACGCCCTTGAAGTACCAGATGTGGGTGACCGGTGCGGCCAGCTCGATGTGCCCCATGCGGTCGCGGCGCACCTTGGAGCGGGTGACCTCCACGCCACAGCGCTCGCAGATGATGCCCTTGAAGCGCACCCGCTTGTACTTGCCGCAGTAGCACTCCCAGTCCCGGGTCGGCCCGAAGATCTTCTCGCAGAACAGGCCGTCCTTCTCGGGCTTGAGCGTGCGGTAGTTGATGGTCTCCGGCTTCTTGACCTCACCGTTGGACCACATGCGGATCTGATCCTGCGTGGCAAGACTGATCCGCAGCTCGTCGAAGTTGTTGACGTCGAGCATCTATCGGTCTCCTTCGACCTCTGGTGCCCCTCGCGCGGCTGGGGCTGGTGGTGGCGCAGTCAGCCGGGGGTCTCGCGGTCCCGGTCGGCGGTGGGACGGTTCTGGCGCAGCCGGGGCTCGGGGGTCTCGCGGTCCCGGTCGGCGGTGGGACGGTTCTGGCGGAGCCAGGTTCGGGGGCCCCGCCGCCGACCGGGACCGCGAGACCCGTTGTCTCACCCGCCCAGGGACACGTCCTCCGAGCCGCGCTCGGGGCGGGAGAGGTCGATCCCCAGCTCCTCGGCGGCGCGGAAGGCGTCCTCGTCGCTCTCGCGCATCTCGATCTCGTGGCCCTCGGCCGAGAGCACCTCGACGTTCAGGCACAGGCTCTGCATCTCCTTGACGAGCACCTTGAACGACTCGGGGATGCCGGGCTCGGGGATGTTGTCGCCCTTGACGATCGCCTCGTAGACCTTCACGCGGCCCAGGACGTCGTCGCTCTTGACGGTCAGCAGCTCCTGCAGCGCGTAGGCGGCCCCGTAGGCCTCGAGCGCCCAGACCTCCATCTCACCGAAGCGCTGGCCGCCGAACTGCGCCTTGCCGCCCAGCGGCTGCTGGGTGATCATCGAGTAGGGGCCGGTCGAGCGCGCGTGGATCTTGTCGTCCACCAGGTGCAGCAGCTTCAGGATGTACATGTAGCCCACGGTGATGTCCTGGTCGATCGGCTCGCCGAAGCGGCCGTCGATCAGGGTGGCCTTGCCGGACCCGCCGACGAGCTGCAGCCCGTCGCGGTTGGTCTTGCTGTGGGCGAGCAGGTCGGTGAGCTCGTCCTCGTTGCAGCCGTCGAACACCGGCGAGCTGACGGTGCCGTCACCGCCCCAGGCGAGCATGTCGTCGCCCCAGCCGAGGCGGTCGAACCACGCGGGCCGCTCCTCGTACTCCCAGCCCTGCTTGGCGACCCAGCCGAGGTGGGTCTCCATGACCTGGCCGACGTTCATCCGGCTGGGCACGCCCAGCGGGTTGAGGACCATGTCGACCGGGGTGCCGTCGGCGAGGAACGGCATGTCCTCCTCGGCGAGGATCTGGGCGATGACGCCCTTGTTGCCGTGGCGCCCGGCGAGCTTGTCGCCGTCGGAGATCTTGCGCTTCTGGGCCACGTAGACGCGCACGATCTCGTTGACCCCGGGCTGCATCTCGTCGCCGTCCTCACGGTTGAACGTGCTGACGTGGATGACCCGGCCGGACTCGCCGTGGGGCACCTTCAGCGAGGTGTCGCGCACCTCGCGAGCCTTCTCGCCGAAGATCGCGCGCAGCAGGCGCTCCTCGGGGGTGAGCTCGGTCTCGCCCTTGGGCGTCACCTTGCCGACCAGCACATCCCCCGGGGTCACCTCGGCGCCGATGCGGATGATCCCGCGCTCGTCGAGGTTGGCGAGCACCTCCTCGCTCACGTTGGGGATGTCGCGGGTGATCTCCTCGGGGCCGAGCTTGGTGTCGCGCGCGTCGGTCTCGTGCTCCTCGATGTGGATCGAGGAGAGGACGTCGTCCTTGACCAGACGGTCCGAGATGATGATCGCGTCCTCGAAGTTGAAGCCCTCCCAGGACATGAACGCCACGAGCAGGTTCTGCCCGAGCGCCATCTCGCCGCGGTCGTTGGACGGCCCGTCGGCGATCACCTGACCGGCGGCGACCTCGTCGCCCTCCTCCACCAGCGGGCGCTGCGTGTAGCAGGTGCCCTGGTTGGTGCGGTCGAACTTGCGGAGGAAGTGCTTCTCGAGCCGGTCATCGTGGGTCTTGCTGATGATGCGGTCGGCCGAGACCTCCACGACGATGCCGTCCTCCTCGGCGCGCACCACGTCGCCGGCATCCAGCGCCGCCTTGGCCTCCAGGCCGGTGCCCACGTAGGGCGCGTCAGGGCGCAGCAGCGGCACCGCCTGCCGCTGCATGTTGGTGCCCATCAGCGCCCGGTTGGCGTCGTCGTGCTCGAGGAACGGGATCATGGCCGCGGCCACCGACACGACCTGCCGGGGGCTGACGTCCATGTAGTCGACCTCTTCGGGCGGGACCTCCCGGACCTCGCCCTGGCGTGCGCGGCACAGCACCAGCGGGTTGACGAAGGTCCCGTCATCGCCCAGTGGCGCGTTGGCCTGGGCGATGGTCATGCGGTCCTCTTCGTCGGCGGTGAGGTAGTCGATCCGGTCGCTGACCTGACCGTCGACGACCTTGCGGTAGGGCGTTTCGACGAAGCCGAACTCGTTGATGCGCGCGTAGGTCGCAAGCGAGCCGATGAGGCCGATGTTCGGGCCCTCTGGGGTCTCGATCGGGCACATCCGGCCGTAGTGGCTGGCGTGGACGTCGCGGACCTCGAAGCCGGCGCGCTCACGGCTCAGGCCACCGGGGCCCAGCGCCGACAGGCGGCGCTTGTGGGTCAGCCCCGACACCGGGTTGGTCTGGTCCATGAACTGGCTGAGCTGGCTCGCCCCGAAGAACTCCTTGATGGAGGCCACCACGGGGCGGATGTTGATCAGCGTCTGCGGTGTGATCTGCTCGATGTCCTGGGTGGTCATGCGCTCGCGCACAACCCGCTCCATGCGCGACAGCCCGATCCGGATCTGGTTCTGGATGAGCTCGCCGACGCTGCGCAGCCGCCGGTTGCCGAAGTGGTCGATGTCGTCGACCTCGTAGCCCTCCTCGCCATGGGACAGGCGCACGATGTAGGACATCGTGGCCAGCACGTCCTCCTTGGTGAGGATCGGGCTGAACGCCGGCGCGCTCTGCTCGTCGTCGCGCAGCGCCACGCGGCCGTGCCCCTCGCTCTCCTCGGCGCGGGCGAGGAGGTGGGGCACCGTGTCGGTGTCGGCGTCGGCCAGGGGCATGGCCTCCTCGACCGAGCGCAGGCCCAGGCGGACCAGCTCCTCGCCGAGCTTCTTGTTGGCCTTGTAGCGCCCGACCTTGGCGAGGTCGTAGCGCTTGGGGTTGAAGAAGAGGTTGACGAGCAGCGCGCCCGAGGACTCCTCGGTCGGGGGCTCGCCCGGACGCAGCTTGCGGTAGATGTCCATCAGCGCCTCGGAGGGCGTGCTGATGGTGTCGCGCTGCAGCGTCTCCTCGATCGTGGGCGCGTGATCGAAGAACGCGAGGATCTCCTCGTCGGGCACCGGCTCGTCCAGGACCTCACGGGCGGCGAGCTCGTAGGTGCCGCTGGCGGGGTTCCACTCCAGGCCCTTGAGCGCCCGGTACAGCACGCTGAGGTGCTGGCGGCGCTTGCGGTCCACGCGCACGCCGGCGAGCCCGCGCTTGTCGATCTCGAACTCGAGCCAGGCACCGCGGCTGGGGATGATCTTGCAGCCGTAGACGGGGCTCTGGGTGGTCTTCTCGAGCACCTCGTCGTAGTACACGCCCGGCGAGCGCACGAGCTGACTGACCACGATCCGCTCGGTCCCGTTGATGATGAACGTCCCGCCCTCGGTCATCATCGGGAAGTCGCCCATAAAGACCGTCTGGGACTTGATCTCGCCGGTGGAGCGGTTCACGAACTCAGCGGTGACGAACAGCGGCGCCGAGTAGGTGAGGTCCTTCTCCTTGCACTCCTCCACAGAGTGCTTGGGCTCCTCGAACCGGTGCTCGGAGAAGCTCAAGGCCATCTGCCCGGTGAAGTCCTCGATGGGGGAGATCTCCGCGAAGACCTCGTCGAGGCCGTCCACAGTCAGCCAGGAGAAGGACTGACGCTGGATCGCCACGAGGTCGAGCTGCTCCAGCGGGAGCGGCTCGGCGATCTTGGCGAAGGAGAGGCGGTCGGTGGAGAACAGGTCGGCGTTCGACGTCGGCACGTCGGTGACCTCCAGCAGCGCGTCGGGCTCAGGGTGAACGACGGAGGTGGCGCGCAGCTCGCGCGCGGGCGGACCGTGACGGTCGCGCGAGCACGGAGCGCAGCACAGCGGCGAGCCAACCCTCGGAAGTGTGGACAGGCAAACGAGCAGTGTACCGTTCGGTGACACTGCTCGTCAACGGCATGCGGCCTCTCGGCCGGTTCCCGTTCCGTGGGCGGGCACGCAGCTCCTCGTCTGGCGG
Source organism: Nitriliruptoria bacterium (assembly GCA_003553565.1). GTDB lineage: Bacteria > Actinomycetota > Nitriliruptoria > Euzebyales > Egibacteraceae > PUKE01. The sequence goes on along the minus strand of PWER01000095.1, from coordinate 1,365 downwards.
GGTGCGGGCCGGGGCGTCGCGGGTCGACGCCCCATCAGCCTGCAGCGCCATCAGGGGGTTGTCAACTCCGGCGGCGGGCGCCGGGGGATGCGGACCAGGCGCGGGACGCCGCGGGGGCTCACCCCGCGCGGCGCCCCGACCCCTGGATCACTTGACCTCGACGGTGGCGCCGGCGCCCTCCAGGGCCTCCTTGGCCGACTCCGCCTGCTCCTTGTCCACGCCCTCCAGGATGGGCTTGGGCAGGCCGTCGACCATCTCCTTGGCCTCCTTCAGGCCCAGGTTGGTGAGGCCGCGGACCTCCTTGATCACCTGGATCTTCTGGCTGCCCGCGTCGTTGAGCACCACGTCGAACTCGGTCTGCTCCTCCTCGGGGGCAGCGGCCTCGCCGCCGGCGGCGGGCGCGGCCATCGCCATCGCAGGAGCCGCCTCGACGTCGAACTCCTCCTCGAACTTCTTCACGAACTCGCTGAGCTCGAGCAGCGTCATCTCCTTGAACTGCTCGAGCAGCTCGTCGGTGCTCATCTTGGCCATGGTGTGCTCCTTGCGGATCGTGGCTTCGTCGCGTTGATCGGGGTCGTGGCCGACGTGCGGTGCGCGCCGGTTGGTCAGGCCTGCTCGCCAGTGGACTCGCGCTTGTCCTGGTAGGCCGACAGCAGCCGGGCCATCTTGGCGAGGCTCGCGTGTGCCAGGCGCGCCGGCTGGGCGACGACCGACCCCATCAGGCCGGCCATCTGCGCCAGCAGCTCCTCGCGGGAGGCGAGGTCGGCCAGCTCGCGGGTCTGCTCGGCGTCGAGCAGCTGCCCGTCCATGACGCTGGCCTTGAACACCAGCTGCGGGCGCTCGTCACTGAACTTGCGCAGCACCTTGGCGGCCGCGACCGGGTCGCCGTCGCAGAACGTCAGCGCGGTGGGACCGGTCAGGAGGTCGTCGGGGATGTCGAGGCCAGCGCGCTCCGCGGCGCGGCGCGTGAGGGTGTTCTTGACCACCCGGTAGGTGGCGTCCTCCTCGCGCAGCCGGCGGCGCAGCTCTGCCAGGTCGTCCACCGAGAGCCCGCGGAACTCGGTCAGCACCGCGGCGTTGCTGCGCTCCAGGCGCTCGGCGACGTCCTCGACGACGGCGACCTTGTCAGGACGTGCCATCGCTGCTCCTTTCGGTGGGTGAGGCGCTCTGCATGAGAAAGCGCCTCCCGCAGATCGGGAGGCGCAGGCGCACGGGGACACGGCGGCGCCGTGTGCGAGTGTCGCCTGCGCCGGCCGGTCGCCTCGGGCGACCCCTTCGCCGCACGCGGTGCGGAGCCAGGCGGTCTGCGGCAGTCGGGTGAAGACTAGGTCGGGGACAGCGGAGCCGCAACGCTGCCAGTCCGGC
>PWER01000114.1 GCA_003553565.1 Nitriliruptoria bacterium | reverse complement strand
GGGATAATATTGATCTGGGAGTATTAGTTCCCACTTATATTACTGCTTCAAAAATAAAAATCGGAACGGGCAAGCCCCGTGCTGCCCTGGAACTGTTAGATTTGCTCAGTAAGAAAATTAAGGAGCAGAAATTGCAACACTGGTCATCTATAATTCAAGCCCATAAAGTAAGGATCTTTTTAAAAATGAATGACCGGGATATGGTTTATAGCTGGCTGGGTAATTGCCAAATCTCTATTGATGATGAAATTACTATTTTGCAGCATTATCTCTTTGCTACTTTAGCGCGAGTTTATATTTACCTGGAGCAACCCCAAAAAGCTCTTCTCCTTACAGAAAAAATGGAAGTTATATTAGAAGAAGAAGGCGGGATAGGACAGAAAATAGAAAACCTTATCCTGCAAGCATTGTGCTATCAAAGGTTAAACAAGATGGATCGTGCTTTAAAGAGTGCAAAAGATGCAATTCAAAAGGGAGTCAGAGAAGGTTACTACCGTATATTTATCGATGAAGGTGAAGAACTTTTTAATCTTATTAAAAATTTGAAAACACAGCAGTCCCTTCTTACCTCAACAAGAAAATGTAACAGGTTGTTAGATTATATAGAAAGTCTTCATCAGGGATTTATAAAGGAAAATAAAATGTATAAGGAAAATAACCAGGAAGTATTAGAAACAGTTAAATCACTGACCATCAGGGAGCGGGAAGTTCTACCTCTTTTGGCAAAAGGCATGTCCAATAAGGACATTGCTGAAAAATTATTTATCAGTACCATTACTGTGAAAAACCACGTGCAAAACATCTTCCGTAAACTTAATGTAAATACACGCGCTAAAGCTATAGCACGTATTAATGAACTAAATCTTATGATTAATGACTGATCTTCCTAAGTCAACCAAAAAAGATTTACCAACAGGCCGACCTCTTAATTGCTCCAACTTGCTTTTAGTCAGTTTTTACAACAAAAAAAAACGTAAAAGAAGGGATGGCTATTATGGCCATCCCTTCGGTATTGCTAAACAATCTATCGTATTTTTTATTTGTTTATTCTTAACCTGACAATAGTTCAGTAAGACTCTGGGTTAGATCAATTAACTCTTCCCCTTCATTTTCTTCCAGAGTTCCGGCCCGCATAAAGGCTTTTACCTGGTTAATAAAAGCACCTAAGTTATTGCAGGCTGTATTTGTATTACCCCTGTCAATACTTCTTTCTGCAGCCGACAGAGTTGCCAACAGGGCATTTCCTTGTCCTCTGTTAAGAGTTCCATCTGCAATAAGGGCTCCGATTTCTTTTTTTAGATCTTCAAAGGTTACATCTTCAATGGGTTCTCCTTCTTCGACAACTTTTATTTCTTCTGAACCTGTAATGCCTGCAATTACATCCCCCTCCGGCGCTTCTATGAGACTGAAGGTGATGTCATATGACCCGACCCCACTGAAGGTTAGTACCCAATCAGTTGTAGATGAGTAGTCTGCAGGTAGATCAAAACTACCAGAGGGTCCCCAGTAACCTGTGTTGGTAAAGCTGTGCTCCTGACCTGCACTGTCCTGGGCCGTAAAGGTTACGTTTCCGGGACCCTGAGCTTCTCCCTTAAACCTGACACCGTCATAACCGGCATCACCTGGTTCGTCTGTGGCAAAGGTAACAGGTATTTCTACGTTTGTCCCGGCAATAATTTCTGCAGGCACATCGTAACTGAACTTATAGGTGGCAGTTACTGTTACCTGTTCATCTACTGTTACGGTAACTTCTACTTTCTCTAAAGCTTCGGGAATAGTGTATGAGCCCTCTTCACCCACCTGGTGGGACAGGGCACCCTTGAAGGTGTAGTCCCCAGGGGCTTCCGGATTATATTCTTGGTCAGTCTCCCAAGCGATATCCAGGTCAACAGCGGTTCCCTCACTTAGAGTACCTTCCACTGTTTCAGGCAGCTCTTCTATAGCTTCTGCTGCACCTGTACCGTAATCCACAGTGATGTGGGCAATGTCTTCTACAGTTTCAAGGGAGGGTAATAGTGTGGTAAAGCTGAACTCATAAGCTTCTTCTAAAGTAACTTCTCCATCACCCATCCCGGCTACTGCATCCTTACCAATGTTAACAGCATATTCTGTATTATAGTCCAGGTCTTCAACTGGAGCTATGGTTAAAATATTTTCTTCTGTGCTGGCGGTAAAATCTACATGGTTAATGGTTATTTTATTTTCATCCAGCAGTTGAATGTCCTGATCAAAGGTTACTTTAATTTGGGTATCTGTGGCTATGCCGGTTGCTTCGTCTGATGGATTGGTTGTTTCTGCGGTAATGTGTTCCGGCTCTGCCATTACCGCTTTAATGGTAACATCCTGGCTGATAATTATGTCGTCTACTGCACCGTATGCACTATCCATATCAACCAGCTTAAGGGTAACTTCTTTATCAAAGGCTTCGGTGGCCACTATATAGACATGGGTAAATGCGTCCAGGTCTATGGGAAAACCTGTTGATGGGCCCCAGCCGGCAATGTTTATGTCGTGCCAGCTGCCGCCTGTGTCCCTGGCCCAGAGCTGAATATGAGCGGCATCTACCGGAGCTACCCGCACGTTGCCTTCATAGGCCGTGTCGTTTTCTTCTTCAAGGGCAATGCTGAGTTTAACCGGGGTCATGCCGGTAAAATCATCATCTGTAGGATCGGTTAATCCTTCCCTGACTACATATTCCTGGGCCAAGTCTTCTATTTGAAACCTGTAGGTGTGGTAGTCAAGCTCTACTCCAGTTACGGTGATGGTTACGGTATCTTCAAAACCACCGTCTGCCGTGTTTACGGTTATATCAGCTGTGCCTTCAGAGACACCGGTTACTTCTCCGCTATCGTCTACAGTAGCTACATCTGTATCATCTGAAGACCAGGTAACGGTTTGGTTCGTTGCATTTGCTGGCTCTATATCGGCTG
>PWER01000156.1 GCA_003553565.1 Nitriliruptoria bacterium | reverse complement strand
GACGACGCGGACGAGGCCGACGAGGCTGACGACGCCGACGAGGAGGTCGGCGGCGAGCTCACGATGTACACCCACAACGACGAGGACGAGATGCAGACCCTCGTCCCCGCCGCGGAGGAGGCCCTAGGCCTCGACATCGACTTCATCCGGATGTCCTCGGGTGAGGCGATGAGCCGCATCGAGAGCGAGGCGCCCAACCTGGGCGCGGACATGATGTGGGGCATGACCCACTCCAACGCCCTCCAGCTCAAGGAGGAGGGTCTGCTGCACGCCTACGAGTCGGACGAGTGGGCCGACATCGAGCAGGAGTTCCACGACCCTGACGGGGAGTGGTACGGCTGGTCCTACTGGTACAACCTCGTCGCAGTGAACACCGAGCTCGTCGAGGACCTCGATCTCGACATGCCCGAGTCCTGGGAGGACCTCACCGACCCGCAGTACGAGGGCGAGATCGTCATGCCCGATCCGCGGGAGTCCGGCACGGCGTACCTGATCGTGGCCACGCTCATGCAGATCATGGGCGAGGACGAGGCCTGGGAGTACCTGGAGGAGCTCGACGACAACGTCGCCCAGTACGAGGGCTCGGGCAGCACCCCAGCGGACCTCGCCGCCCAGGGTGAGTTCGCCGTGGCCATCACCTGGGATCAGGTCGTGTTCGACTACATCGACGAGGGCTTCCCCCTGGACTTCGTGATCCCCGAGGAGGGTGTGGGCTTCGACCTCGACGTGGCCTTCGCCTTCGAGGATGCGGAGAACCAGGCCAACGCCGAGGCCCTCATCGACTGGCTCGGCACCGTCGAGGGCCAGGAGGTGGCGCTCGAGGAGCGCGACCTGGTCACCCGCGAGGAGCTCGTGGACGTCGAGTTCGAGCCCAACTTCATCGACTACGACGCGGCCTGGGCCGCCGATCACGAGGACGAGATCCTCGACGAGTGGACCGAGCGGTTCGGGAGCTAGTCCGAGCAGATCATCTCTAGCTCCGCCGCTGCGACCACTTCCTCCCTTTCGGAGGCGTGATGCACGCCGATGCGAGCGGCCCGGGCCCGACTCCCGACACGGGGGACGGGCCCGGGCCCGCCCCGGCCAAGCCGGACACCCCCGAGCAGAGCAGCTTGGGCGCGCGCTTGCGGGCCCTGCGACAGGAGCCCGCGTTCGCGCTCACCGCGGTGGCCATGGCCGCCCTGGTGGTCGTGTTCATCCTGGTCCCGGTCGGCCTCGTCCTCGTCCAGAGCCTGCTGGTGGACAACGAGCCGAGCCTGGCCAACTGGGCCGACGTCGCGACCACCGCGCGCTACCGCGACGCCATCGTGAACAGCCTCGTGCTCGGGCTGGGCTCCACGGGCCTGACGCTGATCTTCGCCATCCCGCTGGCCCTGTACACCACCCGGCACCCGGGCCCGCTGTCGCGGGCGTTTCGGGTGATCGCCCTGCTGCCGCTGGTGGCGCCCCCGTTCATCTTCTCGATCTCGCTGGCCCTGGTGGGCGGGCGCCGCGGACTGCTGACCGACTTCCTGCGACCGGCCCTGGACCTCGTCGGCTTCCAGGACCCGGCCATCTTCGGGCTGCACGGCGTGATGCTCGCCCAGATGCTCGGGTTCTTCCCGGTCGCCTACATGCTGATCGAGAGCTCGCTGCGGTCGCTGGACCCCGCGCTGGAGCACGCCGCCCGCGACCTCGGCGCCAGCCAGGGCCGTGCGCTGCGCGACGTGACGCTGCCGCTCGCGCGTGCCGGCATCGCCAAGGCCTTCCTCGTGGTGTTCGTCCTGGTGCTCGCCGACTTCTCCAACCCGCTGCTGCTCGGCGCCGGTACCCCGACGCTGGCCAGCGAGGCCTACATCAACCTCATCGGGCGCGGCGATGTGGAGATGGCAGCGGTGCTCGGCACGCTGCTGGTGATCCCCGGCGTCGCGGTGTTCCTCGCACAGCGCTACTGGCTGGGCGACAGCGGCGACGCCTCGGTGTCACAGACCGCCGGCGGCGCCCCAGCCACGCTCCAACCACGGTTGCGCGCGCTGGTGCTCGCTCCGAGCCTGGTCTTCGGGGCGGCAGTGGTCGCGCTCTTCGGGTTCCTGGTCACCGGCGGGTTCGTGCGCGCGATCGGCGTGAACTGGGAGCCGACCCTCGAGCACTTCGCCCTCGACATCGGCGGCCCCTACATCCTCAACAGCCTGCTCGTGTCGCTCGGCGCCGCTGTCGCCGCATCGGTGCTCGGCGTCATCCAGGGCTATGTGCTGGCCCGCCGCGATGTCCCCGCCGGCGGCCTGCAGGAGTTCACCTCGCTGTTCGGGCTGGCGGTGCCCGGCACCGTCATCGGCATCGGCTACATCCTGGCGTTCAACCAGCCGCCGCTGGTGCTCACCGGCACGCTCGCGATCCTGGTCGTCAACATGGCCTTCCGCAACGTCGGCGTGTCGATGAGCGCCGCCATCGCCAAGCTCGACCAGATCGACCCGAGCTTCGAGGAGGCCGCCCGCGATCTGGGGGCCGGCAGCATCCGCACGTTCCTCACCGTCGGGGTGCCCCTGCTGCTGCCGCCGCTGATGGCCGGCTTCGTCTACACGTTCATGACCACCATGGTCACGATCTCCTCGGTGGTCTTCCTGGTCTCGCCGGGCACGCAGCTCGCTGCCGTCTACATCTTCAGCCTGGCCGAGAGCGGGCGCCTGGGGCCGGCCTCGGCCATGACGGTGCTGTTGATCGTGCTCGTGCTGGTGTCCCTTGGCGTCCTGCGCTGGCTGGAGCGCCGAAGCAACCTGGGCCTGTGAGGCTCGGAGAGGAGCCCAACCGCATGACAGCCGTGTCCGCACCCACAAGCGCCTCGGACTTCCTGACGCTGGAGCACGTCAGCAAGACCTACGGAACGGTCCGCGCGCTCGAGGACCTCTCGGTCGCGATCGACCGCGGCGAGCTCGTGTCGTTCGTCGGCCCCTCGGGCTGCGGCAAGACCACG
>PWER01000059.1 GCA_003553565.1 Nitriliruptoria bacterium | reverse complement strand
ATGACGCTCTTCTGCGTGTAGTGGTACTGGAAGACGCCGATGGCGAGGAACGCCATGAAGTTGTCCACGCCACGATCGGTGCCCAGCACCACGCCGAAGACCAGGAAGTACACCCCGGTCATGAGGAGCGGGTTGAGGATGTGCCAGAGGTTGCCCAGCACGCTGGTCATGTGCTGGGCGCGCATCTCCTCCATCGGCATGGCGGCCGCGAAGTGCCGACGCCGCCAGATCTCGACGACGTAGGCGGGCACCGAGGGCCGTCCGCCCACCTCGCGCAGGGGCTGAGAGCCCACCGCATCCGACGCCGTCGCGTCGGTCGGGGCCACCCCTGCCATCGCCGATCCTCTCGTGCCGCCCATGCTGCGCCGTCGCTCAAGACTATCGTCGGGTCGCCCGCTGCGGTCCCGGTGGGACTCGGCCGCCCTGTTGCTTGGGCTACGGTACCGGAGCCCGCCGCATCCCTGTGCCACCTCGACGAGGGGAGGCGACCACCGATGGAGCCCCCGCCCTCCGGCGAGCGCGACCGGCTGGCGGACGCCGTCGCCTGGCTGTCCGACCTCCTCGCCGATGCGCCCGCGGGCTCGCTGGTCGAGCTGGGCGCCGATGGGCTGGTGGCCACCACCGCCGCGCGGCTGGGCCGCCCCGGCGTGGTGCTCGCGCGCGGCCCTCGCGACGAGCGAGCCGCGCGCCTGACTCGCGACGCCGAGCCCCCCGCCGTCGCCGCGCTCCTCGAGGTGCGCGCGCTGGAGGGAGGCACCGGCGCCGAGGCCAATGGGGACGACGCAGACGGGGACGAGGCCGCCGGCGCCGAGGATCGCTGGGCCGCGGCCCTGTCGGACCTGCGCCCGGCCGTGCTCGCCCTGCACGGCATCGAGCTCACCGCCGCGCAGCTGCACGCTTTGGGGGCGCTGCTGCCGCCGACCTCCCGCCTGGCGCTCGTCGGTGGCGCCCCCGAGGCACACCTCGCGCTGGCCGAGCACGCCCGCGTGGTCGCGAGCGCCGCGGTCGCCCATGAGCCGGCGACCGCGGTGGAGGCCGGGTCCGACCCCGATCCCGCCTCGCTGCGCACCGTCGCGCGCACCCTGGCCGCCGCCAGCGCCCACCGCCGCGCCGAGGCCCTCGCCGCCCGGGCCGCGCTGGAGCAGCAGCAGGTGGATGCGCACGACCACCGCTGGGTGGTCCCCGAGGCCCAGCGTCGCGTGGGCGAAGCCAAGCGACGGGCCCGCGAGGCGCGTCAGCGCGCCAAGCGCGCGGAGCGGGCCGCGGCGGCCGACCGGCGCAAGGCGCGCGAGGCGCGCGAGCAGCGCGATGCGGCGCGGGCCGCTCGCGATCGTGAGCGCAGCCGGCGCGAGCGAGCCGAGGAGCGCCTGGCGGCCCTGCGCCAGCGCCGGTGGTGGCGGCTCGGGCAGGTCCTCGGCGCCGCGCGACGGAGCCCGCGGCTGCTGCTGCGCCTGCCGGTCGACGTGGTGCGGGTGGTCAGGGGCCGGTGATGGCACCAGGCAACCGCCCGCCGCGCGTGCTCGTGTCGTCCTACGACTTCAAGTTCTTCGGGCCGGTCGAGCGCGCGCTGCGGGCCGCCGGCGCGGTGCTGCGCTGGGACCCCTGGTTCGGCCACGAGGCGCACGACCCGGCCCACAGCCGCGAGCTGATGGCCTGGGCCGACGTGGTCATCGCCGAGTGGTGCCTCGGCAACGCGGTGTTCGCCGCGCGCCACGTCGATGCCCGGCAGCGCCTGATCGTGCGCTTCCACCGCTTCGAGCTGGAGCGGCGGTTCCCAGCCGAGGTGGACATCGAGCGGGTCGACGCGATGGTCTTCGTGGGCCCCCACATCGCCGCGGAGGCGCGCTCGCGGTGGGGCTGGCCGGCGCAGCGCTGCCGCGTGCTGCCCAACGCCGTGGACGTGGAGGCCTACGACGAGCACAAGCGGGACGGCGCCGAGCGCACCCTCGGGCTGCTCGGATGGCACCGCCCGCTCAAGCGCCTCGACCGGGCGCTGGACCTCCTGGAGCGGTTGCGAGCCGAGGACCCGCGGTGGCGGCTGCGCTGCAAGGGACAGCACCCCTGGCAGTTCCCCTGGCTGCGCGGCGACCGGCACGACCGCGCGTGGTTCGAGGAGCAGCTCGCTCGCATCGCCCGCAGCGACCTGCTGTCGCACGGGGTCCGCTTCGACGGCTTCGGCCCGACCCCGTCCTGGTTCCAGGACATCGGCTGGATCCTGTCGCCCTCGGACGTGGAGAGCTTCCACCTGGCCACCGCCGAGGGCATGGCGTCCACGGCGGTCCCGGTGCTGTGGCAGCGCGACGGCGCCGAGCAGATCTTCCCGGCGGACTGGGTCCATGCCGACACCGACGCGGCGGCCGCTGCCGTGCGGGCCGCGGACCACGCCTGCTGGCGCGCCCAGGGGCACGCGGCGCGCGCGTTCGTCCACCAGCACTACGACGAGGCCGAGATCGCTCACGCCTGGCAGCGGCTGGTGCTCGACGCGGGCTGAGCGTCCCGCCCGCGCCCCGCGGCGATGGCCCGGTGGCCGGCGCGTCAGGAGGGCACGGCCAGGCGACCGGTGCGAGCCCTGTCGCTGGTGGCCCCGAGGTCACCGGCCGCGCCCGAGGCGCTGGGCTCGCCGGCGTCGCTGGGCGCGCCCTGGTCGCTCGGACCCGTGCCGTCAGGATCAGGCTGTTGGTCGGCCTCGCGGGAGCCAGAGTCGCGCTCGTCGTCCTCGTCGGCCTCGTCGGCGTCGCGCTCGTCGGCGTCGCGCTCGTCGGCGTCGGTGCCCGGCAGCGAGCGCCCCTGGCGCAGCGCCCGGAACAGCGGCTCGGCGCCCTCCTCGTCGAGCACGACGTAGGAGACGCCGTCGATGGTGGTGATCTCGCCGGGCACCGTGGCGGTGTGCAGCGCGTCGGAGTCGCCGCTGCGAAACGCCATGGCCATCCGGCGCAGCTGGTCATAGGTGAGGT
>PWER01000026.1 GCA_003553565.1 Nitriliruptoria bacterium | reverse complement strand
TGGCGACGGTGGCAGCGCGTGACATCCCAACCTCCTTGATCGCGACGACAGGCCGCTCGAGCCGAGACTGGCCTCACGCAGAGTCTCGGAACGCACCGCTCGCGACTTGAGCGCGGCGTCGCCGGACGACGGTGGGGCTCGGCACCGGAGGGCAACGGCGGCTCGCGGTCCTGCGCACCCTGGCCGACCTCGCCGTGCCAAGCGTCGCTCCGCCGTGCAGCGGCGAAGCCGACCCGGCGTTCTGGGCCCGTCGCGCGTCCGACCTGGACATCGCAGACGCCGTAGCAGGGACCATCGCCACGCGGCTCCAGCCCCGCGACGCTGCCGGGTTGACCGAGCTCCTCCATGCGCTAGCCAAGCTGCAGGTCCACCGGCTGCCGGGACCGATCCGCGGCGCCCTGCTCGCCGGCCTACGCAGGGCCTCGGCCGACGCTGCACGCGGACTGGACGCGTTGCGGACGATCACCCTCCTGCTGTTCTACGGTCTGGCCGACGCCGAGGGCACGAACCCGAACTGGGCCGCGGTCGGGTACCCGGGGCCGTCCACCATGACCACCGCCTTCGGGACCGGGAAGGCCCCACGGGTCACGGCGGGTCTCCTCGCTCCACACCTCGAGGTCGAGCGACGCGCACCAGCGGCGGCGTCACGAGGAAGGCGCGGGAGCCGGTCGTGCCGGGCGCGGGCCTGAGGTCCCAGATCCAGCTGTCAGCCAGGGGGAGAGCGCGGCGCCTCCCGGGGGTGAGGTCGTCGGTGAGTGCGTGGCGCGACGCCGGGGCACGGGTTGCAGGGAGCACCGCGCCCGGTGGCTAGGATGCGCCTCGTGGAACGTCGCGCGCGCTGGAACAAGCTGCTGGAGCTGCTCTCGGAGGAGGGCAGCCTGGACGTGGCCACCGCCTCCGAGCGGCTGGGCGTCTCGCCTGCGACGGTGCGGCGGGACTTCAAGGAGCTGGACGAACAGGATCTTGCCACCCGCACGCACGGCGGGATCGTGGCTACCGCGGTGGCCTACGACCTGCCGCTGCGCTACCGCAGTGCGCGCCGCGCCGCCGAGAAGCAGCGCATCGGCCGCATCGCGGCGAACCTCGTCGCCCCCGGCGAGGTCGTGGGGCTCAACGGCGGGACGACCACCACCGAGGTGGCGCGCGCCCTGGGGGGCCGTCGCGACATCCAGGAGTCGGTCAACCCGACCACGGTCGTCACCAACGCGCTCAACATCGCCAGCGAGCTGGTGCTGCGCAACCAGCTCAAGCTCGTCGTGGTCGGCGGACGGGTGCGCGCGCAGACCTACGAGCTGGTCGGGCCCTTCGGCTCCGCGATGCTGGAGGACGTGGTGCTCGATGTCGCCTTCGTGGGTGTGGACGCCGTGGACGCTCACCTGGGTGCCACCTCCAACGACGAGGACGAGGCGGCCACGACGCGCCGAATGGCCGAGCGGGCACGGCGCGTGGTCGTCGTGGCCGACCACGTCAAGCTCGGCACCCAAGCCTTCGCGCGCACGTTGCCGCCCTCGCGCATCCAGACGCTGATCACCGATCGCGGTGCGTCGCGGGACGCCCTCGACGCCTTCCGCGAGGCCGGCATCACCATCCTCAGCGACTGACTGCGTCGCTCGCGTCTTGACCGAGATTGATTGTCTCGGCAACATTTCAGGCATGACTGCGCAGATGCTGTCCAAGAAGTCGTGGCACCCGGCGCGTGCCGCCACACCCGCCGGCACTCCCGCGGGAGCAGGCCGTTGAGGCCCCTCGAGCTCGCCGCAGGCGGGGTCGTCCTGACCGGCCGTGCCGCCTTGTTCGACAAGGACGGCACCCTGCTGGACCTGCAGGCGCCGTGGAGCGCCTGGGGTGCGGCGCTGGTCAGCGAGCTCGAGGCACGGTGCCCACAGGTGGGCGAGGCCGCGCTCGCGGCGGCGATCGGGCTGGACGGCGGGCGCGTGGTGCCCGACAGCGTCCTGGCCGGCGGCTCGGTGCAGATGCTGGCCGAGACCGCGACCGAGCACCTCGCGGCGTGTGGCATCAGGCACGCCGAGGAGCAGGTCGCGGCGGCCATCGCTGGCGCTGACGAGCGCGTGGACCCCGATGCGCTGGTGCGACCACTGCCCGGGGCGGGCGAGGTGGTCCGCGCCTGCCACGAGGTGACGGGTGCGGTGGGCGTGGTCACGGCCGACGACACCGAGCGCGCCCGCGCGCACCTCGAGCGGCTCGGTCTGACCGACGCCGTGGACGTCGTCGTCGGAGCCGATCAGGTCGAGGCCAGCAAGCCCGACCCCGCTGGCCTGCTGCGAGCGTGTGAGCTGTTGGGCGTCGCCCCGGACCAGGCTCTCTACCTGGGTGACAGCGTGCACGACGCGCACGCGGCAGCGCGCGGGGGGCTCGCGGGCTGCGTGCTCGTGCGACCCAACCTGCCCGAGGGCCTGCCGATGCGCGCGATCCACGCGCCGAGCTGGGACGAGGTGGCCGTGACCCCCAACCCGCCGCACGCCGCTGACCGTCGCGCCACGAGCTGACCGCTGGTGCTCGTTCATGAGCAGATTGACGTGCGTTCAGCCGTTGGTAATCATGTTGGTGCACGCTGTGCGCGTCGACGGGCCGGAGAGGATCCGGCCGGGCGGCGCCGCAACCAGCACGCGGGGTGTGCCGATGTGGACGCAGGACCCGAGGACCGGCTTCGTAGCCTCACGGCCGAGCCGGGTCGGTGTCCCCGCGCCGACGCGGGCACGTCACGTCGCGATCGGTCGAGGCGCGGGAGGTGATCGCTTCAGGACGTCCAGCCCCTTCGCGGGTGCACGCCCGCTTCGAAGGACCGCTTGGCAAGGACCGACGACAGCGACTGAAAGGACCATCCATGCGATCGCACGTCGCACGGCTCGTGAGCGTCCTCGCCGCACTGGGGCTGCTCGTGGCAGCCTGCGCGCCAGAGGATCCAGACGAGGAGATCGGCGCTGACGCCGACCCTG
>PWER01000202.1 GCA_003553565.1 Nitriliruptoria bacterium | reverse complement strand
GGCGCCGTGCCGTTGCAGGACTTCCGCGAGGACCCCGAGGAGCACCCGCTGCCCACGCCGTCGGGCAAGATCGAGATCTTCTCGTCCACGCTGTGGGAGTGGTCCGACGAGTGGGAGCTCCCCGAGGGCGATCGCATCACCGCCCTGCCCGAGCACCTGGAGACGTGGGAGGGGCCCGAGGAGGCCCTGGCCAGCGACGACTACCCGCTGCAGTGCGTGGGCCATCACTACAAGAAGCGGACGCACTCCTGCTACGGGAACCTCCCGTGGATGGAGGAGGCCCATCCGCAGATGGCATGGATCAACACCCTCGACGCGCAGGAGCGTGGGATCGACAACGACGACCTCGTGGAGGTCTTCAACGAGCGGGGCCGCACGCGGCTGCCGGCCAGGGTGTCCCCGCGGATCGCTCCCGGGGTGGTCTCCATCCCCCAGGGAGCCTGGTACGAGCCCGACGAGGACGACGTGTGCGAGGGCGGCTCGATCAACGTGCTGACGAGCTGGCGCCAGTCGCCCATCGCCAAGGGCAACCCGCAGCACACCAACCTCGTCCAAGTCGAGCGCGCGTAGCGCGCGAGGGGAGCGACGATCATGTCCGAGCGACTCGGCTTCTACTTCGACCAGACGCGCTGCACTGGCTGCAAGGCCTGCCAGATCGCGTGCAAGGACACCAACGACCTGCCCGTCGGCGTGCTGTGGCGACGCGTCGCGGAGTACGCCGGCGGCAGCTGGCGCACCCACGGGCGGACCTTCAGCCCCCAGGTGTTCGCCTACTACGTCTCGATGGCGTGCAACCACTGCGACGACCCGGTGTGCACCGAGGTCTGCCCGACCACCGCGATGCACCGTGACGACGACGGCGTCATCGTCGTCGACGAGGAGCTGTGCGTCGGGTGCCGCTACTGCGAGTGGAGCTGCCCGTACTCGGCCCCGCAGTTCGATGCGGACGCCGGCCACATGACCAAGTGCGACCTCTGCGCCGACGAGCGCGCCGAGGGCCGCGAGCCGGCCTGCGTGCTCGCCTGCCCCTCGCGGGCCCTCGACTGGGGACCGATCGACGAGCTGCGCGCCGCCCACGGCGACATCGACGCGGTCGAGCCCCTGCCCGACGGCTCGGTGGTGCAGCCCAACCTCGTCATCAAGCCCCATCGCGACGCGGAGCCCGTGGGCGCCGGTCGCGGGTCGATCGCGAACCCGGAAGAGGTGTAGCGCCATGAACGTCGCTGACCTGCCCATGGCCGTGTTCACGGTCCTCGCGCAGATGAGCGTGGGGGCGTTCCTCGTCCTCGGGGCGGTCCAGGTGCTCGCGCGCACCGTCGGCGGCCGCAGCGCCGAGCAGGTGGACCGGCTCACCGACCCGATCCTGTACGCCGTCGGCGCGAGCCTCGTGCTCGGCTTCGCCGCCTCCGCGCTGCACCTGGGCAACCCGATCAACGCGCTGAACGTCCTGCGCAACCTCGGCTCGTCGTGGCTGAGCGCCGAGATCGCGCTGGGCATCGCCTTCGGTGCGCTGGGGCTGCTGTTCACGCTGCTGCAGCACTTCAAGCGCGGGTCCCTCGCGCTGCGCCAGGCCCTGGCGTCGGTCACCGCGGTCGTCGGGCTCAGCCTGGTGGCCGCGATGAGCATGATCTACTACTCGGTGGACATCGCCCCGGCGTGGAGCACGTGGGCCACGCCCGTGCAGTTCCTGACCACCACCGTCCTGCTGGGCGCCCTCGCGGTCGGCACGGCGCTGATGGCCACGATCCTCGTGCGTCGACGCGCCGATGCCGCGCAGGCCGCTGGCTCCGAGGAGCAGGCGGAGGACCTCGCGCTGATCACCACCACGCTCAAGGGCGTGGCCGCCGTGTCGGTCACCATGCTGGGCGTGATCTTCCTGGTGACGCCGCTGCAGCTGAACCTGCTCTCCCAGGGCGGCCCCGCGGCGGTGGAGAGCGCCCAGGTGCTCTCCGGCGCATGGTTCGTCACCCGTCTGGTGCTCGTGTTCCTCGGCGCCGGGCTGATGGGGCTGTTCATCTACCGCTTCGCGACCGTGACCCGCGAGGACCCGCGGCCGCTCGCGACCGTGGTGTCGGTGGCCTTCGGCCTGGTGCTGGTGGGCGAGCTGATCGGTCGTACGCTGTTCTACGAGTCCATGACCCGGATCGGCATGTGAGCGGGGAGCGATCCACGATGCGTCCCGAGGACCTCGACGCGCTCGCGGCGGCCAGCATGGCGCTGTCACGGTTGCTGCTGGCCTCGCCCGACGCGGCGACGCTCGCGCGCCTGCACGCCGCGGCCGAGCAGGGCGACTGGCCCCTGCTCGGCTCGGCGACCGCCCAGCGGGGGCTGGCCCTGCTGGCCCGCTCCGCCGAGGCGGGCGAGACCGCCGAGGTGGTGCACCGCGACCACAACCGGCTGTTCGTGGGCCCCGAGGCCCCGTTGGCCCCGCCCTACGAGTCGGTGCACCGCTCCGAGGAGGGGCTGCTGTTCGAGGCCGAGACGCTGCAGGTCCGAGCCTTCTACGCCCGGTTCGGCCTGCAGGTGCCGCGGCTGGGACGCGAGCCCGACGACCACATCGGCCTGGAGCTGGAGCTCGTCGCCAGCCTGTGCCTCGGGGCCCTGGACGCGCTCGAGGCCGACGACGAGGCCCGCGCCCAGGTGCTGCTCGAGGGGCTCGGCACGTTCCTCGACGAGCATCTGCTCGCCTGGGCGCCCACCCTGCTGACCCAGGTCGCGCAGGGCGCCCGCACGTGGTTCCACGCTGGCCTCGCCGAGCTCGGTCGGGCGCTGCTGGAGGAGCTCGGGCCGCTGCGCGCCTCGACGCGGCCCGCCCAGGCCTGATCGGCGGCCTCACCGCTGGGGTCGCACGAGTCCGTGCTCGTAGGCGTAGACGACGGCGTGGACGCGGTCGCGCAGCCCGAGCTTGGTCAGCACGCTGCGCACGTGGGACTTGACCGTGGTCTCCTCGAGGAACAGGCGCTGGGCGATCTCGG
>PWER01000146.1 GCA_003553565.1 Nitriliruptoria bacterium | reverse complement strand
AGGACGCCGCCCACGAGGAGGTCGACGATGAGCCGCTACCCGACCCTGTTCTCGCCCGCATCCGTCGGCACCGCCACCGCCAAGAACCGGCTGGTGATGGCGCCGATGGTGCGCAACTACGCCCAGGAGGACGGCCGCGCCACGCCGCGCTACCAGGCCCACGTGGAGCGTCTCGCCGCCGGCGGTGTCGGCACGCTGATCCTCGAGGCCAGCTACGTGCAGAAGGACGGTCGCGGCTTCCCCGAGCAGCTGGGCATCCATCACGACGGCGTCGTCGAGCCGCTGGGTCGCATGGTGGAGGCCGCCCACGAGCACGGCGCGCTCATCGGCCCGCAGCTCTACCACGCCGGGCGCCAGACCTCGTCGGCCTCCACCGGCAGCCAGCCGGTGGCGCCCTCGGCGATCCCCGACCCGCTGATGGGCGAGGTCCCCCGCGAGCTCACCGTCGAGGACATCCAGGGGATCGTCACCGCCTTCGGGGAGGGCGCGCGCCGCGCCGAGCAGGCCGGCTGCGACTTCGTCGAGATCCACGGCGCGCACGGCTACCTGCTCACCCAGTTCCTGTCGCCGTTCACCAACAAGCGCGACGACGCCTACGGCGGCGACTTCGACCGCCGGCTGCGGCTGCTGCTCGAGGTCGTCGCCGCGGTGCGGAGCGCCACCAGCGAGGGCTTTCCGCTGCTGGTGCGGCTGTCAGCCGACGAGATGGTGCCCGGCGGCCTCACCCTCGAGGAGACCCGTCGCGTGGCCACGGAGCTCGAGGACGCGGGCGTGGACGTGCTGGACATCTCGGCCGGCAACTACGCCTCCTACACCCGCGGCTACATGATGGCCCCGATGGCACGCGAGGACGGCGTCCTGATCGACCTCGCCGAGGAGGTCCGCCAGCACACCTCGCTGCCGGTCATCGGCGTGGGCAAGATCCGCACGCCCGAGCTGGCCGAGCAGGTCGTGGCCGAGGGGCACGCCGACTTCGTGGCGCTGGGCCGCTCGCTGCTGGCCGACCCCGACTGGCCCCGCAAGGCCGAGGCCGGACAGGCCGACCGCATCAACCACTGCATCGCCTGCAACCAGGGCTGCGTGGCGCGGCTGTTCGCCGGCCAGGACGTGTGGTGCACCGTCAACCCCGCCTGCGGCTTCGAGGAGGACTTCGCGTCACCGGCGCCGATCAGCCCCGGCCGCGTGCTGGTGATCGGCGGTGGGCCAGCCGGGCTGCAGGCGGCGCTGACCGCCGCCGACCGCGGCCATCGCGTCCTGGTGTGCGAGCGTGAGCAGGACCTCGGCGGCCAGCTGTGGCCGGCGGCGGCCACACCGCTGCGTGACGGCTGGGACGAGCTGCGCCGCCACCTCGTCGCTGAGGTCGAGCACCGCGACATCGAGGTGCGCCTGGGCACCGAGGTCACCGCCGAGATGGTCGGCGAGCTCGCTCCCGACGCGGTGGTGCTGGCCACCGGCTCTGAGCAGGTCCGTCCGTCGCTGCCTGGCATCGACGACGACCGGGTCATCACGTCCCGCGAGCTGCTGGAGGGCCGGCGCACCGCGATCAGCCCGGTGGTGGTGGCCGGCGGCGGCTGCTCGGGCGCCCAGACCGCCGAGCAGCTCGCCGAGCTCGGCCACGACGTGACCCTGGTCGAGCAGCTGCCGGGGATCGCCACCGACGCGCCGATCGACGACCGGTCGCTGCTGCTGCAGCGCCTCGACGAGGCTGGTGTGGCCGCGCGCACCGAGACGACGCTGATGGAGGTGCGCAAGGGCTCGGTGATGCTGGAGGGCCACCAGGGCCCCGAGGAGCTGCCCGCCGAGACGGTGGTGCTGTGCCTGGGCGCGCGGCCCATGGACGAGCTGGCCGAGCGCCTGGAGCGCGACGGCCACCGCGTGTGGGTCGTGGGTGACGCGGTCGAGCCGCGCAAGGTCACCGAGGCGATCCAGGAGGGCGCCCGCGCCGCGCTCGCCGTCTGACCGCTCCTGCCGTCGGGGGCGCTCGCGCTGGCCGAGGCGCACGCGCTGCGGCGCGGGCGCCCCGCGCGGCGCGGCGCGCGGCCCCGCGCGGGGCTCGCAGCACCTAGGCTGGCAGCAGTCAGAGCGAGGCTGCGCGCGTCACGCGCCGCACTCGGGGAGGGAGCTGCAGATGGATGCTGCGACGATCACCCTGATCGCCATCGTCGTACTGCTGGTGCTGTGGACCGGGCTGTCCTACAACCGGCTGGTGCGCAAGGCCACGCAGGCCGACTCGGCGTGGGCCAACATCGACACGAACCTGCGACGCCGCGCCGACCTGATCCCCAACCTGGTCGAGACGGTCAAGGGCTACGCCAGCCACGAGCAGGAGACGCTCACCCAGGTCACCGAGGCGCGCACCAAGGCGCGCGCGGCCCAGGACGGCGCCTCCTCCACCAGCGAGCGCGTCGCCGCCGAGCAGGAGGTGTCCCAGGCGCTGGTCAACATCAACGCGCTGTCGGAGGCCTACCCGGAGCTCAAGGCCGACCAGAACTTCCGGCAGCTCCAGGACGAGCTCGCCAACACCGAGAACAAGGTCGCCTACTCGCGGCAGGCCTACAACGACGCGGTGCGCCGCTACGAGAACGCGCGCCGACGCTTCCCCACGGTGCTGATCGCCAGCCGGTTCGGCTTCGGTGAGCGCGAGTACTTCGACGAGGTCACCGACGAGCAGCGCCAGGCGCCCGACGTC
Source organism: Nitriliruptoria bacterium (assembly GCA_003553565.1). Taxonomy (GTDB): domain Bacteria; phylum Actinomycetota; class Nitriliruptoria; order Euzebyales; family Egibacteraceae; genus PUKE01. The sequence goes on along the minus strand of PWER01000146.1, from coordinate 10,623 downwards.
AGCTTCTAGGAGCCGGTGCGTCGATGGCGGTGCCCGTCGGCGGGGCCATGCCGACGACGCAAGGAGAGCGGACCGCGTGGACATCTACGCCCAGAAGCAGCGCAACCAGCGCGTCACGGTCGCGCTGTTCGTCGGCGTGTCGCTGGTCCTGCTCGGCCTCGGCGTTGCGCTGGCGTTCCTGTTCGGGGTGACCGACCCGTTCGTGGCCGGCGGCATCGGCCTGGTGCTGGCTGCCGTCGCGATGCTGATCACCTGGAAGGTGGCCGACCGCGCGGTGCTGCGCTCGGTCGGGGCGCGCCCGCCCGATGACAGCAAGCCCGACGAGGCACGCCTGCCCGGCATCGTCGAGGGCGTGGCCACCGCCGCGGGCATCCCCACACCGCAGGTCTACGTCATCGACGACGACTCGCTGAACGCCTTCGCGGTCGGACGCAGCCCCGAGCAGGGCAAGGTCGCGTTCACCACCGGGCTGCTGTCGCACCTGGAGCGCAGCGAGGTCGAGGCCGTGGCCGCCCACGAGGTCAGCCACATCACCGGCCGCGACTCGCTCATCGGCGTCTACACCGCGGTGGTGCTGGGCATCGCGGTGGTCGTGGCCCGCATCCTGCTGCGCGGCGTGCTGTTCTCGGGGATGCGCGGCGGACGCGGCCGCGGCGGTGGCGGCGGAGGTCAGCTGATCATGCTCCTGCTGGCGATGGTGGTCGCCGCCATCGCCGCGGCCGCGGCGTTCTTCCTGTCGCGGGCGGTCAGCCGCAAGCGCGAGCAGCGCGCCGACCTCGCCGCCGCCCACCTGACCCACAACCCGCAGGCGATGATCTCGGCGCTGGAGAAGATCGACGCGTACCACTCGCCGGTCGACTTCAGCCACGGCATGGCCTCGCACCTGTGGATCGAGGAGCCCGGCGAGCGCTCCCAGGAGTCGTTCCTGGACCGCCTGACCCGCACCCACCCGCCGATCCCCGAGCGCATCGACTACCTGAGACAGATGGCCGGGGAGCGCCGCGAGGGGTAGGACGGCTCGCGGGCCGCCCTCGGCCCCGAAACCTGGCCCCGAAACTCGGCCCCGAAACTCGGGGATTGGGTGCGGATCGGCACACATGACGTGCGATCTGCACCCAGTCTTGACCGACCTCGGCGAGCGGGTGCGGATGGTGACGCCGGCGTTGCCGAGCGCACCCGGTGGCGCCTGGTCCGCGGTGCTGGGTGCGGACCGCAACACATACAGCGCGATCTGCACCCGGTCGACCCGGCGGGCGGCAACCGGGTGCGAGCAGTGCAACCGGGTGCGGTCGGTGCAACCGGGTCGGTGCAACCGGCGCGGTGTCAGCGGTGCCGCGTCAGCGGTGCGGCGCGGCCAGCCGGTGCGAGGCGAGCGTGGAGATCGCGACCTCCTGGGCGGCGCTCTCGGACACCCCTGTCGGCGCCCCCGTTGAGCCATCTGTCGACGCCCAGGGAGAGGCCCCGATGAGCGCAGCCGCGGCAGAGCTCGTCCCCTCGCCGGTGGTCTCGTGCGGCGCGTCGAGGTCGACCAGCCCCAACTCGTGGGCGCGCACCAGCAGCTCGCTCTGGTCCTCCTCGCTGGTGCCCGACTGCGTGGCGCTGGCCAGCAGGCGGCGTGCCTGCTTGGCGCACAGCACGGCGCGGTCACCGCGCCCGGCGCGCAGCGCCGCCGCACGCAGCATCCCCAGGGTCCCGAGCAGCTCGGCGGTGACCGAGGGGTAGGTGGCGCCGTCGATGCGCACCCGCTCGAAGGCGAGCTTGAGGTAGCCGGCGGAGCCGAGCTCGCGGGGGCGCAGCACCCACCGGCGGTGCTCGTCGACCCGCGAGGTGGCGTGATCGTCGCGGATCAGCAGCTCGCGCAGCACCACGCCGAGGCGCTGGATCGCCTCGCTGGCCGCGGTGAGGTCGTTGTTGCCGGGCGCCAGGGACCGCTGGACCACGTCGACGAGCTGGGCGATGCCATACGACACGTCGGTGGCCACCGACCGGGACGAGCCGACCGTGAGCGCTCCGGCGATGGCCTCGTGATCCACCGTGGGCTCGGGCGCTGGCTCGGGCTGGGTGAGCTCGCCAGGCGCGTCAGTGACGCCGAGGTCACCGTGTGCCCCGCTCGCCCCGTTCACTTCAGGGTCGCTACCCGCGCCCGGCGCGGAGGCGGGTGCGGTGTCGTCGATCGCGGGGGCGCAAGGCCACACCTTGGCCACCGTCTGCCCCTCGGTGACGAACTCGCCGAGGCGCACGCGCAGCGACACGACCTCGGCGGGCGCCAGCGCGGCGAGCAAGGCCTCCTCGTCGACGTCGCGGACCCAGCCGCTGGCAGGCGCCTCGACGCTCACCGCGGCGCGCGCGTCCAGGTCGGGCAGGGCGCGCACGCCCTCGCTGGTGTCCTCGTCGTCGGCGCTGACCCCTGGGACCCCGTCGCGGCGGATGCGCGCGACGGTGGCCTGCGCGATCGTGTCGACGATCTCGCTGGCGTGGGTCATGCGGGCTCCGTGCATGACCGCCGCGACGATGCGCAGCACCGCGGTGAGCACGCTGACCACGGCCACGGCCACGGCGAGGTCGGGCACCAGGCCGGGCTCGCCCTCGGCAGGCGCGGGGATGTGGGCGAGCACCGCCACCACATAGGCGAACGTGCCGATCACGAACCCCATCGTCAGCTGGAGGCGCCGGTCGCCGAGGTAGCCGGTCAGCATCCGCGCCGAGAACTGGGTGGCCGCCAGCGACACCTGCGCGGCGCGCACCCAGAACAGCAGCCCGACCACGGTGATCAGCGCACCGGCCAGCGTGGCCAGCAGGGTGGTGGCCGCCGAGGGCGTCAGTGTCGCCCAGACGGGCGCCTCGGCGACGGGCAGCCGCCGGTCCACCGCCAGCAGCGCGTGGGCGCCGACGACCCCGACAGCCGACAGGATCACCGGGTAGAACAGCACCCCGTGGCGGGCGCGCGCGGCCCAGCGGATCGCGGTTGCCAGCGCCGAGGCCGCCCGCGAGGGATGCGCGCTGGCTGACAGCAGGCGCACGCGGCGCAGGCGACCTGAGGGTGCGCTCGCGCGCAGCGTCACCGACGCTCCGCGACGTGGATGGACGACCGTAGGGTTCGGAGGGATCGCCGAGGTCATGCGCGCCGCACTTTGCAGGACAGGCTCGTCCGAATGCCGTCGCAACGAGGTGTGTGCGGCTGCGAGGACGGGCGGGTGGACTGGTATGACGGTACCAACCGTCACGATCCCTGTCGGCTCGACCAATGCCGGACTTGACCTGTTCGGTTGGACAGTCGGACAGGACTGCTGCGCGGGCTTCTGCCGAGCCGTTGCGCCTACAGGCCGAGCCGGCGGCGCACCCAGCCGGGCAGCAGCGCGCCCATCGCCAGCAGCGCCACCGCGCCGGGCACGCGCGGGTCCAGCGCGTCGGGGCCGTCGTCGGCGAGGGTCAGGTGGTAGGCGCCGGTGGCCTGCGCGCCGGTCGGCGCGCCCGCGGGGATGCCGTCGCCGCGCTCGACCCGGTCGTCCATCGCCTCGATGAGCGCCAGGTCGCGGGCGGTGCTGCTGGCGAGGTCATCGCCCGTCTCGGCGCTCTGATCGGCGAGGTCGCCGAGGCCGGCGATCCCCTCCTCGGTACCGGCCGCGCCCTCGGCGGCTCCCTCGGCGCCCTCGGCGAGCCCGGCGGCGCCGTCCTCGAGCTCGTCGAGTCCGGTGGCCAGGCCTCGTGCGCCTTCGGTGAGCCCGCCGGCGCCGTCCTCGAGCTCGTCGAGGCCGGTGGCCAGCCCGCCGGCGCCCTCGGCAAGCCCACGCACGCCGGCGGTGAGCTCGTCGGTCTGTCCGGCAGCCTCCTCCAGCCCATGGGCGAGCGCGCTGGTGCCCTCAGCCAGCTCGCGCCCGCCCGCGGCCAGCTCGTTGGCGGCGTCTGCCAGCACCTGCACCCCGCCGCTCAGCGCCAGGACGTCGGCCAGTGCCTCCTCGGGATCCAGATCGTCGAGGTCGCCGACGTCCTCGAGGGCCTCGTCGAGCTGCTCGACCAGCGCTGCGGCGGTCGCTGCGGCCTCGGCCAGCTCCTCGCCCTGCTCCTCGACGGCGGTGCGGGCCAGCTCGACGAGCGCCAGGGCGTTGCTCACGCCCTCCTCCAGGGCTGGAGCGAGGTCCTCGTCGGCCTCGTCGGCGAGGTCCCGGAGCTCGCGGAGCTCGGCCTCGAGCTCGTCGAGCTCGGCGAGGATCTCGTCCTGCTCCTCCAGCGCGTCGGCCAGCGCCCGCAAGGTCTCGGCGGCCTCGGCGAGCTCGGCGAGCTGCTCGGCCAGGTCATCGGGCGGGTCGGGCAGCGCCTCCAGCTCGGCGATGAGCGCGGCGACCTCCTCGGCGATCTCGTCGGCGGCAGGGGCGAGCTCCTCGGCGCCGTCCACGAGCTCGTCCACCCCGGTGGCGACCTCGCGGGCGCCGGCGGCGAGGTCGTCGATGCCCTCGGTGGCCTCCTCCACGCCGCTGGCCAGCTCACGGGTGCCGGCGGCGAGCTCGTCGGCGCCGTCGCCCAGCTCGCCGATGCCCCGGGCGACTCCGCGGCTGCCCTCGGTGAGCTCGTCGGCGCCGCTGCCCACCTCGCCGATGCCCTCGGTGAGCTCGCGGCTGCCCTCGGCGAGCTCGGCGATCCCCTCGACCAGCTCACCGAAGCCCTCGGCCAGCTCGCCGATGCCGCCCTCCACCTCGCTGAGCAGGAACGCCAGCACCGAGGTGTCGATCCGGCCCTCGCGGATGAGCTCGACGACCTCCTCGGTGGCGGCGGCCTCGCCCACCGTGACCGGTGCAGCCTCGACCTCCACCTCAGGCGGAGCATCGCCGGGGGTGGCGGCCTCGGCGCCCACGGCCTTGTCCAGCGCGCCGAAGGGCTCGAACAGCAGCGCCACCCAGGTGACCTCCGTCGCGCCCTCGCCGGTGGTGCGGGCGACGCCCTCGGGCGCTTGCACCTGGTGCCAGTCCTCGTCGAACGTGGCGGTCACCCGGGCCACGAGCGGCACCGGCACGTCGACGCGCTCGGTCGTGGTCTCGCCGCCCTCCTGCCAGCCGATGAGGCGGTCCTGCCCGGTGAGGTTGCGCAGCGACACGCTGGTGGTGACCGGCTCCTCGGCGTCGCCGAGGTCGTCGGCGTCGACGCGTTCGCCGTCCTCGGTGAACGAGACCCGTGCGGCCACCGGCAGCTCGCGGTCCCAGTCGGCTGCCGAGCGGATCGTGCGGCTGCCGTCGACGTCGAGGGTCCAGGTGACCTCGTCACCGACCTGCTCGGGACCCACGAAACCCGACAGGGGCCGCACGGTGCCGGGCACCGTCGGGTCGGTGACCGACACGACGCCGTCACCGAACACCTCGAGCTCGGTGAGCAGCGTCGCCTCCTGGATCGTCCCGTCGAGGTCGGCGGTTGCGTCCACGACCTTGTTGGCCTGCACGCGGGTGGGCTCGCTGTCGGAGGCAAGCGACGGCAGCGGGGCCAACAGCAGCCCGACGATCGCCACCGCGGCCACCGCCGGCACGCCGAGCCTGCCGCCGCGGCGTGACGGCCGAGGTGCGGCATGCCGAGGGTGCCGCGCGGGCGGGCGCAGCAGCGCCAACACCGGTCGGCGGCGGTCGAGGTGGTGGGGGCGGTGCGCGGGTGCGGACATCAGCGTGCGCTCCGCTCGGTGGGCTCGGGGCTCGGGTCGGTGGTGGTGTGGTCGGGCTCGTCGGGCTCGCCGGGCTCGCCGGGCTCATCGAGGTCGGTGGGCGCGTCGCGGTCGTCCGCGGCGTGCAGCGCCGGAGGGGTCAGCGCCGCGGCCTCGGCCTCGGCCTCGGCGGCCTCGTGGTCGCCGCTGTGGCTGGCGGCCCGGGCGAGCAGCAGCGCCACCGTCACCCCGATGGCACCGCTGGCAGCACCCCAGCCGAGTGCCAGCACCACGGCCAGCACGAGCTCGCCGTCAGGTGGCTGGGCGCCCAGCGCGCCGGGGACCGCCAGGACCGCACCGACACCGGCGAGCACCGACCAGATCGGCACCGCCGGCAGCACCAGGCCGACCAGCGCGGCCCCCGCCACGGCCAGGCCCACCCCGACGGCCAGCCACGCGTCGGTCGCTGGCAGCAGCAGCGCGGCCACGGTGAGCGCGCCGACGGTCACGCCGACGCCCAACGGCAGCCCGACCACGGTGGTCGAGACGCGCTCGCCGACCCCCGCTGCCGCGGCGACGCCGAGCACCAGCGCACCGGCCGCCTCGGGGGGCACGACCCCGAGGGCCATGCCGCCGGTGGCGGCTGCGGCCGCTGCGAGCAGCCCGACCGCTGCGGGCCATCCCCCCACGCTCACGGCATCCCTCCTCGTGGGTTGCGCGACCCGATCGGCTCGCGGCCGCGGCGACGCGACGCGGAGGCGCGGGCACGGGGACGCTGCTCGCCCGGTGTGGTGGCGGCCCCGTTGCGCTCGGCGGGAGCGTGCTCGGTGTCGGCCGTTTGGCCGTTACCGCGGCCGTTCCCGCCGCTGCGGCCGTTCCCGCCGCCGCGGCCGTTCCCGCTGCTGCGGCGTGCCGGGGTCGCCGGCTCGGGCGGCGGTGGCACGACAGGGGCGAGGTCGCGGGCGGCCGCGCGCCGTGCCGGACGGTCCGGTGCCGTTGGCGCTTCGGGCACCGTGCCCGCAGTCACCGCGGGCGCTGGGGCGCGCCGCGGCTCGGCGGGCCGCGGGGGCACGGTGCGCGGGGCCGGCGCGGACTGGGCGGGCGCGGGGCTCGGCGCTGGCGCGGGGCTCGCCGTCGGCGCCGACTCGGGCGCTGGCGCGGGCGCGGGCGCCTCGCGGCGCGCGGGCCGTCCAGCGGTGGCCACCACGTCGCGGCGGGCGTGGTAGCGGCCCCACAGCACCAGGCCGGCGGACTCCACGAACGCCGCGGCCAGCAGCGCGTAGCCGATCGTGATCGCGGTGATGCCGCCGAACTGGGCGATCGGCGGGAACTCCGACAGCTGCAGCACCGCGAACGCGCCGCCGGTGGTGATCGCCGAGCCGAGCAGGCCCGCGCCGGTGTTGTCCAGCGTCGACACGATCGCCGCGTCCGGGTCGCCGCCGGTGGCGGTCTCCTCGCGGAACCGGTTGGTGAGGTGGATGCCGTAGGGCACGCCGATGCCGATGGCGATCGAGGCGATCGTGGCGGTCAGCGCGTTGAACGACAGGCCCAGCAGCCACATCGTGCCCAGCACCAGCGGCACGCTCAGCAGCGCCGGCAGCATCGTCACCACGCCCAGCAGCGGCCGGCGCATCGTCACGCCGTAGTAGCTGACCATCAGCGCCAGCGCGGCGGCCAGGCTGATGACGATCGCCTGGGTCTGCGCCTCGTTGAGGGCCTCCAGCGTCTCGTCGATGATGAGCGGCTCGCTGACCAGCAGCGTGTCCTGGGCGACCTCGTCGAGCGGTCCGAGCTCGGCCTCGATCGCCGCGGCCAGCGCGTCGGCACCGTCCTCGCCTCCACGCGTCGACAGCCTCAGGACCCCCGCCTGCAGGTCGTCGCGCAGGATCCCGTCGAGGCCGTCCTGCGCGTCCAGCGTGGCAAGGACCGTCTCGAGGTCGGCGTCGTCGGCGAGCTCCCCGTCGGTGAAGCCGGCCTCGCGCAGCTCCTCGGCCTCGGTCAGCGCGTCGCGGGCGCTGTCGTCCAGCTCGTCGGTCGGGTAGCCGACGGCGTCGAGGTCGTCGAGGGTCACGGTCGCCGGGTCGGCGTCTGCGAGGTCGCTGGCGGCCGACTCGTCGAGGTCGTCGAGGTCCTCGCCGGCCTCGCCGGGGCCCTCGCGCAGCGCCGAGGCCAGCTCGGAGGCCAGCAGCCGGTCGATCAGCGCCTCCTCGGCGTCGACGTCGTCAGGCAGCCGCTCGGCCAGCGCGTCCAGGTCGAACGCCTCAGCAGGGTCAACGGCGGCCTCGTCGCCCGTGTCACCGCCGCCGAGCTCGTCGCCGAGGTCGTCGGGGTCCAGGCCGTCCTCGTCCTCGGCGTCGTCGACCAGCGGGTCGGGCAGGTCCGACAGCCGCAGCGTGTCGGGCAGCGGCAGGAACGCGTCGTCGTCGGCCTCGCCGATGGCCAGCGCGATCTCGCCCTGCAGCGCCTCGGCGATCTGCTCGCCCTGGTCGGTGACGCGGAACAGCTCGGCGGTGGGGGACTCGGCGTCGGGCCGGTCGCCCTCGGTGACCACGTCGTCGATGCCGGCCACGGCGTCCTCGACCTCCAGCAGCGCCTGCCAGGCCGCCAGCTCGGTGAAGTCGGCGTCGATCAGCAGGTCGGTCTCCTCGCTGACGTCGCCGCCGAACACCTCGTCGAGGCGGTCCAGCAGGTTCGCCGCGGTCGAGCCCTCGGGGATGAACTCGTCCTGCGAGAACTCGCTGTCGAGGTCGGTGGCGGCCAGCCCGCCGGCACCGGCGAGCACCACCGCGACGACCAGCACCGGGATCGGCGCGCGGCGCGCCAGCCGTCCGATCGCCGCGGTCGCCTGCGCGGTGGTGGCGCTCTCGGCGACGCGGTCGGGCACCTTGTTGGGGTTGCGGCGGTCGAGCAGCACCCGCGTGGCCGGCACCAGCGCGGTCAGCACGATGAACGCCGAGAGCACCCCGGCGCCGGCGAACAGGCCGAAGTCGGCGATCGGCGGCAGCGGCGCCACGATGTTGGACAGGAACCCGATCAGCGTGGTGATCGTGGCCAGCACCAGCGCCACGCCCACGGTGCGGATGGCCAGCGCCGCCGCGGCCGAGGGCTCCTGCCCACTGTGCCGGTTCTCACGGTAGCGCGTGACCAGGTGGACGCTGTAGTCGATGCCCAGCCCGATCAGCAGCACCGGCACCGCGATCGCGATCTGGTTGAACTCACCGGCCACGCCCAGGTAGCCGGGCCCGAGCAGCACCGCGATGCCGGTCATCCACACGATGGTGATGACCAGGCCCACCAGGCCGACCAGCACGTCGCTGGGCTTGCGGTACAGCACCGACAGGATGACCAGCATCAGCAGCAGGCTGATGCCCATCAGCAGGGGCAGCTCGGTCTCGAAGCCCTCGTCGATGTCCTCGGTGAGCACATCGAAGCTGAACACGTCGACGGTGGTGGCGCCGAGGTCGAGCTCGCCCAGCGCCCCCGCCATCGCCGCGGTCGCGTCGCTGCGCTCGTCGCTGCCGATGTCGTCGTCGAAGGTGACGATGACGAGCCCGCCGCGGGCGCTGCCGTCGTCGGCGTCGAAGTCCTCGCTGAGCAGCCCCTCGAGCTGGTCGGCGCCGTCGCCGTCGGTGGCGGCCTCGACCAGCGCGTCGGCGAACACCTCGGTGAGGTCACCCGCCTCCAGGTCGAGGGCGTCGGCCTGGCCGAGGATCGGCTCGGCCCACGTGATGACCGCACCGTCGTCGGCGAGGGCCTCCTCGACGTCGGGGTGGTCCTCGATCGTGTCGCGGATCCGGTCGGCGGCGATCAGCCCGTCGCGGTCGAGCACGTTGCCGCCGGTGCCGGCGTCGACGATCACCTGGGCGCTCGACTCGCCGCCGGCCGAGCCGAACTCGTCGGCGATGCGGTCCTGGGCATCGGCCATCTCGCTCTCGGGAGCGAACTCGGTGATGTCGGTGGCGGTGTCCTGGTCGGTGGCGAACCAGCCGAGCACCACCGTGATGACCGCCAGCGCCGCCAGCAGCAGGACAGGCGTGCGCTCGGCGGCGCGGGCCAGCGGCTCCAGCACCCACTTCATGCGAGCACCCTGCGTGCGGTGGCCAGCAGCGACGGGCCGGCCTGGTCGAGGTCGAGCGGCTCGCCGCGCATGATCCGGCCGAACACCAGCCCGTTGACCTGGCCGAGCAGCGCCTCGGCGAGCACCTCGGGCTGCTCGTAGCCGCGCGTGGCCAGGCAGCCGGCCAGCGGGGTGACCAGCTGGTCCTTCTCGCGGCGCATGATCGCCGAGGCGCGCTCGGGTGCCACCAGCACGTTGGAGAACAGGAACCGGCACCGGTCCTCGTTGGCGGCGTAGAACCGCAGCACCGACTCCAGCACCGCTAGCGGGTCCCCGGAGGCGACTGGGTCGGTGATCTCGCGGGCGAGGTCGTCGAGCGCGTCCTCGATCAGCGCGACCAGCAGGTCCTCACGACCGTGGAAGTGGTAGTAGAGCGTGCCGCGGCTCACGCCGGCGCGAGCGGCGATGGTGTCCATGCGCGCACGCTCGGCACCGCCGCCGGCCAGCTCGGCCATGGCGGCGCGCAGGATCTGCCGGCGGGTGTCCGCCGCGGCGGTGGTGGTCATGAGGGGTCCATGGTGCCGCAAGGTTGAACGGTGTGTTTGCACACGGTGTGCAAAGCGTCGGGCAGGGGTTGCGTGGGGCGTCAGCGGGCTGACGCCCCGTCGTGGGAGGGAGTGTTCCCGCGGCCGGTGCCGGCCACGCGCTCGGCGCGGAGCAGGCGGGAGGCGGATGCGGGCGGATGCGGGCCGTTGTGCTAAAGGGCGTCAGGGGATCGGCCGATAGGGAGGGGTGTAAGCAGACTGCGCACCGGCGTGGGCTCGAGCAACGGCACACCCGCTGCAAGGCGGGGTCGCAAAGCCCACGGGGCCCGCCTTGGAAGGGGCCAGCCGGGTTGCCTCGTGCCTCGTCAGGGGTCGGGGGACTGTTGCCCGCGCCGTGCGCT
>PWER01000198.1 GCA_003553565.1 Nitriliruptoria bacterium | reverse complement strand
GGGCCGATGCCGCGCTCGAAGGCGATCGCGTCGAGCTCGTCGACGATCGCCATGCGCGACCGGGTGGCCTCGACGCTGGTGACGTCGGCGTCGAGGTCGTCGATGGCGTGCAGCACGTCGCCGAACTCGGCGTAGCACATGTGGGTGTGCACCTGGACCGCGTCGGACACGCCGGCGGTGGCCAGGCGGAACGCCTCGACGGCCCAGTCGAGGTAGGCGGGGCGGTCGGCCTCGCGCAGCGGCAGCAGCTCGCGCAGCGCCGGCTCGTCGACCTGGATGACGTTGATGCCGGCGGCCTCGAGGTCACGGGTCTCGTCGCGGATCGCCAGGGCGACCTGGCGGGCGGTGTCGCCGCGCGGCTGGTCGTCGCGCACGAACGCCCAGGCGAGCATCGTCACCGGGCCGGTCAGCATCCCCTTCATGGGGCGGTCGGTGAGCGACTGGGCGTAGCGGGCCCACTCGACGGTCATCGGGGCGGGGCGCGACACGTCGTCGTGGAGGATCGGCGGGCGCACGTAGGCGGTGCCGAACGACTGCACCCAGCCGTGCTCGGTGGAGGCGTAGCCCTCCAGCTGCTCGGCGAAGTACTGGACCATGTCGTTGCGCTCGGGCTCGCCGTGGACAAGCACGTCCAGCCCGACCGACTCCTGCAGCTCCACCACGCGGGCGATCTCCTCGCGCATGGCCTGCTCGTAGGTGGCGCGGTCGCTGCGGCCGGCGCGATGGTCGGCGCGGGCCTTGCGGATCTCGCGGGTCTGGGGGAACGAGCCGATGGTGGTGGTGGGCAGCAGCGGCAGGCCCAGCCGCGCGTCCTGGGCGGCGGCGCGCTCTGCGAAGGGGGCGCGCTGGGTGTCGGACGGCTCCAGGTCGGCCACGCGCTGGCGCACCGCCGGGTCGCCGGCGGCCTCGGCCGGGGCGGCGCTGCCGTCGTCGGTGCGGGCCGCTGCGGGCTCACCGGCCTGGTGGGCGCGGGCCAGGGCGGTGATCTCGGCGAGCTTCTGGTCGGCGAACGCCAGGCGCGCGCGCAGCGCCTCGGGCAGGTTGCGCTCGACGCTGACGTCGTGGGGCACGTGCAGCAGCGGGCACGACGAGCTGACCGCCACGCCGCCGGCGATCACGTCGAGGCGCTCCAGCAGCGCGCCGGCAGCGGCCAGGTCAGTGCGCCACACGTTGCGGCCGTGCACCACCCCGGCGACCACCGTCTTGTCGTGCAGGCCCGAGACGTCGCCATGGTCGTCGCGGTCGCCGGGCACCGCGCCCTCGACGAGGTCCACGCCCAGCGCCTCCACCGGCGAGGCCGACAGGGTCGCCAGCGCCGGCCCGAGATCGCCGTAGTAGGCGGTCACCAGCAGGCTCGGGCGGTCGCCGCGCTCACCGAGCTCGCGGTAGGTGCGCGCCAGCGCGGTCAGCTCGGCGTAGGTCCGGTCGGCCACGAAGGCGGGCTCGTCGAGCTGGACCCACTCGGCGCCCGCGGCGTGCAGCTGCGACAGGAGCTCGGCGTAGGCCGCGACGACGTCGTCGAGCCGGTCCAGCGGCGCGAACGAGGGCACCTGCGGATCGGGTGCGGCCAGCAGCAGGTAGCTCACCGGGCCGACGAGGGTGGGCCGCGTGGTCACCCCGGCCTCGGCGGCCTCCAGGAAGGCGCGCACGGGCAGGTCGTCGGCCAGGCTGATCGGGGTCTCGGGGCCGATCTCAGGCACCAGGTAGTGGTAGTTGCTGTCGAACCACTTGGTCAGCTCCAGCGGCTCGGCGTCGCCGGCCCCGCGCGCCATCGCGAACGCCGTGTCTGTGGCGTCGAGGCCCAGCGCGGCGAACCGCGGGGGGATCGCCCCGAGCATGGTGGTGACGTCGAGCACGTGGTCGTACAGCGTGTGGGCGTTGCCCGGGACGCTATCCAGGCCGGCGTCGCGCAGGTGGGCCCAGGTGCGCAGCCGCAGGTCGCGGGTGGCGGCGTCGAGGTCGGCGCGGCCGCTGTCGCCGCGCCAGTAGGACTCCAGCGCGAGCTTCAGCTCGCGGCCGGGGCCGATGCGCGGGTAGCCGAGGACGGTCGCGCCCAGCGCGGCGGCATGCTCGGCGCTGTCGTGATGGTGGTGCATCGCAGGGTGCCTCCCCGGGGGTGGTCAGGGGCGCCTGACCTCGTGTGCGGAGCGTCGGTCGCGCCAAACCGTAGTCGTTCGGTGCGGCGAGGCGGGGGAGTCGGCGCGCTGCGGGCTGTCTTGCCGGGTCGAGGGTTCGCCTGCTGTTGGCGCTCGGCGCTGGTTCGCAGGCGTGAGCGGGTGCCGTGGAACCGTGCACGCGGTGCAAGCGTGCGTTCTCGGGCTCATCAAAATTGATGATCTTGACATTCCGCGGTCAGATTGCAGTGAGATGCGGCTTTGCGCAGCCCCACTGGGCAGGGCGGCCGCTTCCTTTTCCTTCCGAGAACGCGTAAGATCATCTCAGGCGGAGTGCGCAGTCGTTGACCGCGAGCCCTGCCGCCGGGACGCAGTGATCCTCGCAGGGTCGCACGGTCGCCTCGGGTCGGCCTCGTGTCGGCTCGACCTGCGAGGGGAGCGAGTGGCGAGCCCGACCCGGGTGTCCTGATCGTTCAGTGCCGGGAGCAGGGTTGCGACCCGGCGGATGAGAGGCTCCCGTGATGGCACGATCAACATCGAGGTACCGCTTCGGCGCCGCCCTGATGGCGCTGTCCCTGCTGGTAGCGCTGATGCCGGTGATGGCGCTGGCCGACGTAGAGGCGCTCGAGGACCTTCCTGATGCCTCCCCCGGACAATCCGAGGAAAGGGGGCAATCAGGCAGCGGGTCGGGTGGATCCGGTGGAGCGCCTGGCCAACAGGAGAATGGCCCCCCCGTTCAGGCTGATGGCCTTCCTACCTGTCAGGGGTCGGAGGAGAACCCGACGCCGGTCATCGACAATGGGGATAGCGTCGTCGGTGAGCTTCGTTGGGATGATCCTGACACTGGGCAGGTCACCTTCGTTGCCAATCTCGGATTTG
>PWER01000136.1 GCA_003553565.1 Nitriliruptoria bacterium | reverse complement strand
CAGCGCCTGGTGGACCAAGACCCCGCCGACGCCGAGCGCCACGCCGCGCTCGGGCGCCTGCTGTTCGCCCGCGCGCAGACCACCAAGGCGGTCGGGGCGCTGCAACGCGCCGCCACGCTCGCGCCCGACCAGGCCGCCATCCACCAATCCCTCGCCGCTGCGCTGTCCAACAGCGACCGCCTCGACGAGGCCGCCGCGGCCTACCGCACCGCCCTGGCCTGCGAGCCCGACCACGCCGCCACCCACACCAGCCTCGCCTACGTCCTCGACCAGCTCGGCGACGCCGACGCCGCCCGCGAGCACCGCGCCCGCGCCGTCGCGCTCGCCCCCGCCGACCCGGGCGTGGCGTTCAGCGCCAAGGGCCACAAGCGCTACACCGCCGACGACCCGCAGATCGCCGCGCTCGAGCAGGCACTGGCCTCCGACGCCCTGGCGCACGGGCGACGCCCGCTCGCCCACCTCGCGCTGGCCAAGATGCACGACGACGCCGACGCCCCCGCCACCGCCGCGCAGCACGCCCGCGCCGCCAACGCCCAGCGCGCCGGCGAGCTCGCCCGCCGCGGCCTCGCCTACGACGCGACCCAGGCCGAGCGCCGCGCCCAGGCGCTCGCGGTGGCCGCCGAGACGGCCGTCGCCGACCCCGGCGCCACCGCCCTCGACCATCCGCGCACCGTGCTGATCGCCGGGCTGCCGCGCGCCGGCAAGACGCTGCTGGAGCACCGCGTGGCCCGCCACCCACGCGTGGCGCTTGGCGGCGAGCGCCACGACCTCGTCGCCGTCCGCGACGCCCTCGACGCTGCCGCGCCCACGCGCTACCCCATCTCCCTGGCCAAAGCGAGCGCGGCGACGCGCACGCGCACCGGCGAGGCGCTGGCCCACCACGTCACCGCCGCGGTCGCGCGCGACGGGGTGGGCGCCACCGCCAACGCCGCGCTGACCAGCACGCTGCCGCTCAACGAGGAGCTCGCGCCGCTGCTGGCCTGGCTCGACGCGCGCACGGTGCTGGTGTCGGTCGAGCGCGACCCGCGCGATGTGCTGCTCGCCAACTACCTGCAGTGGTATCCCAACAACCAGCCGTGGGCGTTCACCGTCGAGGGGCTGGTGCACCGCCACCGCACCTACCTCGCGCTCGTCGAGCGCTGGCAGGAGCGGCTGCCGGTCACCGTGGTGCGGGTGCGCTACGAGGACCTGCTCGCCGACCCCGACCACGTCACCGCCACCGTGCTGGACGCCGCCGGGCTGCCCTGGGACGCCGCCTGCGCCGATGCGCCGGCCGGCGAGCAGCACGACGCCGCCTCGCCGATGGACAAGCCCGACGCCGGTCAGCCGCTGCACGCCGGCTTCATCGGCGCCTGGCAGCGGTGGGCGCCGCACCTGCCCGAGCTGGTCGAGGCCATCGACGCCGCCGGGCTCGTCGACCGCGTCACCCCCACCCAGCACGCAACCGTCTGACCGCCCGCCGCAGACCTTCATCACGCAGCGTCACCGCCGACGGGCAGCAGGACATCACGAGCAGCACGCGAGCAGCACCTGTCGCACGCGCATGGAGCGATCGAGATGGTGGACACAGGAGGCTTGACCGGCGGAGGCGGTGTTGGCGGCTTTGGTGGCCTGGCCTCTGGCCTGGACACCCAGGCGATGATGAACGCGATGCTGCAGGCCGAGCGCGCGCCGATCGAGCGCATGGAGCAGCGCAAGGCCGAGCACAAGGAGACCGACGAGGCCTGGAGTCAGGTCGCCTCCAAGCTGTCGGGGGTGCGCGACGCGACCGAGCCGCTGGCCGGCGACGACGCCTTCGACGACTTCGTGCAGGCCAGCTCGTCCGACGAGGACGTCGCCACCGCCCGCGCCACCGGCCCGAACGCCGCCGGCCGCCACAGCTTCGACGTCACCCAGATGGCCGCCAGCCACCAGCTCGCCCTCCACCACGAGGGGCTCAGTGCCGACGACGAGGTCCACGTCGACGAGGACGGCGGCACCTTCGCCCTCGAGTTCCCCGCGCTCGACGACGACAACGGCGAGGAGGGCAACGATGAGCCCGTCCGCTCCATCGACGTCGAGGACGGCACGACGCTGAGTGAGCTCGCCTCCCAGATCACCGCCGAGCTCGACGGGGTCAGCGCGCAGGTGGTCGAGGACGAGGCCGGCGCCTGGCTGCTGCTCGAGGGCACCGAGACCGGCAGCGACCAGACCTTCGCGATCCACGACGACACCGACATCGTCCTCGGCGACAACGGCGAGGAGCCGATCGACAACGGCGACGCGCAGGTGCTGCGCGAGGCGCAGGACGCGATCTTGGCCTTCGGCGACGGGGTCGAGGTCACCCGCTCCAGCAACGAGATCGACGACCTGCTGGAGGACACCACCATCGAGCTGCACGGCGAGGGCCGCGTCGAGGTGTCCTCGGGCCGCGACACCGACGCCGCCGTCGAGGCGGCGATGGAGTTCGCCGAGCGGATCATCGAGACGCTGGGCACCTTCGACGACCTGAGCCGCGTCGAGCAGGTGGCCGAGGAGGACGGCGAGGACGACGACGAGGAGGAGGTCCTCGCCGGCCCGCTGCAGGGCGACCCGTCGATCCGCCAGATCGCCGACGGGCTGCGGCGCACCCTCACCGAGCCCCGCGAGGTCGACGGGGAGACCATCACCGCCGACGAGATGGGCATCGAGGTGCGCGGGCTGCGCGAGGTCTCCATCGACGAGGACGCGCTGCGCCAGGCCTTCGAGACCGACTTCGACCGCGCCGCCGGCTTCTTCGCCGGCGGTCCCGAGGCCAACGGCGAGGAGAGCGGCGAGGAGAACGGTGAGGAGAACGGCATCGACCCCACCAGACAGGGCCTCGCCGACGGGATCATCGAGCGGCTCGATGGCTTCGAGAACCCCGACCACGGGGTCGGCGGCGCGCCGTCGGGGCTCATCGACCGGGCGCGCCAAGGCATCGAGCGCGACATCGACGCGATCGACACGCGCATCGCGGCCCACGAGCGGCGCCTGGAGAGCCGCGAGGAGACGCTGCGTCGCCAGTTCACCGGCATGGAGACCCAGATGGCCGAGCTCATGGAGATGCAGCAGCGCATGCAGGCCCAGATGGGCTGACCCGACCCCCGATCCGCGCCGCCAGACCCCGGAGCGCCCATGTACAGCCAGCAGCACTACCTCGCCCAGCAGGTGGAGACCGCCAGCCCCGCGCAGCTCGTCACGATGCTCTACGACGGGGCGCTGGCGGCCATCACGCGCGCCCGCATGAAGTGGGACCAGCCGCTGGAGGTCAACCGGGAGCTGCAGCGCGCCCAGAGGATCCTCACCGAGCTGCGCGTGACGCTGGACTACGAGCGCGGCGGGGAGATCGCGGGCAACCTCGGCTCGCTGTACGTGTGGATGATCGATGAGCTGATCGCGGCCAACCTCGACAAGGACGCCGACCGGCTCGACCCGGTGGAGCGCACCCTCAAGGAGATCCGCGCCGCCTGGGTGGAGGCCACCCACGGCAATCAGGCGGCTGCCTCGTGAGCGCGGCATGGAGCGAGGCGCTGGCCGCCTGCGAGGCGTGGCTTGACGCCCTGGAGGCCTCGCTGGCCCGCGCCGATGCCGCCGACGCCGCCAACCCCGCCAACCCCGCCGACACCGCCGACGCCAACGCCCCAGAGTCCGCCGCCCAGCAGCTGGCCGTGCCCGCCCCGCCGGCGCTGCCCGACGAGCCGCCCACGCCCGCCCAGCGCCACCGCCTGGCCGAGCTGCACGGGCGCATCGACGACGTGCGCGCCCGCATGGCCGCGCGCAGCGCCGAGCTGCAAGCCGAGCTCGCCACCCTCGACCAGCGCCGCCACGCCGCCAGGCGCTACGCCGCGCTCACCCCACGCGGGCCGAACCGATCGCAGCCCACCGCTTAAGGCCACCCCGCCCCCGACCGACAGACGCGAGCAGCACCACCCACAACCGACGACGGATCGCAGCACGGCGCACGGATGCACGCCGCTGGCACAGCCACCCCTGTCCAGCGGCGCGATGCCCTCCGGCGCCGTGCTGTGCTGAGAGCCCCCAGGAGGACCGCGCGATGCACAGCGACCCGACCACCGCGACGGTGCACTACGCCATCGACGCGCTGAACCGGTCCGCGGACGCGCGCGCCCACAACATCGCCAACGTCAACACCCCCGGCTTCCGCGCCCACGAGGTCGACTTCCAGGCCCAGCTCGCCGACGCGGTGCGTCGCGGCGACGTCGCCAGCGCCGGCGAGCCCGCCACCCAGCCGACCCAGACCTTCCCGGATGCCAACGGCAACACCGCCGACCTCGAGCACGAGCTCACCGAGCTCATGAGCGAGGAGCTTTTGCGCAACGCGATGATCAACGCCTACAACCACAAGACCGGTGTGCTCAAGACGGCGATCACGGGGCAGAGCCGATGACCGCCTTCAGCGCCATCGACATCGGCCGCACGGGTGTGGGGTTCTCGAGCAAGTGGGTCGACTCGCTGGCCCACAACATCGCCAACGCCAACACCGAGGTGCCCGGCGACGAGGAGCCCTTCCGCGAGCGCATGCTCGTGGCTCGGGCGCTGACCGACGAGATCGTGCCCTCGGGCTCGGGGGTTGCCACCGAGGCGATCGTCGAGCGCGACGCCGAGCCCATCACCCTCTACCAGCCCGATCATCCGCTGGCCGATGCTGACGGCTACATCAACAAGCCCAACGTCGACCTCGCCGGCCAGCTCACCGACCTGATCGTGGCCCAGCGCTCCTATCAGGCCAACGCCCAGTCGGTGACCTCGGCCAAGGAGGCCTACGAGGCCGCGCTGCAGATCGGACAGGTGTGATGAGCGGCATCGAGGGCGTTGGCGGCATCAGCCCGGGCCCGGTGCCCGGCGGCGGGCAGGGGCCCGAGCGCACGCCGATGCAGCAGTTCGCCCAGTCGCTGGACCGCGGCATCGAGCAGGTCAGCGACGCCGACCGCGAGGCCGACGCGGTGGCCACCGAGCTCGCCACCGGCGGCGACGCCGAGGTCCACGAGCTCATGGCCGCCACCAACCAGGCGAGCCTGTCGGTCGACCTGATGACCCAGGTGCGTGACCGCGCCGTCGAGTCGTACCAAGAGATCATGAGGATGCAGCTGTGATCGATCTCGCCAAGGCCAAGAGCCTGATCGCCGCCCTGCCGCTGGCCCACAAGGTCCTGATCGTGGCTGCGGTGGGCCTGCTGGTCATCGCCGCCGCCGCGTTCTTTCGCTGGGTGTCCCAGCCGTCCTACGCGGTGCTGTACGGCGACCTCGACCAGGCCAGCGCCGGCGAGGTGATGGACGAGCTCGAGGCCCAGGGCATCGACTACCGCCTCGAGGGCTCGCGCATCGAGGTGCCCCGCGAGGACGTCCACACCGCGCGCGCGAGCCTGGCCCAGGAGGGCCTGTCGGGCGCCCCGCAGGTCCCCGGCTACGAGCTGATGGACGAACAGGGCCTGTCGGTCAGCGAGTTCCGCCAGGAGGTCGACTACAAGCGGGCGCTGGAGGGCGAGCTGACCCGCACCATCGAGGCGATGCGCCCGGTCGAGACCGCCTCGGTGCACCTGTCGGTCCCTGACCGGGCGGTGTTCGAGGACGACCAGGACCCCGTGACCGCCTCGGTGATGATCGGCACGCGCCAGGAGATGCCCCCCGACCAGGTCGAGTCGATCGCCGCGGTCGTCGCCAGCGCCGTGGAGGGCCTGGAGACCGACGAGGTCACCGTCGCCGACACCGAGGGTCGCACGCTGCACTCGCCGGATGTGGCCGGCTCGGCCGCCGGGCTCACCAGCCGCCAGATGCGCCAGACCCGCGAGTTCGAGGAGGCGCTGTCCGACGACGTCGGCGAGATGCTGGCCACCATCACCGGCGACGACCGCGCGTCGGTGACGGTGCGCGCCGGCCTGGACTACGACGAGCGCGAGGTCGAGTCCGAGACCCACGACCCCGACTCGCAGGTGGCGCTGCGCGACCAGCGCGCCAACGAGCGCTACGAGGGCACGAACATCACCCCCGGCGGCGCGGTCGGCATGGACGGCGGCCCCGTGGAGGACCTCGAGGGCGAGATCGACTACGAGTCTGACAGCGAGACCACCGAGTACGGCGTGGACCGCGTCGTCGAGCGGGTGGTCGACGCGCCCGGCGGCGTCGAGGAGCTGTCGGTCGCGGTGGTCATGGACGACGGCAGCGCCACCGGCGCCGACGTGCCCCCACTGGAGGAGGTCGAGAACCTCGTCACCGCCGCGCTGGGCCTGGACGCCGAGCGCGGCGACGACCTGGCCATCAGCGCCCTGCCATTCCCCCAGACCGAGGAGACGGTGCCCGAGGTCGACGAGCCCGGCTTCCTCGCCGAGCAGCTGCCCGCCATCGTCGGCGCGATCGTGCTGCTGCTCATCGCGGTGGCGCTGTTCCTGCTGGCGCGGCGCCGCAGCACCGCCCAGGCCAGCGAGCCGCTGCAGTGGGAGCCCCTCGGCGAGCGTGACCTGTCGCAGACCCAGCAGCTGCCCGGCGCACCTCAGGCGGTCGACCAGGGCGCCCAGCCCACCCGCGAGCTGCAGCCCAGTGGCGCGGCCCGCCTGACCCAGGAGGTCGGCGGGATGGTCGACGAGCAGCCCGAGGAGATCGCGCAGCTGCTGCGCAGCTGGCTGGCGGACGACACATGAGCGTGCCCGCGACCCTCTCGCTGACGCGCCGCCAGAAGGCGGCGGTGATCGCCATGGCGGTCGGCTTCGACCGGGCCGCCCCGGTGATCGGCCAGCTGACCGACGAGGAGCAGGAGCAGCTCGCCGTCGAGGTCGCCAAGCTCGGCGAGGTCTCCTCTGAGCAGCTCGAGGCGATCCTCCACGAGTTCATCGAGGAGGCCTACGCCCGCGGCCACATCGTGCACGGCAGCCTCGACGCCGCCCGCGAGCTGCTGCGCCAGACCCGCGGCGAGAGGGCCGAGGGGATCATCGACCGGCTCATCGCCACCGTGCGGGTGGCGCCGTTCCGGTTCCTGCGCGACCGCGACCCCGAGGAGCTCGCCCAGCACCTGTCCGAGGAGCACCCCCAGACCGTCGCGCTGGTGCTGTCGCACCTGCCCAGCGCTCAGGCCGCGGCGGTGCTCGCCGACTTCGAGCCCACCGCCCAGCGCGACGTGGCCATGCGCGTGGCCCGCATGGGCTCGCCCTCGCCGGAGGTCATCCGCCAGGTCGAGGAGGCTCTCAAGGCGCGCCTCGGCGACCACCGCACCACCCGCCAGCGCAGCGAGGAGGACGGCATCCGCGAGCTCGCCTCCATCCTCAACTCCACCGACCGCGGCACCGAGAAGGAGATCCTGTCGTCGCTGGAGTCCCACGAGCCACAGCTCGCCGAGCAGGTCCGCGAGCTCATGTTCATCTTCGAGGACATCGTCAAGCTCGACGACCGCGCGCTGCAGCGGGTCCTGCGCGAGGTCGAGCAGGAGACCCTGCTGTACGCGCTGAAGGGCGTGGCCGAGGAGGTCAGCGCCAAGGTGATGCGCAACATCTCCGAGCGCGCCGCCACCGCGCTGACCGAGGAGCTCGAGGTGCTCGGCCCGGTGCGCATCGCCGAGGTCGAGTCCGCCCAGAGCGAGGTCGTGCGCACCATCCGCCGCCTCGAGGAGAGCGGCGACATCATCGTGCGTCGCGGCGGCGAGGGGGGTGACGTCATTGACTGACGTGCTGCGCGGCGCGGTGCCCAACGGTCGGCGGGCGCTGGCGGTGCCCGGCGACGTGGTCGATCCGACGCTGGCCGCCCGCCTCGACGAGGCCCGCGCGCAGGGCCACGCCGAGGGGCGCGAGGAGGGCCGCCGCGAGGGCGAGCGGGCCGCCAAGCGTCGCCTGGACCGCCTGGGCACCACCATCGGCGAGGCGCTGGACGCCGCTCGCGAGGAGGTGCGCGCCGCCCGCGCCGCCCAGGCCGACGAGGTCGTCGCCCTCGCGCTGGAGGCCGCCCGCACCGTGCTGGCTCGCGAGCCCAGCGAGGGCGCCGTCGACGCGCTGGCGCGGGTCGAGCGGGCGCTTGCCGACCTCGACGACGCCCACCTGACCCTCCAGGTGGCCCCGGGCGACGCCGACGACGTCGCCCAGGCGCTGTCGGGCCACCCGACGGTCACGGTGGTCGCCGACCCGACGCTGGCCTCGGGCGAGGCGCGGGTGCGCGGCGCTCACGCGCTGGTGGACCTGCGCCACGCCGCGATCTGGGAGACCGTGGCCGCCGCCCTGGCCGGGCCCGCACCTGGCGACGACATGGCGGCCGCCGAGCCCGAGGCGCTCGCGCCCGACGCTGCCCCAGAGGCGGGGGAGGAGGCGCGATGAGCCCGCCCGCGCTTGCCACCCCGCCGGTCACCGCTCCCGTGGTGGGCCCGGGTCGCCGCGAGCGGCTGCGTCAGGCGCCCTCGCGGCTGGTCGCCGGCTCGGTGGCCGAGGTCGTGGGCACCGAGCTGCGCCTGCGCGGGCTGCGGCTGCGGGTCGGCGAGGGCGTGACCATCCACACCCACGAGGGCCCGGTGCCCGCCGAGGTCGTCGGGCTCACCGACGACGGCGCCCGCGCGCTGACGCTGGGCAGCCTCGCTGGCGCTGCGCGCGGCGACAGCGTCACCCGCGACCCCGATGCCGGCACCAGCCGCATCGGCCCGGGGCTGCTGGGCCGCGTGGTCGACGGCCTGGGCCGGCCGTTGGACGGCGGCGGGCCGGTGGAGGGCGAGCCTTGCCGCGTCGAGCAGCCCGCCCCGAGCCCCTTGGAGCGCCAGCGCATCACCGCCGCACTGCCCACCGGCGTGCGGGTCATCGACACGCTGAACACCGTCGGCAAGGGCCAGCGCATCGGCCTGTTCGCCGGCAGCGGCGTGGGCAAGTCGACGCTGCTGGGGATGATGGCCCGCGGCGCGCGCACCGACGTGCAGGTGCTGGCCATGGTCGGCGAGCGCGGCCGCGAGGTCCGCGAGTTCGTCGAGGACAACCTCGACGAGCACACTCGCGCGCGCAGCGTCATCGTCGCGGCCACCAGCGACCAGCCCGCTCTGCTGCGCGTGCGCGCGGTGCTGCTGGCCACCCGCATCGCCGAGCACTTCGCCGACGCCGGCTCGGATGCGCTGCTGCTGTGCGACAGCCTCACCCGCGTGGCCATCGCCCAGCGCGAGATCGGCCTGGCCGCCGGCGAGCCGCCCAGTGCGCGCGGCTACACCCCCAGCGTGTTCGCGCTGCTGCCGCGCCTGCTGGAGCGCGCCGGCCCGCGCGCGACCGGCACCATCACCGGCTTCTACACCGTGCTGGTCGACGGCGACGACCACGACGAGCCGATCGCCGACGCCGCCCGCGGCATCCTCGACGGCCACCTCGTGCTGTCGCGGCGCATGGCCAACGCCGGGCGCTACCCGGCGCTGGACCCGCTCGCGTCGCTGTCGCGGCTGGCCCCGCAGGTGCGCACCGCCCAGCAGGAGCGCGACGCCACTGCGGTGCGCGCCGCACTGGCCGCCGCCGAGGAGGTGCGCGAGCTCGTCGAGCTCGGCGCCTACCAGCAGGGCAGCAATCCCGAGGCCGACAAGGGCCTAGGCATCCGCGACGACGCCGCCGACCTGTTCGCACAGCCACCCGGCGAGCTCACCGACCCCGAGGAGTCGTGGGCGCTGCTCGGTGAGCTCGCCCAGCGCACCCGCGGAGGTGGTCGGTCATGAGCCGGGCGTTGTCGGCGCTGCGCAAGCTGCGCGCCAGCCAGGAGCGCGAGGCGGTGCGCCGCACCGTGCAGGCCGAGCAGCGGCTCGAGGAGGCCCGGCAGGCCCGCGACGCCGCGGAGTGGCGCCCCCAGCCGCCGTGGGAGCCGATCTCGGCCGAGACCGCCCGCGCGCTGCGCGCCAGCGACGTGGCCGCCTGGGAGCAGCTGCGCGAGCTGCACCAGCAGGTCGACAACGCCGCCGCCGAGCACGAGGCCGCCTACCTGCAGTGGTCCGAGCAGGCGCGCGCCCGCAAGCAGATCGAGCGTCTCGAGGAGCGCCAGCGCGCTGCACGCGTGGCCACCGCCGTCGCCGCGCGCCAGAAGGCGCTGGACGCCGCGGCCGTCATGCGCTGGGGGGTGCGGCGATGATCCCCACGATCCCCAGCATCGGCGCGCCTGCGGTCGAGCAGCGCCTGGCCCAGATCGGCGACAAGGTCGCCAGCCACCCCGGCTTCGGCCAGCTGCTCGCCCACCGGGCGGCGCTGCTGGCCACCCCCGCCCAGGTGGGGCGCATGGGCGAGGGGCCCGAGGGCGCCGGCCGCGCCGACGCCGACGACGGGCTGCTGCCCGCCTCGCTGGCCGACCTCGCCGACGCTCCGCGCCGCCAGAGCGCCCCGGTCGGAGCGGCAGCCGGCGCGGCGGGCGCTGCGGGTGAGGCCGGCGCGGCGGGTGGCGCGGCGGGCGCGTCGGGGGCGACCTCGCCGCCGCCGGCCGATGGCGAGCTGCCGCGCTGGGCGTCCGCGCTGCCCTCGCAGGGACGCGAGTGGGCCTCGGCCGTCGACGCTGCGGCGCGCCGCCACGGCGTGCATCCCGAGCTGTTCGCCTCGCTGGTGTGGGCCGAGAGCAGCTTCCGCCCCGACGCGGTCAGCCACGCCGGCGCCCGTGGGCTCGCCCAGCTCATGCCCGGCACCGCACGGGCGCTGGGCGTCGACCCCGACGACCCGCTGGAGAACCTCGACGGCGGTGCGCGCTACCTCGCCGAGCAGATGGACCGCTTCGGCGACGCCACGCTCGCCCTGGCCGCCTACAACGCCGGGCCCAACCGCGTCGCCCAGGCCGGTGGCGTGCCCCAGATCGCCGAGACCCAGCAGTACGTGCAACGCGTGGCCGAGTACACATCGACCTTGAGGAGCGTGTCATGACCGACTTGCTGGCCCAGCTGGCGGGCACCCTGTCCGCCGGCGGCGCGCCGGAGGTCGCCGGGCGCGGCGCCGCCGGCGAGCCCGAGCCCGACGGCGCAGCGTTCGCTGCGGTCCTGTCGGGGCTGCTGGGCGACGAGGGCGCCACCGGTGCGGTCAGCGAGGCGGGCGAGGCCAGCGCTGACCTGCTCGGCCAGGGCGGGCTGGCCGAGGACGTCGTCGCCGCCGTTGCCGCGCTGCTGGGCGCCGAGGGCGGGCTGGGGTCGGCTGCCGAGGCCGCCGAGGCCGTGGAGGTCGTCGAGGACGCCGATCTCGTCGGCGCCGTCGAGGGCGCCGAGGCGGTCGAGGGCGCTGGGGCCGATGGTGCCGAGGGCCAGGAGCTGCTCGCGGCGCTGGCCGGCGACTCCGAGGCGGTGCCCGAGGACGCTGCCGACCTCGCCGAGGCGATCGACGCGATGCTGGGCGACGCCGAGGCCGCTGCGGCGCTCACGCCGCTGCTGGCTGCCGGTGCAGCCACCGCGGCCCAGGCCGCCGGGGCGCTGGCCGACGTCGACGGCGAGGCCGACCCCGAGGGGCTCGGCGCGCTGGCGCGTGGCGGCACCCTGTCCGGTGGCGCCCTGTCCGGTGCTGCCCTGTCCGGTGCGCCGTTGGCCCTCGGCGCTGCCGCCCAGGCGCTGGTGGCCCTGCAGCGCAGCGACAGCGGCCAGCCCGAGACCGGTCGCGAGGCCGATGCGGCCGCAGCCCGTGCCGGGGTCGCGGCGATGGCTGCCAGCGCGCTGGCAGCGGTCCGCGAGGGCGGCGGCGAGGGCATCGACGAGGCCAAGGGCTTCCACGACGACCGCGGCGCCGGCGATGCGTGGTCGGGTCTGGCGCGGGCGTTCACCGGCTCCGGTGAGGCCGGCGAGGACGACGGCGACGGCGAGTCTCGCGCCGCCCGGGCCGAGGCGCTGGCTGCGGCAGCGCGCGCTGCTGCCACCCGCGCCGAGGGCGCTGGCCAGCGCGGCGAGGACCAGCGTGCCGAGCAGGCCGCGCAGGGCTCGGCTGCCCGCGTGGCCGAGGGCGACGCGGACGAAGAGGGCGGCGAGGCCGGCGAGGACGGCGAGGAGATGCGCGCCGCGCGTGCCGCCCCCGGCGCGGCAGGCGCCGCGGGTGAGGCACGTGGCGTGTCGGCCCAGGCGCACGCGCAGGCACCCGCCCAGGCCGCCAGCGACAGCCGCGGCGAGGCCACCGGTGCGCGCGCCGTGCAGGCCCCGACCGTGCAGGCTGCGGCCCGCGCCGGCGCGGAGGACGGCGAGGACAGCGACGCCCTCACCGCCCGCGCTCACGCGCTGCACAGCGAGGCCGCCCAGGCGGCCGCGCGGCTGACCGGCAGCCTCGCCAGCACCGGTGGCAGCGGCGCGGTGGCCCGCGCCATGGCCGCCATCGACCAGATGCGCGCCAGCGGCCCGCCGCGGTCGGTGTCGCTGTCGCTGCCCGAGCTCGACGGGCTGCGGCTGCGCGTGTCGCTGCGGTCGGCCTCGACGGTCGATGTGCGCATCGACGGTGGCAGCGCCGACGACCTCGACGACCTCCTCGAGGACCTCGAGCGCGCCCTGGCCGGGCGCGGGCTCGACCTCGGCGATGTCGACGTCGGCGGCCAGCCGCGCGGCGAACCCGACCCGCGCGCCGCCGGTGCCGCCGAGCCCGCCCTGGCCGGTGCCGGCGGCCACGAGCCCGAGGGCGCGCGGTTCGCGCGCCGCGACGACGGACCGGGGCTGCGGCTGTGACCGCGCAGCCGGGCACCCCACCGGACCCGAGGAGGACGCGATGCCAGTGACGGGCCCCGCCGAGGGCACCAGCCCCACCCAGGGCGCCGGCCCCACGGCGCCTGGCGCAGAGAGTGGACTGGATCAGCTGGGCAGCGATGCGTTCCTGAAGCTGCTCGTGGCCCAGGTGCAGCACCAGGACCCGATGGACCCGGCCGACTCCACCGAGATGCTCCAGCAGACCGCGATGTTCAGCCAGGTGCAGGCGCTCAACAACCTCCAGGAGTCCCAGCAGGAGCTGATCGGCTTCCAGCAGGGCCAGATGGCCTCGGGGATGGTCGGTCAGCAGGTCTCGGGCTTCGACGAGGCCGGTGAGGAGATCACCGGCCTGGTGGAGGGCGTGCGCTTCACCCACGACGGGCCGCGCCTGCAACTAGCCGAGGGTGAGCTCGCCCTGCGTGACGTCACCGAGGTCGGGGTGGTCCCCGACGACGCGCCGGACGCCCAGCCCCCCGGTGACACCCCGATCGACGAGCCCGACGACCCCGGCGATGACCTCGCCGATGACGATGCCGATGACGCGCTCGCCGACGACCTGACCGAAGCAGCCCAACCGACCGTCCCCGACCTGTAGTACCCGAAAGGAGCACGCAGATGCTGCGCTCGATGTTCGCCGGGGTCTCCGGCCTGCGAGGTCACCAGACGATGATGGACGTCGTCGGTGACAACATCTCCAACGTCAACACGCCCGGGTTCAAGCAGAGCCGGGT
>PWER01000160.1 GCA_003553565.1 Nitriliruptoria bacterium | reverse complement strand
GCGCGCTCGCGCGCCAGGTCGGTGACGATCACGTCGTCGGCGAGCTCCAGCACGTCCACGCCGGCGGCCAGGCACTCGTCGATGTCGCGTGCGGTGATGCAGCGGCGGCTCATCAGGGGCCTCCTCGGAAGCGGTGGGCGCGGCGGGTGTCGGTCATGTCCCCTCCACCGACGCGATGGCGCCCACGGCCGCGTCGCGGGCGGCGAGCACGTCGGCCTCGCTGCCCGACATCCACAGCCGGCCGAACACCCCCACCGAGGTGACGTGCATGAGGCTGACGGCCGCGGCCTTCTCGGCTTCGTTGGCCGCGAGGTTGATGTAGGCCGCCGGGGCGCACTCGAGCACCAGCATCGTCTCGCCGGCCACGAGCATCGAGCCGCGCGTGAACCGGTTGAGCAGCTGCGCCTGGTAGGGGTTGACGTTGGTGATGACCTGCACCGAGGCGATCTCGGGTCGCACGCGGCTAGTGACCTCCAGACCGAGCTCGGCCAGCACCATCTCCCCGGCGCGCAGCACATCGGATTGGGACGCCGAGTGGATCTCGAACATGCCGAACTGGCGCTCGACGATCTGGGCGCCCGGCTTGGCGTCGGTGGCCTTCACCGCCACATCGACCACGCGGAACACCCAGTTGCCGGGCGCCATCTCGACATACAGGCTCGCCATCCCCTCGACCGGCAGATCGCCCTGCGTCACGGTGCCCACGAACGCGGCGTACTGGGGCTGCATGCGGTCCAGGTAGCAGTAGGCCCGCAGGGAGAACTCGTCGGCCATCAGCGCACCTTCGCGGTCTCGGGAGCGACGCGCGCCACGGGGCTGCCGTGACGCGCGGTGCCCAGGGGGGTCACCAGCAGCGGAGCGGGCGGCACGGTCACGGGCAGCCCCGCCCACGCGCCGACCACCTCGCCGGCGCCGGGCAGCGCGGCGGTCCCCCCGACCAGCACCACCGCGGGCACGTCCTCGCCGGCCAAGCCCTGGCGCACCAGCGCGCCGAGCTTCTCCAGCACCGGGCGCACCATCGGCGCCAGGCGTGGCTGCCAGGCCGGGTCGGTCTTGCGTCGCTCGGCCTCCTCGACCGACACGCCCAGCCCGCCGGCGATGACCAGGTCGAGGTGGTGGCCGCCGGTGGGCTCGTCGAGCGTGCGGGTGACCACGCCCTGATGCACCACTGCGATGCCGGTGGTGCCACCCCCCACGTCCACCACGGCACCCTCCCACAGCCCGAGCACGGCGTTAGCCGCGGTCGGCTCGTCCACCAGCGCCGCGCACGCAAGCCCCGCCGACTCGACCACGTGGCGCACCGCCTCGACCTCGCCGGCGCCCACCCCCGGCGGGTAGCAGGCGGCGGCAGCCTCCAGCGGCTGTCCCAGGCGCGCCTCGACCTGCGCCACCAGCTCCCCGAGCAGCTCGCAGGCCCCGACGAAGTCCACCACGACCCCGTCACGCACCACGGTCGCGGGTTGGCTCGCCCCGGCCACGGGGGCGCCGGCGCCGTCGGTGACCACCACCGCGACCACCGCGGTGCCGAGGTCGACGCCGACGTGCAGCGGCCCCTGACCCGCGTACACCGCGCCGTGCAGCACCGTGGCCTCGGCGGCGGCCAGCGCCGCGGCCACCGCGCCGGTGTCACTGCGGTCGAGGGCGGTGTCAGCGCGCATCGGCGGCCTCCTCGAACGCGCCAGCGCGCAGCAGCAGCACCAGCAGGTAGGCGCCGCTGGACAGCCGGTTGAGCGCGTGCAGCACCGAGCGCCGCGTGGCCGAGGCCTCGGTCGGCGGGAACGCCGCGAGCCCGGCGAGCTCGGTCTCGCGGGCCTCGCAGCGCAGCAGGTTCAGCCAGTGGAGCAGCTCGTCGTCGTCGGCCTCGGGGACGACGTGGGGGATGCCGAGCTCGCCGTCGGGGTCGTGGGTGGCGCGGTGCACCGCGGCCTCGTCGCGTCCGGCCAGCGTCAGCGGCGCGGCGGCGCGGTCGGCGTACTCGGCGCTCTGGATCTCGCGGCAGTAGGCCGCCAGGGTGCCCAGCGCCGCCGACAGCGCGCCGCATCCCCGCTCGCGGGCTCGGGCGGCGGCCAGCAGCGCGTGCGCGTGGACGGTGTCCAGGCGCCCGCGCAGCGCCACCCGCGGGTTGGTCTTGGCGGCGAACCGCTCGGCGTCGAGCTGGGTGAGGGGGTCGGGCTTGGCGCGCACGGGGCTGTCGCAGACCGCGCACCGCGGCGGCTCGCCCGACAGCACCACGGGGAAGGTGCCGGGCCGGTCCCAGTCGGGGTGCTCCTGCGTCGCCCCGCCGGGTGTCGCGGGCGCGCCCTCGACGAGCCGCAGGTCCCAGGAGCGCACGAAGTCCTCGGCCGAGGGCGACAGCTGCGCACCGGCGGGCACGGTCACCCGCTCGCCGCGCGCGGGACGGCGCAGCTGGGCGCGCAGCTGCTCCTCGGTGACCACAGGGCGGGTCATGGACGTCGGCCTTCCCCGGCGCCGTCGGCGCACCCGAGCTCGGGTGCGCCGACGCTGCGCCGCGATCGCAGGGTGCCGCCGGGCGTGGCGGCGCTAGGCGCCGGGCTCGACCTGCGGCAGGATCGACTCGACGTCGCCGTGCGGGCGCGGGATGACGTGGACGCTGACGAGCTCGCCGACACGGTCGGCGGCGGCTGCGCCGGCGTCGGTGGCGGCCTTCACCGCGCCGACGTCGCCGCGCACCATGACGGTGACGTAGCCACCGCCGATCTGCTCCTTGCCGATCAGCGTCACGTTGGCGGCCTTGACCATGGCGTCGGCGGCCTCGATGGAGCCGACGAGCCCCTTGGTCTCGATCATGCCGAGGGCGATCATCTGCACGTTGGCCATGGCGGTGCTCCTTCGTCGCGGGGCGGATGCGGGGTGCGCGGTCGTGTCGGTGGCGGGGGCGATCGTGGCGGGCGTGTCGGAGGCGGGGCTCGCCGCATCAGCGGGGCTCGCGGGGTCCGCGTCGCGGTCGTCGGGCGCGGGCGGTTCGCGGGCGCCCTCGGTGCCCGCTGCGACCGCTGCGGCGGCCAGCGCCTGGTGGGCGGGCAGCCCGCAGTACGCCGAGCCGGCCATGGGCGCGTTGCGGCACCGCTGGCCCGCGCGGGTCACCGCCGCGCAGCGCTCGCCGGAGGCCGGCGGGGTCATGACCCACCCCGCGCACCGGTGGGCGCCCCGCCGCCGGACCCGCCCTCGAGCGCGGCGACGACGCGGCGCACCACCTCACGCACCGTGGCCTCGTCGAGCCCATCGGCGCCGGCGGACCCGCCGGCACCGCCGGCAGCGGACGGCCCCCCTGCGTCCGCGGCGGCTGCGCCGGTGGCGTGCGCCGGGGCGCGCGCCTGCGCCGGCGGTGCGGCGGTCTCGGCAGCCACCCGCTTGATGTTGAGCAGGTGGTGCACCGTGATGTTGTCGCTGACGATCGAGCCGCCCAGCCCGCCCGGCGCCAGCGTCATCGAGGGCATCACCCCGGTGGTCGCACCGATCGCGCCGAGCGTGCCCCACGTGTTGACCACGATCCGAAAGGCGGGCTTCTCCAACCCGAACGCGTCGACGACCTCCTCGTCGCGCGCGTGGATGACCAGCGAGTGGCCGTCGCCGCCGAAGCGCAGCAGCTCGATGGCGCGCTCGCAGCCGGCCCGCCAGCCGTCGGCGACCAGGAACCCCAGCACCGTGGTCAGCTTCTCGCGCGACAGGGGGTGGGCGCGACCCACGCCCGCGAGGTCGGCGACCAGGATCCGCGCGTGGGCGGGCACCGCGATGCCCGCGAGATCGGCGAGCTGCTGGGGGGTCTTGCCCACCGCGGCCGGCTCGATCGCCCCGTCGGGCCGGAACAGCGCGCGCGCCAGCGCCTCGCTGCCGGCCGCATCGACCCAGTGGGCGCCGTGGTCGGCCATCGCGGCACGCAGCTCGCCGGCGATCGGCGCGTCGGCGACCACCGTCTGCTCGGTGGCGCAGATCACCGAGGAGTCAAACGCCTTGGAGTCGACGAGGTCGCGGGCGGCCTTGCCCACATCGGCGCTGCGGTCGACCCACACCGGCACGTTGCCCGGGCCCACCCCGATGGCCGGCTTGCCGGTGCTGTGAGCCGCCCGCACCATCCCCGGCCCGCCGGTGGCAAGGATCAGCGACGTCGCGTAGTGGCCCATCAGCTCCTGCGAGCCGGCCAGGCTCACGTGCTCCAGGCACGCCACGAGCCCGCGGGGCATCCCCGCCGCCTCGCCGGCCTCGGCCATGACCCGCACGGTCTCGGCGCTGCACCGCCGCGCCGCCGGGTGGGGCGCCACGATGACGGCGTTGCGCGCCTTCACCGCGATCAGGATCTTGAACATCGCCGTCGAGGTCGGGTTGGTCGAGGGCGTCAGCGCCGCGATCACCCCGACCGGCCAGCCGATGTCGGTGATGCCGCGGGCCGTGTCGCGGTGCAGCACCCCCACGGTGGGGACCTCGGCGACGGAGGCCCACACGTCGCGGCTGGCGAAGGTGTCCTTGACCTCCTTGTGGTGGGCCACCCCGTAGCCGGTCTCCTCCTGGGCCAGGCGCGCCAGCCGCGGCGCGGCAGCGCAGGCGGCCTGCGCCATCGCCGCGCAGACGCGGTCGGTCTGTTCCTGACTGGCCCCGGCGAAGGCGCGCTGGGCCTCCCGGGCGGCCACGGCCCGGTCGCGGGCCTCCTGGCGTGACCGCAGGTCCAGGTCGAGGCCTGGTGCGGGCGCCACGCCGTCGCCGCTGCTCACCGGGTCACCACTTCCGCGGATCGCGAGCGACGTCCATGACCGCGTCGCCGAAGGCCTGAGCGGCAGCACGGCACGCGCTCTGCGAGCCCGACAGCAGCCCGCCGCTGAAGTTGGTCTCCGAGGGCGGCGCGAACCAGACGCGCAGCTCGACCTCGGCGGCCTTCAGCGCGGCGTCCAGGGCGTAGGTGGCCTCGATCGGCGGGGCGATCAGGTAGGCCAGCGGGGTGCCTTCGGCCACGTCGGCATCGCCGGAGAGGTAGCGGCCGGTGCGCGAGATCGTGTGGGCGAAGAACGCGATGCCCTCGTCGTCGTCGGCCCAGGTGAACCACGCCTCCTGCTCGGCGCAGTCGATGCAGGCGCGCAGGCCGGCACGCGCCTCGGCCGGGTCGGGTGCGGCCAGCACCCCGATGATCTCGCCCGACAGCGGGCCCGACGCGTGGTCGGCGCCGGCGTAGAAGCTGTGGGCGTAGGACACCTCGACCTCGGCCATCTTGGTGGCCTCGTCCAGCGCCACGTACAGCGAGTCGTCGATGTCGCAGGTGACCAGGCCGAGGCTGCGCTGGTCCTCGCGCAGCCCGAAGCGCTGGGCGAGGGCCCGGTCCACGTTGGGGATGAGCCGCGCCGACAGGATGGTCGGCTTGACGGGGTCGCCGGCTGCCATGGTCGCTCCTTCGGTGTGCGCGGTCGCCGACGCCTCACGACTCCGCGCCGGTGGTGGCCTGGCGCAGCGCCACGCCGCTGGCCTGGTGGTGCAGCATCTGCTGGAGCAGCTCGACGACGTAGGCGCCGCCCTCCAGTGGGTTGGTGCCGCCCTGGTCGGTGATCATGCAGATCAGGTCGCGGTCGGCGTCGGTCTTGCCCGGTCGGGGGCGCCAGCCCATGTAGGCGCTGAGCGCATCAGCCACGCCCAGCCCGGGGCGCTCGCCGATGAGCAGCAGCACCGCGTCGGCCTCGGTGGCCTCGCCCACGTCGTTCATCACCCCGACCCGCGCGAAGTCGATGAAGAACGGCGTGCCAAGCGTGACGCCGCTGGCGCGCAGCCCATCGGTGATGACCGGCAGGATCGCGGCGAGCTGGTTGTTGACCGCCGCAGCCGACAGGCCGGCAGCCACCACGATCTGCACCTGCGGGCCGCGCACGCAGCGCTGGGCGATCGTGGCCTTGGCCTCCTCGGACAGGCGCCGCCCGAGGTCGGGGCGCAGCAGGTACTCGTCCTGGTCGGTGACCACCGTGGCCACGCGGAACAGGTCGAAGCGCTCGAGCAGCTCATCCTCGACGGTGCCGTAGATCGCGTCCTGGGCCACGCCGTGGTCGCCCTGGAACAGCAGCAGCGAGCTGGTCCGCGGGCGCGGACCAGTGCGACCGGCGGTGATGCGGGCGGTCGTGGCGGCCCGCAGGTTCGCCAGCCCCTCGGGGTCGCTGGGGTCGTCGACGCCGATGGCGTAGCGCTGCTCGGGCTCGCTGGGGTCGGGCAGGTCGATGTGGGGCACCGCTGGGTCGGGGTCCACCGGCGGCGCCGACGCGGCAGCCTGCGTCGACGACACCGCGCTGCTGGGGGTGGACAGCGGGGCCTCGTCGCCGGCGCTCGCCGACAGGTGGCCGCCGGCGCGCAGCTCGGCCACCACGGCCTCGACGATCGCCTCGATGTCGGTGCGGGGCATCGCGTCTCCTTGGTGCAGGCGGCTAGCGCGTCAGGAACAGGGAAGCGTCGCCGGCGCGCTCGGTGAGCACCCCGTCGCGCATCAGGCCGAGGTCCTCCAGCCACGCCTCGAACTCGGGCAGGGGCCGCTTGTCCAGCAGCTGGCGCAGGCTCGGGGCGTCGTGGAAGCTGGTGGCCTGGTAGGACAGCATCGAGTCGTCGCCCAGCGGCACTCCGATGAAGAAGTTCGCCCCCGCGGCGGTCAGCAGCACCGCCAGGTTCTCGATGTCGTTCTGGGTGGCCACCGCGTGGTTGGTGTAGCACACGTCCACGCCCATCGAGATGCCGGTGAGCTTGCCCATGAAGTGGTCCTCGAGCCCGGCGCGGGTGATCTGCACCGCGTCGTAGAGGTACTCGGGGCCGATGAAGCCCACCACCGTGTTGACCTGATAGGGGTCGTAGCGCTTGGCCAGCCCGTAGTTGCGGGCCTCCATGACCAGCTGGTCGGCGTCGTTGTGCGCATCAGCCGACAGCGCCGTGCCCTGCCCGGTCTCGAAGTACAGGTAGTTCGGGCCGGTGGGGAAGCAGTGGCGCTTGGCCATCGCGTGGGCCTCGTCGAGCATCCCGACCTCGATGCCGAACGACTCGTTGGCCTTCTGGCTGCCCGCCAGCGACTGGAACACCAGCCCCACCGGCGCGCCGCGGCGCATCGCCTCCATCTGGGTGGTGACGTGGGCGAGCAGGCAGTTCTGCGTCGGGATCTCCCAGCGCTCGATGACCTCGTGGCTCATCTCGAGCAGACGCGCGACGCTGCCGACGGTGTCATCGGAGGGGTTGATCCCGATGACGCTGTCACCCGACCCATACGACAGGCCCTCGTAGATCTCGGCGCGGATCCCGTCGACGTCGTCGGTGGGGTGGTTGGGCTGGTTGCGGCTGGCCAGCCGCCCGGGCAGGCCGATGGTGTTGTTGCAGTGGGCGGTGACCGGCAGCTTGCGCGCCGCGAGCATGAGGTCGAGGTTGCTCATGAGCTTGGTGACCGCGGCGACCATCTCGCCGGTCAGCGCGTTGGAGACCCGCCGGATCATCTCGCCGCTGGTGGAGTCGGCCAGCAGCCACTCGCGGAAGCCGCCAACGGTCCAGGTGCGGATCTCGTCGAAGATCGTCTCGTTGACCGCGTCGTCGATGACGCGGGTGACCTCGTCGGCGTCGTAGGGCACCGCGGGGTTGGCCCGCAGCGTCTCGAGCGTCACCTCGGCCAGCACCAGCCGGGCGGCCACGCGCTCGGCGACGCTGTCGGCGGCGATCCCCGCACCACGGTCGCCCGACTTCTCCTCGTTGGCCTTGGCCAACAGCTCCTTGACGCTGCCGAACTCGAAGGTGTGGCCGTAGAGCTTGGTGCGCAGCAGCATGGCGTGCCTTCCCTCCCCGGTAGAACACGAGCGTCTTGACCGACAGCGGGACCGCGCGCCCGTCGAGGATGGGGGTGCCGATGTCGATGAAGTCGCCCTCGTCGAGACCGACCTGGTCGATGACCACCAGCGGGCGCTCGCGGTCGCGCCGCTGGATCGACTGGCCCAGCGCCTGCGCGTAGTCGCGCCCGGTGACCAGCACCAGCGGCTGGCCGTTGGACAGGCCGCCGGCGTAGCCGATGACGCCCTCGGCCAGGCGCTGCAGCCCCTCGTAGTCCAGGCGCGCCGGCAACGACAGCGCTAGGGCGACGGTGCCGTTGCCGGCGCGGTCCCAGCGCGCCACCGCCGCGGTCAGCGCGTCGGCGATCCCCGCGGGGGTCGGAGGGCTGTGCTCGAGGTCGGGGCGCACCACCGGCAGGTTGCGCAGCGGCAGCAGGTCGGCGCGCGCCCAGATCGTCGAGCCCGACAGCGTCACCGTCTGGCTGGCCGCGCCCAGCACCGTGGCGCGCAGCGTCTGGCCGGGCGCGGCCACGGTCTTGGCCTGCAGCCGCGCGTTGGCGCGCAGCGCCCGGGCCAGCAGCGGACCCACGTCACCGTAGGCGGCGACCTCCGCCAGCGTGTCGGCGGGCTCGGCGGCGAAGTAGGACGCCCCGACCCCGCCCGAGAGCAGCACCGTGGCCGAGCCCTCGGCGTGGGGCAGGGGAGGGGTGAGCGCCACGAGGTCCCACAGCGGCGACTTCGCGCCCTCGACGAGGTCGGTGATGACCTCGGCCATCGCCTCGCACAGCCGGGTCAGCGCCGCGTGATCGGCGCGGGCGCCGGGGGACAGGGGCAGGCCCAGGTGCTCGACCAGGCGCCGCCCGGGAGGGGCGAGGTGGACCACCGTGCCGTGCGCATCGAGCTGCAGCTGGCGCCCCCCGACCGCCGCGGCCGCCGAGCCCAGATGCGCCCCGGCACGGAACACCGCGGCGTTGGCGGTGCCCCCGCCGATGTCGACGTTGGTGACCTGGGCGTAGCGCTCGGCGGACACCGCGGCCGCACCCGAGCCGCGCGCGGCGATCTGGGCCTCCAGGTTCGGGCCGGCCACGGTGACCACGAAGTCGCCGGCGAGGTCCGACAGCGCCGCGAGGATCTCATCGGCGTGCTCGGTGCGCGCGATCTCGCCGGTGACGATCACCGCGCCGGTCTCCACCGCGCTGGCGGTCACGCCGGCGGCGGCGTACTCGCCGGCCACCAGCTCGCTCAAGCGCGTGGTGTCGACCTCCTCGGCCGAGCGCAGCGGGGTGAGGTGGATGGGCCCCTCGTAGCGCACGCTGCGGGCCTCGATCGCCACGCGCGGCACTGACCCGGGTCGGGCGGTGTCACGCACCGCGAGGTCGCTGAACACCACCTGCGTGGTGGTGGTGCCCACATCGATGCCGACGCTCAGCAGCTCGCGGGCGCGGCCGGCCGAGACCACGATCAGCTCTTCCGGAACGTGATCTGGCCATCGGACTCCAGCGAGTCGATGATGCCCATGATCGCCGCGTCGATCGGCCGGTCGCGGGTGGGGTCGGTCTGGCGGGCGGCGCTGCCCTGGGCCACCAGGACGAGCTCGCCCACCCCGGCACCGATGGTGTCAGCGGCCACGTAGGGCGCCTCGCGGGGGGTGCCGGCCTGGTCGGCGTCGCGGACGAGCAGCAGCTTGAGGCCCGTCAGGCGCGGCTCCTTGGCGGTCGCCACCGCCGAGCCCACCACCAGCGCGATGCGCATGCTGCCTCGTCTCCGGCGACGCGGCGCGCCGCCTTGCTCGGGCCGCGCGGCGCCCCGCCGGGGGCGGTGCCCTCGGGCCGCATGGCGTGAGGCGCATTCACCCCCGCCGCAGGTGCGGTGTCAATAGACCCTCGTTCACACCGCAGCGCAGGGGGTCCAGGCCCGGCTCGATCGGGTCGAGATGGGCGCTCTGGGGTGCTTGAGCGCCGCGGCGCCCACCAAAGCAGTTGTATGCTGCACCTATGCGATCACCTGCGCCGTCCGCGCTGCGCACGCTCGACGACGCGCTGACCGGCTTGCGCCGCGTCTGGCTCCGCCCGGGCCGCCGACGGCGGTTCCTCGCCGAGCTCGGCGAGCCCGTCGAGCTCGCGGTGCTGCGCACGCTGCGGGCCATCGAGCTGGTCGACGGCGACGAGCCCGGTGTGAGCGATGTCGCCGCGGCCCTGGGGGTCAAGACCTCGACCGCCAGCCGGATGGTCGACGACGCCGTCACCCAGGGCTACGTCACCCGCGTGGCCAGCGAGGTGGATCGGCGTCGCGCGGTGCTGCAGCTCACGTCCGAGGGCGCGCGGCTGCTCGGCCGCGCCACGCAGGTGCGCGAGTCGCTGCTCGCAGAGGTCACCGCCGACTGGTCCCACGAGGACGTGGCGACCCTCGCGGGCCTGCTCGAACGGCTCCAGCACGACTTCGCGCGGCTCGACCGATGAGCGAGGCGGGCAGCGAGCCGGCTAGCGAGGCGGGCGGCCAGGCGGACGAGCAGCCGGGCAGCCAGGCGGGTGCGGCCAGTGGTGAGCGCACCCACCGCGAGATCCAGATCATCCTCGTCGGGCTCATGCTCGGGATGCTGCTGCCGGCGATGACCATGACGGTGGTCTCCACCGCGCTGCCGGCCATCGTCAGCGACCTCGGCGGCATCTCGCAGCTGCCCTGGGTGGTGACCGCCTACCTCGTGGCCGCCACGGTGGCGGTGCCGCTGGTGGGCAAGGCCTCTGACGTGATCGGTCGACGCCCGCTGTTCCTGGCCGCGATCGTCGGCTTCGTCATCGGGTCGCTGCTGTGCGGCATCGCCCAGACCATGGGCCAGCTCATCGCCGCGCGGGCGGTGCAGGGCGTGGCCGGCGGTGCGCTGATGGCGCTGGCCCAGGCCACCATCGGCGACGTGGTCTCACCACGCCAGCGCGGGCGCTACCAGGGCTACATCGGCGCGGTCTTCGCGGTCTCCAGCGTGGCCGGCCCGCTGATCGGCGGCGTGGTCGCCGATCAGCTCTCGTGGCGCTGGGTGTTCTTCCTCAACATCCCGCTGGGAGCCGCCGCGTTCCTGGTGACCCGCCGCTTCCTGCGCCTTGCCCACCAGCGCCGCGCGGTGCGCATCGACGCGCTGGGCGCGGCGCTGGTGGTGGTCGGCGCCACCGCGCTGCTGCTGCTGGCCAGCTGGGGCGGCCAGGAGCTGCCATGGCGCTCGCCGGTGATCCTCGGCCTTGCCGCCGTGGCGCTCGCGAGCGTGGTCGCGCTGGTGCCCGTCGAGCGCCGCGCCGCCGAGCCGATCATCCCCCTGCGGCTGTTCCGCGAGCCCGTGTTCACCATCGGCAGCGCCCTGACGTTCCTGGTGGCGGCGGGGATGTTCGGCGCGATCGTGTTCCTGCCCACGTTCCTGCAGATCGCCAGCGGCGTCTCGGCGACCGCCTCGGGCTTCACGCTCCTGCCGCTGATGAGCGCGCTGCTGGTGGCCACCACTGTGTCCGGGCGCCTCATCACCCGCTGGGGGCGCTACAAGGCCTTCCCGGTGCTGGGCACCGCCCTGCTGCTGGCCGGCTTCGCGCTGCTGGCCAACATGACCGCCGACACGCCGGTGCCCCAGATCGCCGCCTACCTGGTGCTGGTGGGCCTCGGCATCGGCATGACCATGCAGAACGTGGTCCTCGCGATCCAGAACGCGGTGCCCACCGGCGACCTCGGCGCGGCCACCGCCGCCGCGCAGTTCTTCCGCATGATCGGCGGCACCCTGGGTCTAGCCGCGTTCGGCACCGCCATGACCCTGCGGCTGTCCCAGTGGGCCGAGCGCGCGCTGCCCGGCGGAGAGCTGCCCGGCGGGCTCGAGCTCGACCTCGTCGCCAGCGACCCGACCGCGATCGCACGGCTGCCCGACGGGCTGCAGGAGGCGCTGCGGGAGGGGTTGGCGACCTCGATCACGTTCACGTTCCTGGTCAGCGTGCCGCTGCTGGTGCTCGCCTTCGTGCTGGCCCTGCGGCTGCGCGAGGTGCCGCTGCGCGAGACCGCGGCCGACCGGCGCTGACAGACCCAGAGGCCGCGCGCATCACCCGCGGCGCCTCACCCGTTGCGGTCCGCGCGAGGGGCGCGGCCGGCACCGGCGGTGACGCGCGTGGTGACCACGCTGCCGCCCAGCAGCGCCGCGCCGGCTGCCAGCAGCGCCAGGATCGTGCCGACCTCGCCGGGCAGCAGCCGGTCCACCAGCTGCAGCACCGCCAGGGTCGCGGCGAGCGTGCCGACCACCAGCGGAGCCGGCCAGGACCGGCGTGACCCGCCGACCAGCACCGCCACGGCCGTGGCCACCGCAGTCGCCGGCCCCGCCACGGGATGGGCGACGGTGGCCAGCTGCGGCCCGAGCGCGGCGGGCAGCGCCCCCAGCAGCGCGCTCGGTCCGGTCGGGCGCAGCACCCCCGCGGCGGTGGCCGCCAGCCACCCGGCACCCGCCGCGGTCACCAGCGCGGCAGTCACCGGTCCGGGGTCCAGGTCGGCGACCGCGAAGGCCCCGGCCAGGGCGAGCGCGACGGCGAGGAACAGCACCAGCACCTGCAGCATCAGCGGCCGCTGGCGCCACCACCACAGCCCCGCGAGCGTCGCGAGCACACCGGCCGCCAGCATCTGCCAGTCGGTCGGCGCCCCCGCTGTATCCAGGCCGTGCGCCACCGCGCCACCGAGCGCGGCCGTGCCCAGGGCCCACAGCACGCCGGCGATGCGCCCCGCGGGCCCACCGCGGGCCCGGCTGTGCACCGCGTGCCCTGCGAGCCCGACCGCCACCGCGACCAGCGCGAGCAGCAGCGCCTGGATGCCCTGCGTCAAGGCCAGCCAGACCGCATCCCCCAGCAGCCACACCGCCGCGGCCACCAGCGCCGCGCCGAGATAGCCCGCGGCCTCCAGCACACCGGCGGCTCGTGATCGCGGCGCCGAGTCCCTCGGGTGCGTGCCGGCTGCTGCGACCGCTCCCGTATGGCCGAGGTGCGCGGCGACGCGGTCGGCCTGCTCGGGCGACAGCACGCCCTCGGTGACGAGGGCCTGCAGGCGCGCGCGCACCGTCTGCTCATCGGCGATGGGGTCGGCCATCACGTCCTCGCCAACGGGGATCGGCGGGCGGGAACGTCGCAGGAGAGCCTAGGTCCCCCGCGGCTGCGAGGTCATCCACAGCTCGCGTGGGCCGACCGCCCACCGCGGGCCACGGGCTGCGTACCGTGCCTCTCATGCCGCCTCACGGGGCGTGCCACTTCCCCGGCCGATCGGTTCGCGGCCCCAGCGCAGCCGCACAGGCGGGCTCTGGGTCGTCCACCGGCTGGTCCCACACACCCGCAGCGATCGAAGGAGCACGCTCATGTCCGCAGCCACGCTGATCGACCGCACCGCAGACCTCGGCCGGCTCGCCGCGGTTGGCGGCGAGGGGCTTGCCGAGCGCCTCGGCGACCGCCTCGCGCTGGCCGCCGAGCGCCGCGCGCGCCAGCTCCGCGACGATGGCGAGA
Source organism: Nitriliruptoria bacterium (assembly GCA_003553565.1). Taxonomy (GTDB): domain Bacteria; phylum Actinomycetota; class Nitriliruptoria; order Euzebyales; family Egibacteraceae; genus PUKE01. Next base: position 87 of record PWER01000160.1, on the reverse strand, counting down.
AGGGCGCCCAAGCGGCCGAGTACGCGATGTTGGGAGGGGTTGGTGCCGCTGCCTGCGGCACGGTCGTCATCGTGATCGAGAGCCAGG
>PWER01000045.1 GCA_003553565.1 Nitriliruptoria bacterium | reverse complement strand
TCGAGATCGACGAGGAGCCCTCGGAGCATGGCACGCACGTCGCGGGCATCGCCGCGGGCGCCGGCTCCAGCACACACGACACGGCCGACGCCGACGACACCGGCACGGGCACCGGCGACGACACCGGCACGGGCACCGGCGACGAGGTCGCGCCAGGCGTCGCACCGGCCGCGGACGTGGTCGCGGTCCAGGTGTTCCACCCGCGGGACGGGCAGGCCCTCGCCTGGCGCAGCGACGTCCTGGCGGGCCTCGACCATCTCGTCGGTCTCGCCGATGGCACCGTTGCCGCCGATGGCGATCCCCTCGACCTCGAACAGGGATCCGTCTCGCTTGCTGCGGCGAATCTGTCGCTTGGCAGTGGGAGCTACGGGAGCGTCGAGGACTGCGCAGACACCTACGCGGGCTTTGACCTGTTCGCGTGGGTGGCCACCGAGCTGGCTGACCTCGGCGCGGCGGTGGTCTCCTCGGCCGGCAACGGCGGCAACGACGAGGCGTTGAGCGGCCCGGCCTGCGTGGCGGGCATCGTCAGCGTGTCGGCCACCGAGCTCACCGTGGACCCCGACGACGACGACCCCGAACCCGAGCCGCCCGACGAGCCCGACACCGACGAGGCCACCGACACCGCACCGGACGAGACCGCAGCACAGGCCACCGCCCAGGCCACCGCACCCGATGACGGCAGCGCCGATGAGCAGGCCGGGTCGACCATCGCCTCCTTCGCTGATGTCGCCGCGTTCCTGGACCTGCTCGCCCCGGGGGTGAGGGTGACCTCGGCGGTGCCTGGCGGCGGTGTGGAGGACAAGAGCGGCACGTCGATGGCCGCACCGATGGTCTCGGGCGCGTGGGCGGCACTGCAGGGCGCCAGCACGAAGCAGCACACGCCAGCAGACGTGCTAGCCGCTCTGCACAAGACAGGATCGCCAACATCACGGGATGGTCTGGCGGCCTCCCACCCCGAGGTGCGGCTGCACGCGGCCCTGCGCGAGCTCACCCATCCCACGCCGCACACGCTGTCGCTGGACCTCGATCCCGAGGAGGTGCTGACTGGCAGCACCGCGGCGGTCGAGCTGACCCTGGTGCTGCGTGACGCCGCGGACCAGCCCGTGACCGACCGCGAGGTCGAGGTCCGCAACGACGGCGAGGGGCAGCTCGGCGACGGCGACGACGGTGACAGCACCGTCACGCTGTCCACCGACGCCGAGGGCACCGCGCAGACGTCCTACGTCGCCGAGGACGACCCGCCGGGCACGGTGACCTTCACCGCCGACTCGGCAGGCCTGGACGCCGACGCCGAGCCGGTCACCGCCACGCTGACGGTGTGGGACCCCGACGAGCCCACCCTGGCGCTGACCGTCGACCCGCAGGAGCTGACCAGCGGCACCGGCGAGCAGGCCGAGCTCACCGCGCGGCTCGAGACCCGCGAGGGCGAGGCCCTCGACGAGCAAGACGTGGCATTCGGCCACGACGGCGACGGCTCGCTGTCGCCGCAGGAGGCGACCACCGACGCGCTTGGCGTGGCCACCGCGACCTACACCGAGGACGACGAGCCCGGCGAGGTCGAGCTCACCGCGACGCACGCCCCCGACGATCCCGACGGCGCCGGGCTGACCGAGGCGGTGACGGTGACGATCGGCGCGCCCCCATCCGAGGACGACGACGAGGACGACAGCGGCGGCTCCAGCGGCGGCGGTGGTGGCGGCGGGTCGGCACCCGCACCCGACCCCGACGACGACCCCGACCCTGAACCCGAGCCCGACGACCCCGAGCCCGAGCCCGACGACCCCGACGACGAACCCAACGACGAGGCCGCAGACGCCGTCGACCCGCTGCGTCGCATCGGCGGCGCCACCCGCTACGAGACCGCTGCGAACCTCTCGGCGGCCATATTCGAGCCTGGCGTGTCGCACGCCTACCTCGCCACCGGCGCCGACTTCGCCGACGCGCTGCCGGGAGCGGTGGCCGCCGCACGCGCTGACGCGCCACTGCTGCTGGTGCCGCCCACCGGCACCGTGCCGGAGGCTGTGGCGGCCGAGCTGGCGCGCCTCGACCCCGCCGAGGTCGTGATCCTCGGCGGCACCAGCGCAATCAGCGACGACATCGCCGGACAGGTGAGCGCGCTGATCGGTCTGACCCCACAGCGGGTGCACGGCGCCAACCGCTACGCGACCGCCGCGGCGATCGCGGCAGACCTCGCCGGTGCCGGCACCGACACCGTGGTGGTGGCCACCGGCGAGCGCTTCCCCGACGGCCTCGCCGGCGCGCCGGTGGCCGCCGAGGATGGCGGTCCGCTGCTGCTGACCCGCACCGAGCGCGTGCCCGACGAGACCGCAAGCGAGCTCGCACGCCTCGAGCCCGCCGAGGTCGTGGTGCTCGGCGGCACGAGCGTGGTCAGCGAGGCCACCGCCGACGCGCTGCGTGACCACGCCGGCGGCGCCGAGCTCACCCGGCTCGGTGGTGCCGATCGCTACGCCACCGCCGCCCTGGCGATGACGCGCCTGCCCGACCCGCAGGCAGCGTTCGTGGCCACCGGCGGCGACTTCGCCGACGCGCTCGCCGGTGCGGCCGTGGCCGGCGCCGAGGGCTCGCCGATCCTGCTGACCGCCCCCACGCAACTGCCCGATCCCACCCGCGCGGCGGTGACCGACCTAGCGCCGGCGCGTCTGACGATCCTGGGCGGCTCCACCGCGGTGTCCAGCGTGGTCGAGGCCGAGCTCGGCGCCCTGCTGCGCTAGCGACCACGCAGCACCGGGCGGGCCGGACGGCGGATGTCGGGCCCGGCCAGGGCGCGGTGCGCACCCAGACCAGGTCGCGTCAGTCGGCGCCCGCGCAGCGGTCGTCCTCGACGCCCTCGCGGCACCAGTCGCGCACCTCGACCGCGTCGATGGCGAAGCCCTGCTGGGCACCGGACAGCTCGACGCGCACGTCCGAGCCGGCGCGGACCTCGTCGTCCAGGCCCCACACCAGCCCAGCAGCCGTGAGCTGGTCGTCGCCGGTGCGCCACGCGCGCACCGTGGAGGCCTCCTGCG
>PWER01000013.1 GCA_003553565.1 Nitriliruptoria bacterium | reverse complement strand
TCGTCGCCGGTGCCCGTGCCGGTGTCGTCGGCGTCGGCCGTGTCGTGTGTGCTGGAGCCGGCGCCCGCGGCGATGCCCGCGACGTGCGTGCCATGCTCCGAGGGCTCCTCGTCGATCTCGACCGGTGCGGCCGCATCCGGCCCGATCTGCTCGCTCGACCCGTCCGGGCAGGCACCGCCGTCGTCGCTGCGGTCAGCGTCGTGAGCGAAGCAGGCCTCATGGACGACACGGCCCTCCAACGCCGGATGCTCGCGGTCCACACCGGTGTCGACGATGGCCACCGCGTGACCAGCGCCGTCCAGTCCCTCGGCGTGCAGGTCGGTGCCCTCGATGTGGGGCACGGCCTCTGCCAGCGCGGGAGCCTCCAGACCGTCGGGCACCACCCGCATCACGCCGGGGGCTCGCTCCAGCGCAGCCAGCGCGCGGGGGCTCGCGGTCAGCGCCAGCGCGGGGATGGTGGCGTAGCGGTGGTGGATGCGACGCGCGGTCGCCGGCAGCGCGCTGATCGCCGCCTGCTGGGCAGTGGCGATGGTGGCGCGGTGCTCGGCGACTGCCGTGGGGTCGGGCGCGGACGGGCCCGGCGCTCGAGGACGGTCGGGGATGGCGAGCTCGACCAGGACCGGGACCGCCCCCTCGGCCTGGGCACGGTCGTGCAGCTGCGGCTCCACCACCGGGGCGCCGGGCTCGGTCGAGCCGGCCGAGGTGGTGCCACCGGCCAAGGCATCGCTTGCCGCAGCGCTGCTGCCAGGCGTCGGGGCGCCGGCCACGACGAGCGCGCTGGCAAGCACCGCGACCACGCCCGCACGGCGAGCCCGTCCGCTCCGTCCTCGCACCTGCCCCACCGCTGGCACCTCCCGACAGCGCACCGTCGGCGAGGCACAAGCGCAATCACGCCCACCGCGCGGAGCTCACCTCGAGTATGCGCCGCCGCAGCGAGCGGCACCACTACCCCGCGTGACCCGGCCGCGTTGCGCCAGCGGCTGCCGGGTCAGGCCAGCAGCGCGGCGAGCGTCACCGCCAGCGCGCCGATCGCGGTGACCGCAGCGATCATCGTCAGCCCCAGCTGCCGGCTGCTGACCGTCACGGCCTGCAGCGTGTCCAGTCGCGCGTCGAGGGCGTCGAACCGCCCGGCCATGCGCTCGTCCAAGGTTGCGAAGCGACCGTCGAGGGCGGCGAAGCGATCATCGACGGCGTCGAACCGCCCGCGCTGCACCTGCGCCAAGGCGTCGAGGCGGCCGGTGAGCCGCTCGTCGAGCGCGTCCAGGCGGCCGGTGAGCCGCTCATCGAGCGCGTCCAGGCGGCCGGTGTGCCGGTCATCGGTTGCGGTGAGACGTTCGTCAAGCGCGTTCAGGTGTCCGGTGTGCCGGTCGTCGGTTGCGGTGAGCCGCTCGTCGAGCGCGTCCAGGCGGCCGGTGAGGCGTTCCTCTAACCGGCCGAGCTGCTCGGCCAGGTCGGCCTTGGTCGCCAGATCCTCCCAGCGGGACGGCGGCAACATCGCCATGACGGCCCGGGCTCCTTCCTCGCCGAGCGCCTCGACGAGATGTGCGTGCGCTGCGCTGCGCTGTTCGTCCATCGTGTCCTCGCGGGCGTGCGGGGGCAAGACCTCGGCACTCGATGCTCGCGGGCAGCAGGCAGCACCGATGGTCGAGCCGTCGCCAGGCTGTGGACGAGCGCGTCGATGCCGCAAGCCAGCGGTCGCCTCGCGCATCGGAGAGGATGGGCAGGTAGCGGGACCGGTGCCGTCTCCGCGAAGGTGCCCTCGCCTGGCGTCCTCGGCGGTCGCCGGTCGCCGGCCGCGATGACGAACGATGCCTGGAGGACTCGTGACCGCTCCCATCCTCGCGGTGACCGTCGGCGACCCGGCCGGCATCGGCCCCGAGCTGGTGGCCTGCGCTGCCGCCCACACCCCCGACCACGGCGAGTCGCCACCCTGGCGGTTGCTGGCCGTTGGGGATGCGGCCGCGGTGCGCCGCGGGGTGGCCGCCACCGGCCTCGACCTGGCGGTGCGCCTGGTGGATGGCGGCGAGGGCGGCGCGTTCGGCCGCGAGGAGCTCGACGTGATCGGGCCCGCCTGCGAGGAGACCGCAGCCGAGGGCGCGCACGTCACCGGCTCGGTGCCCGCCGACAGCGTGTTCCACCAGGGGCTGCGGGGCCGTTCGACGCGGTGCTGTCGCACTTCCACGACCAGGGGCACATCGCAGCCAAGACCTGGGACTTCGAGGGGACCGTCGCGGTGACCACCGGCCTGCCGATCCTGCGGACCTCGGTGGACCACGGGACCGCGTTCGACGTCGCCGGCACCGGGCGGGCCTCTGCTCGCACCCTCCTCGCGGCGCTGGATGCCGCTGCCCGGTTTGCCCCGTGTCGCGCCCGCCTGCGCGCGCTGTACGGGTAGGGGCGGGCCGCGCGTGTCGTTGGTGGGTGCAGTTGCTGGGCGCACCCGTTGTGACGCGGTGCACCCAGTTGCGCTTGCGCCCGTTCATTGGGTGCGGATCGGCTCACATGGTGTCGAGTGTGCACCCAGTCCGAGGTGAGGCCTCGAACTGGGTGCGGATAGGACCCTGGCAGCCGGCTGGCGCCGGCTATTGGGTGCGGATCGACTCACCGAGTGTCGGATGTGCACCCAGCTCCCGCCCGCGGCGCCGATCGGGTGCGTTGGGCGACGCATGCGTTGCCGAGTGCACCCAGTACGGGGTGACCCAGCCCAACGGGTGCGAACCGACTCGCCAAGCGTTGGATCTGCACCCAATCGGAGCGGCCGCGGCCTCCGGCCGCGGCCGCGCTGCCTAGCGCTCGTCGCGGCCGTGGGAGGGATCGGGCGCGGCGCCCTCGTCGGGGTCGGGCTCGGCGTTCGACGCGGGCTCGGGCTCGGCGTTCGACGCGGACCCGGGCTCGGCGTTCGACGCGGGCTCCTCGTCCTCGTCGGGCTCGGCGAACCACCGCTTGCCCGCAAGACCGACGTAGTAGGCGATCCCCTGCTGCTGGACGATGAACGCGAGGGTGACCAGGACGGTGGCCTCGGCCTCG
>PWER01000175.1 GCA_003553565.1 Nitriliruptoria bacterium | reverse complement strand
TCGTTCATCGTTCTTTCGTCTCCATCTCATCGGCCGCGTCGATTAGCGCCTGCCCGAGCACGCGCGCTGTTGCAGGCGGCATGTCGATCACCGGGTTGGGACTCATGTACCGGTCGTGCGCTAGTTGGATCTCTACCCGGCGCGGGTTGTCAGTATCAGGCCCGACGTAGAGGAGGTCGTTGCCTTCGCCCTGGATTTGGCGGATTAGGGTCATGCGGTTTTTGTTGAGTTCATCGTTCATCGTTCATCGTACCTCGTTCTTCGTCCTTCGGTTTTAGTTCGTACCGAGTGCCGCACCAGGGGCAATGCACCATTCCCTCAATCGGCCCATCGCCGATGGACCACCACCCGCTGCAGTAGGAGCACTGGTAATGGACTAGCCATTCGATGCTGTATTTGTGCGTGATCCCGTGGCTCATCGTTCAGTCTCCGTTGTCGAGTACGAGCTTGCCTTTATCGAGTGCCTGGGCGCATTGATTGGCTACGTGGTAGCTCATGCGTACGTCTGTGGGCCTGGTAGCGTGTTGCGTGGCGTATGTACCCGTGCATTTACCAGTGTCGGTGATGATTTCGTAGACGGTGTAGATACGGTCGCTGGGGGGACCTGCATCGTGCTCGCATGCCCATGCGTGGAGACGTGCGGTGGTGCGCAGTAGGTGAGCGAGTTCTTTTGCTTCGCGAGGCGACTTTCGTACGATGCCTGCCAGGCGAGCTTCTTCCGTCATTCCAAGGGGCCAATATCGGACGTTATGCGTGACATCGGCAACGTACGGGCCGTTTTCAGGATCCCAGTACTGGGGGGCGCGTCGGTACTCTAGCTGGCGATTCCACGTCGGATGGCCGACCAGGTGCTCCCATTCGTCCATGTGAGGAGCGCGGCACTGCCAACGCTCCCACGGAACGTCTGATTCGGCGGCGTCTTTGGCGTACTCGGCCATTAGGTGTGCGTGTGGATGGCTCATCGTTCTTCGTACCTCGTTCGTCGTTTTTCGTTCATACTTCTTGGAAGGTGCGCACGGTCAGCCGAAGTCGACGATTGCGATGGACGTCGTACCATCGGCTTCTTTGGCTTTCACGGACCGAAACGGTCCGTGTACGCGGGTGCGTGGAAGGGGGCTATCGGGCTCGTCGATCAAGACGAAGCCGGGGTCTTTCCTGACCAGCTCGCCCGCCGTGTAGAACGGGTCGTCGTGGTTGAGACGGGCTAGCTCAGAGGCTAGGGCCGGGAACCGGGTCGCGATGTCTTCGGGTTTCATCGTTCTTCGTACTTCGTACTTCGTTCGTCGAACTATGATCGTTGTTCTTCGCCGGGGACTGCGTGGTCGCGGCGCTTCGTCCGAGTTACGCAGGACATGGAGCACCGCTCTGCCCCAATGGGTCAGCGACCATTTGCCAGTTACTACCTCTTGATCTGGTAGCAGTGCCGTACACGCCCACCACCGCGCGGTACACGCGAGCGTGCTTTCACATCCGGGAACCACTGCTTGAGCCGCCGGGTGAGCTGGCGCTGCGTGGGTGCTTCCCAGCCGTCATCCATCAGCTCTTCATAGGCGTCCTGGACCGGTAGTGGCTGGCGGTCGACGATCATGTCGTAGAGCTGCTGGAGCTGCTTGGGCGGCGGCTCGTCAGGCATGGGGTCGAGGTTGATGGCTTTCTCACGCCAGTTGGCGTTCGGCCCGCCGTTATCAACGACCAGGTAGGAGTCATACCGCAGGCCAAACTCGGCTCGGTTGCCGTGGACCAGTGCCTGGTAGAGCTTTTTGCCTACTTGATCAGCCCGGCTGTCGTCGTCAATGAGACCACGATCGACGACCTCGGGGATGGTCACGGGCCGGCAGCCTTCTTCATCCCATACAGTGCGTACAGCTTCACGGATCTCTTTGAGCAGAGGTGCGTGCTCGATGCGGCCGTCGTACTCCTGGCGATCCGTGAGATCACTTGGACTGAGTTTATCGGCGAGAAAAGCCTCGAGCTTTGGACCGGGTACGATGCCTCGGCCGCCGTAAGGCTCCGGCATGATTAGCTGCGAGGCCAGCATGCTCTTGACGTAGTCCTTGGCATCACGCATGCGCACGTAGTCGCTCAGGCCGTAGATGTAGTTACGCAGTGCGCTGCGCGTCGTTCTTTGTTCTTCGAGCACGAATCGAAGGGCGGCCTGGCAGATGTCACGGTTCGTCAGTACTTGTTCGGCGAACCGGGCCTTGGTCTTGAAGCCATAGGTCCGCGCCCGAAAGGCAGCAGGGCAATAGGGATTGCGCAGTGACCAGTACTGAGCCGGTTTGTCCGGGTGTGGGCGGTGCTTATAGACCTCACCGCGTTTGACGAGGGTATGAAGGCATGAGGAGACATTCTGCACGCCCGTGCCTTCACGAATGTCATTGGCGGCACGGCCGAGGCGTTGACGCTCTAGGAACTCACGGATGCGGTTAATCGGAGTCGACGACATAGCGATCCTCCTCTTCGAACGTCGGTCTTAGGCTAAGGAACAAGGAGGAGGGACTGTGCGCGCAAGGCGTTGTTTGCGCACAACTGGGCGTCAAAACCTAGACATCGGACTATACAGGGAGAATTCTAAGGACTCCGATGTTACGCTTCGAGCGTCGTACTAAGAACGTCGGGTAAGTTATTGAGATACCACGAAAAAGATAAACGAGGGCTTAGAATTCACCACGGGGCTCCAGGAATTGTTTAGCCGCCAGAAAGTAACTACCCAAAAAATCGATTCAACATTGGGTTACCCGGCGCGTATCTGTGACATGAGTCTATGTATAGATTCTTTAAGTGCCTGAGTTGGTGGTGGTTAAGATTGTGTCACCGGGCATAGTCACTGAAAATCCAACGGTTGTGATACAGACAGTTTGACGCTCGTAAGTTATTGATTTTATTGAGTGGCTAGTGTCTAGTTTGCAACCGGGGGACTCCGATGTTACAGATGCAAGTGAATTGCATATGCAAAAACGCTTATGACTCGACAGTTACACAGCCAATGGTTGCAAAGTTCGACGAACTATGTTCTCAGTTCGAAGTTCTCAGACCC
>PWER01000009.1 GCA_003553565.1 Nitriliruptoria bacterium | reverse complement strand
CATCGGCACGGTGTGGATGCGCAAGGTCATCGCAGTGGAGTACTAGCCATGCTGGGACTGGATCCGCAGATCGTGGCCTGGGTCGGCGCCGCCGGCGTGGCGCTGGGGCTGGTGCTGCTCGGCTGGGGCGTGTTCGGCACCCGCTCGCCGCGCAAGACGGTGCTGGCCAACCTCTCCGAGCCCTCCAGCCAGGCCACCGACCTGCGCCCCCTGGTGCTGGAGCGCTCGGCCACCGAGCGGGCCGTGCAGCCCTCGCTGCGCTGGATCGCCGCGCGCGGGCGACGCCTCACGCCGGCCGGGGTGCTCGACAAGCTCGATCGGCGCCTCACGCTGGCCGGGCGGCCGGCAGCCTGGCCGATCGAGCGGGTCCTGGCCGCCAAGGTGCTGGCCACCCTCGGCGCGGCGCTGCTCGGGCTGGTCGCCTGGCTCGCCGAGCCCACCCCCGGACGCGCGGCGTTCGCGCTCGCCTTCGTCGGCCTGGTCTACCTCGCCCCCGACCTGCTGCTGTCGCGAGCGGCCGACCAGCGCCAGCAGGCCATCCAACAGGCGCTGCCCGACACCCTCGACCAGCTGTCGATCTGCGTGGCCGCAGGCCTGGGCTTCGAGGCGGCCATGAGCCGCGTGGGCTACGACGGGCGTGGCCCGATGGCCGAGGAGCTGGTGCGCACCCTCCAGGAGATGCGCGTGGGCGTGGGCCGCGGCGAGGCGCTGCAGGGCCTCGCCGACCGCAACGACGTGGGCGACCTGCGCAGCTTCGTGCTCGCGGTCCGCCAGGCCGAGCAGCACGGCATCCCGATCACGCGCGTGCTGTCGGGCCAAGCCAAAGAGCTCCGCACCCGGCGGCGCCAGACCGCCGAGGAGCGCGCCATGAAGGGGCCCGTCAAGATCGTGTTCCCGCTGGTCTTCTGCATCCTGCCGGCGCTGTTCGTGGTCATCCTCGGCCCGGCGGTGATCAACATCTCCCAGACGCTGTTCGGCGAGGGTGGGGCGCTGTGACCGACCTGACGCACACCGCGCGACGTCTTGGCACCGACGGCGCGGTCACCGCCGGCGACCTGCTGCGCCACGTGGAGCGCCAGGTCGACCCCGACCGCGCCCGCGCGCCGCTGGCCACCGGCTTCGAGCCGCTGGACACCACCCTGGAGGGCGGGCTGCGACGCGGCGACCTGACGTTGGTCGCCGGACCGCCCGGGGTGGGCAAGACCATCGCCACGCTCCAGTGGGCGCGCCATCTCGCCGCCGCCGGCCACCGCACCGTCTACGTGTGCTACGAGCACGACCACGCCACCCTGCTCGGGCGGCTGCTGGTCGCCGAGGCCGCCGAAGCAGCCCCCGAGGCCTACGGCGAGCAGCTCGCCGACACGCGCCGCCGCGCCCGCCGGATCATGGCGGGCACGCTCAGCGTCAGCGACGCGCTCGCCGAGGACCTGCTGCTGCGCCACGCCGCCGACGCCGTGGCCGGCTACGGCGACCGGCTGGCCCTCGTGCGCGGCACCGCCACGACCGACCTGGCCACGATCGAGCGGCTGCTGGGCGACCAGGGCGGTGCGGCAGCGCTGATCGTTGACTACCTCCAGAAGATGCCCGCCGCCGGCGACGACGAGGAGCGCACCACCGCCCTGGCCACCGGGCTCAAGGACCTGGCACTGGGCCACGAGGCCGCGGTCGTGGCCGTCACCGCCGTCGGCTCGGCCGGCCTGGTCGCGCCGCGGGTGCACCTGCCCCACTTGCGCGGCTCCACCGCGCTGGGCTACGAGGCCGACGTGGTGCTGCTGCTCAACGACAAGCGCTCGTGCGTCTCGCCCGCCCACATCAGCTACGACACGCGCCGGGCCGCCGAGTTCGGCCAGCAGGTCGTGATGAGCATGGAGAAGAACCGCGGCGGCGCGGCCGAGCTGAACATGGAGCACACCAAGCAGTTCGCCAACCTGCGGTTCGACCCCGACGGGCGTTTCGTCGCCGAGCAGCTGATCGAGGCGCCGCTGTCGGCTGGCAGCTGAACCCTGGACACGCCTCGGCCCCGGCGCGAGGCCGGGGCCAAGGGCGACCAGAGGGAGCAGCGGTTGGAGTCCTAGCTGCGCTGCGCCTGCGGGTCGTCGAGCGGGACGTAGCCCTCCTCGCGGCTGCGGATCTGGGCGACCTTGCCCAGCAGCACGCCGTAGAAGATCTTGGAGAGCACGTCGGCGACGGTGAACAGCAGCGTCCGGGTGACCGCACCCTCGGCGCTCACGCCGTCGAGGGCGGCGAGCTCGAAGGCCGGCACCAGGTAGGCGATCGGGTAGAGGCCCCACGCGGCGAGGAACAGGTACCGGATGTTGCGCATCGTCACCGCGGCCTCGCCGGGCAGCTTGGTGACGGCATCACCGGTGATGTTCAGGAACACGTAGGCGAAGTAGAGGTAGGGCAGGGTGGACAGGAAGCCCCAGACCAGCAGCGGGGTGACGTCGGTGGCCTCCCAGAACTGCCCGACGTAGCCGAGGATGACCATCGCCGCACCGGAGCCGGCCAGCTTGACTCGGAGCCCGAACTGCTTCTCCTGGGCGATGTAGAGGACGTAGATCGACTGGGTCAGCAGCAGCGGGACGTCGATCAGCCAGTTGAGGTAGCGGTAGCCGTGGGAGTAGGCGGTCGCCTCCTCCACGCCGGCCTCGGCTGCCGGGATGTACATCGACCCGTCGAACACGAAGGCCTGCTGGAAGCTGATGTCCAGCCGCAGCAGGAGCAGGGCGGCCGACACCATGACGACCACCGACATCGTGCCCATCGGGCGGTACTTCGGCGCGACCTGATTCCGGGTGAGGATGAAGTACGCGATCGCCGCGAAGTGGGCTGCGTACCCGATCGTGAGGATGTGGGACAGGATGTCGTACTGCGCCGGTGTGAACTCTACGAAGTTCTCGAGGTTCAGTAGGCCTTCCATGCGGGCTCCTTGCAGACTCCTCGACATCGTTAGCGGCAGTTAGTGTCTACCCACAGTATTTCACACCAACCACCATGCTCGCTAAGAGCTGAGCATCTCCGCCGCCGTCCGGGACCAACCTCGGGACCT
>PWER01000094.1 GCA_003553565.1 Nitriliruptoria bacterium | reverse complement strand
TTGACAAAGCAGTCTGCATAAGCTAAAAAGAGCAAACACTTGGAAAGGCCTTCCATTTAAACGATTTACCCCTGTCGCTTAAAATCTAAAAAATTGTGTCTTGACAAAGGGGTCCATCATATTAAACTTAGCAACTAAAGAATAGGAAAAAGAAGTGTTGGAGAAATTTTTATCACGCCGGTCTTAAAATTTAGTGCTGGAAATGCTATAATTATCTGCAAAGAGCAAGGATTGTTTTGTTGGTGGTCTCATAAAATTTTTGTGAGAAGGATTCTACCCGGTCAGGAGCATCCTTTATCATCATCAACAACTTCTTTGCTCTTTCTTATTCATTGTGCTGTCCGGCAGCTTAACCTTACAGCAGGGTTATCCTTTTTTGTTATCTATTTTAATGTGAAAAAAATGCCGGATTTGGCTACTTTAATTTACTAAATTACACTGAAAGCTGATGAGGTATTGTATGATGTTTAAATTAAGAGGAGTGCAAAAAATCATGAAAAAATTTTTCTTTTTGATTTGTTTAACTGCTGCCATTTTTTTAGCAGCAGGGTGTGGTGCCACTACGCCTCCCGATGAGGTGGTCAATGAATACTGGGAGCTTTTCAAAAAAGGAGACAGTGAAAGCGCCCTTGAGTTAGTTGTTGACGGCAGGGAAGACATGATTAGCGACATTGATATGGATATTGATGAAATAGAGGGGGCAGGAGAGATATTTTTGGAAAGGTTTGATGTAGAGGCGGAAGGCTATGAAGAAGATGGCGATGTAGCAATTGTTGATGTAACAGTTACCAAGCCAAACCTGCATGAAACTTTAGGGATTTTTTTTCAGGAAGGTTTTGGGGAGCTGATGGCAATGGCCTTTGAAGGAGCAAGTGACGAAGAGATGGATGAAAAAGCTGAAAAATATCTGTTGGAGGCCATGGAAAAAGCAGAGGATGTTAGCCACGAACAGCAAGCGGAACTGCACCTGGAAGACGGTGAATGGAAAATATATGACTGGTTGTTTGATGAAATAGATGAAAGGATGGATGAGCTGGATTTCGAAGAAGAACCAGTAGAAGGTGATTTTGATAAGAAAAACGACGAACATATAGAAGAGGCGGAAGTTGGCGATACGGTTACCACAGATTCCGGCGATATGACATTAAAGGCTCAAATTGACGACATAGGTACAATAGAAGCAGGGCCATTCAGGGTTGATATTGAAAAGGTAAATGCAGTTTCCGGCAACTTGAAACCGGAATCAGCAGAAATTTTTGATACCGAAAAGCTGGAGTATATACAGGTTGATATGCGGATAGAAAACACGTCAGATGAGGACTTGATATTTTATGCTGGCCAGGCACAAATTGTTACAAACACGGGAGAGCAGCTTGACAATGATATGTGGATGAGTGACCATATTAAAGGGGAATTTAGGGGAGGTGTTATCCAGGAAGGAACTCTAATATATCCTTTAGAGCAGTCCCGGGCAGATGAAATAGAAACAGTTAGAATAATAATCAGCGCACCTCAGGATGGAGACTGGCAGAGAATCGGGGAAGAAGTAGATTTTGAGGTTGAACTTGAATAATAAACGGCCGGAAACAGGATACCCAAAAAAGTTGGTAGAGAAAGAATATATCTTAATCAAAAGTTATTTGATCTTGTTAAAGAAGCAGGACTGCTACCTATGCTGATAGAACGCTTAAACGAAAAGGCATAGTACATGGGGATATTGGCTGGCTTTTTATGGACGTAGAATTAGCAGAGTTAGTCCTATTTATGTCATCGAATAATAACAATACAGGTTATGTTGACGAGGATACCAACCCGGAAGACTTAATTGACCTGAACTAGATAGTCTTAGAAACTGATTGTTTACCATTTTTGGCAAAGAGGTATTTATAATCAGTGAAGAAAAGCATACATTTATTACGCATTTGATAAAAAATGTGAAGTAGGGGTGAAGATTTGATGTATATGCCAGCTACAACAACTCTGCCTAATTGGTTTTGGATTTTGTCTTATGCAGTTTTGATAATTACATTGAGCATTTCAATGTTTTCTATTATTCGAAGAATTTATACAGGATTATCTTTAATTAATTTGGTAGCTGTGATTACTACGCCCTTTGTTCATTTTACAGGAAGTATCGGAAGACCAGGAGGATTAAATGAATTTGAGCATCTTTTCAATCATTTAATTCAAGGTAACCTGTGGGCAATTTATGTATCAATCGGTTATATATTTATTCTGTTTTGGTGCGTACTGTTTATTAAGACTGAAATTAAAATTAGGTTTTTAGCAAAATATTAAAAGAAATAAGACGCATTCTCTTTAAAATGTAACATTGTAAAGATAGTTAGGAAAGGGGTATAATTAAATTTGGAGGTGATTGATGTGAGAAGCTATCCCGTAATTATTGAACAGGATGAGACCGGCTACGTTGTATCTTGCCCTGTTTTTAAAGGAAGTTATTCTCAAGGGGATACAGTAGATGAAGCTTTGTAAAATATAAAAGAAGCAATAGAATTGTGTATTGATGATGAAGAAAATCCAGTTAGTAGTATAATTGTTGGCAATGTGGTGTTAGAAAGATGACACCTAAGCTGCCTGTAGTTTCCGGTATGGGTTGCATTAAAGCTCTTAAAAAAGTTGGGTATGTAGTTAGTCAGGCAAAAAGGTAGCCATGTGTTGTTTATGATAATCTAAAAGTATCCCACTATAATAATTGAAAAATCCTCCACCAAATAATAGAATCCCCTAGTATCCCTTTCTCACCTTGGGAAACCAGTGCTGAGTTTTTAAACAAATCTGGACTATTATTAACATTACTGGAACCTCAATTAACATCCCGGTTACAGCTGCCAGAGTCGCTGGAGACTCAATGCCAAACAGAGCTATAGACATGGCAATGGCCACTTCAAAGTGGTTACTGGCTGCTATTTGAGCAGTAGGTGCTGCATCGTCATAGGTAAGACCAAGCTTTTTAGATACATAGTACCCTATCCCAAAGATAAGGAAAATTTGAACAGTCAATGCTATCAAGACAAACAATACTAATAAAGGATTAGAAAGTACAATGCTAGATTGGGGGGATACTATCGCCACTATTGT
>PWER01000162.1 GCA_003553565.1 Nitriliruptoria bacterium | reverse complement strand
GGGAGGATTACAACCCCAGAATGAAAAAGATAATTCCAGTCTTGGTCGATTAGGGCTTGGAGATAATTCTGAGGGCAATGAGACGGCCCATTTAGTTAACCAAGCAAAGCTCGAAGCTGGAACATATCGTACGGCATTAGAGGGGCTGTTATACTTAGTTCAACAAAACGGCATCAATCGGATTGCAATCGTTGACGATGCCAATCAATCCCAACTAAATACGTATGATGTTGTTATCCAGAAAGGAAGCGGTGTTGGGATAAGCCCTCTCCCTGAAACGCAGCAAGCACTTGATGCCCTCCAAGCACATCGTCAGAAATTAAGACAACAGCGATACGGCGGAACTGATGAGAGTGGAAGCGGTCTCTCAACTGTTTTACTCGTTGCTGGAGTGACCTCTATGGTTGTGGGGTTATTAGTTCTCTCAATCGCTGGGGCGACATACTTCGGCTTTTCCGTCCCGATTGTTGATAGCTTTTTAGGTGGAGACGCAGATGAGTCATCCTCGATTGAACTGGAACATGCCAGCCTTGATAACACTGAGGAGCAGTTACTCATCGCTGGAACTCTAGTTATAGATGATGAGGAGAGCCCTGACACGACCGTGGACCAGGTGGTAACTGTAGAGACTAATACTACCGAGTTTACAAATGAAACCGAGCTGAATGTCAGTGAAGGAGAGATGGATACAACAATTCCCGTTGATGGATTTGAATCCAACGAGACTGCAGGGGGTAATGAGACATCCAATGAGTCTGACGAGGTAGCTACAATCTTGGGAGATCTAGATGAAAAGGCCAATGTGACAGTAACTGTTGAACCGGATAATGCGGAACAGTTGGAAAGTACAATTGCGCTTGATGTGATTACCATTGATAGTGTGGACCCGGATGGAGAACAGTTGATAGTTGAAGGTGAAGCACGTATCGGAGGGATGGAAATTTCGGAAGCCAACCTGGATACGGAAGAGTTTCAGAATAAAAGTATGGAAGCTAAATTTATTAATAACACTGCTGGCACCGTAGAGAGCGATATAGAAAATAAGAGTCTTACAGCTGATGGATTTGAGATAACAATGAGTGGATACGAGAGTGCAGAACACGAAGAAGTAGAAGTACAGTTGGAACAAGCAATCGATAGAACACCTATTGAGGAAGAAGCGGGGTCAGTAGAAACGTAAGTGTGGATACAGTATAGACTGGAAGTTACCGATTAGCTAATTCTATCGTGGAACGTCTCTCAGTGGGGAAGTCCACCAATTTTAGTAATGAAAGGCGAAGACGGCCCCTTCAATCGGAGAGCGCACAACTTCCCTGATAGGTTCCATCCGAGACGGATGAAATACGGGGCTCCTCTCCACAGACTGGACAGTCAGGGTTGGCGTTGATTGGGACGGTCTCGAAAGAAAGGTCCCGAGCGTTGTAGACCAGCAATCGACCAGCAAGCGTCGTTCCCTCATCGAGAATGAGTTTCAGCACCTCCGTTGCCTGAATCATCCCGACCGTTCCGGGGAGGACACCCAACACGCCAGCGGTCGAACAGTCAGGGACAGCTCCCTCAGGTGGCGCTTCAGGAAACAGACACCGATAACATGGTTTCCCCCCGGTCATTGTTGTCACCTGACCTTCGAACTGATAGACTGCACCATGTGAGAGCGGTGTACCGGTTAGTACACAAGCGTCGTTAAGCAAAAACCGGGTCGGAAAGTTATCGGTGCCATCAACGACGATATCGTAGTCGGCAATGAGCTCCATCACCGTCTCGGATGTGACCCGTACAGGGTGACGATTGACGGTGATATCTGGGTTCAACCCGGCGACGAATTCAGCGGCGCTGTCCACTTTCTTCCGTCCAACATCCTCGTTGCTGTGAATGACCTGTCGTTGGAGGTTACTCAATTCGACAGCATCATCGTCAGCGATACCGAGCGTTCCGACTCCCGCCGCAGCAAGGTATTCGAGAACTGGAGAGCCGAGGCCACCCGCGCCGACGACCAACACGGAAGCATCAAGGAGAGAAGCCTGTCCGTCAGGACCGACATCCTCCATGATGACATGGCGGGAATAGCGCTGTAGTTGCGTCGAATCGAGTTCCAGCGTCATTGGTCATCTTACCGCTTCAAGCACATTGAGAGTACCGGCTGGACACAGAATCAGTCTGTGGAGTCCGGTTCCAGAGAGAACGTCTTCTCTTCGACAGTCTGTACCGCCTCAGGTGGTATCGTTTCCCCGTGTACTTCAACGGGCTGTCCTGCAGCGAGTTTACCGAACGCAGGACCTTCCGAGACACCCAGGGTACTAGCCTTCTCGGGGTCGAACGATTCCGAACGAACCATCACCGCATTTTCCTCTCGGTCGACCTCCTCGTACGTCGTTTCAAGCACCGAAATCAGTTCCTCGATAATCCGCTCATACTGGTCTTTCCCTGATAGGACAACAGTTCCGGTTGGTCGGGTGCCGCCTTCAGCAGTCATGAACCCAATCGATTCAGCCTGCACGGCAGCTCTCACCCCCTCACGGTCCGCTCCAACAGTCTCCGTCAGAAGTTCCTTCGGTACTCGGAGGACAGTCCAATCAGTTTCTGTTGCCGTTTTGGCTTGCTCTCCAATTCGGAGTCCGTCGGCAATCTCGCCAACCTCCGATTCAAGTTCGTTGATAAGCGACAGCGAAACGCCGTCAGTTTCACGAACCCAGGTTTCGCTTACGACCTGGTAGCCACGCTCTGTCAGTTGTGGACGAAGAGCTCCATTGTCTCCATCGATCACCGCATACTCGGCGTTGCTCATCGTAAACGCTAGCTCAAGGACGTCTCGGTCAGTCTCTGCATCGTCGATTGCATCGAGTCCCCAGTCCGCTGCGATGTGTCCTACAGCCCAGTCGGTATCACGGACAATACGTTCAAACCGCTGTGCGTAGTGACCGCCACCAAACCCAACGAGATGTCGACAGCGTGGCTGTTCTTCTAGCTGTTCGGATTCACAGTTATCCGGTTCCACCCCTCTGAGCGAGAGTATCGCTTGGGCAACCGCCTGCCCTGCGTCGATGTCGTCCCATTGTTGTTCGTCGCTACCAATTTCGACGAACATCGAGGGTGCACCGACATCGGT
>PWER01000067.1 GCA_003553565.1 Nitriliruptoria bacterium | reverse complement strand
GCCCCGCCTCACCCTGGCGGCTGCCGCCGGGGTGTGGCTCGGGTACCAGACCCAGGCGGTGGTCTCCATCGACCAGCCCCCGCTCGCGGCCTGGGGCTGGATCTTCGCCGGCATCGTCGTCGTCCTCGCAGCCGAGCCAGGGCGATCCTGGCAGCTCGGCCGGGCCGCGGGTGGGCCGTCGGACAGCAGGGCCGCGGGACGGTCTGGCGGCGGCGGGCCCCTGCTGGTCGGTGGGGCCGTGGTGCTCGCAGTGGCGATGCTGCTGGTCGGCGCGGTCGCCCTGTCGGCGGTCTGGCAGGCCGACCGAGCGTTGACGGAGGCGCGCTCGGCCGCGGAGGACGGGCAGGAGGAACAGGCGCGCCAGGCCTCGCGCCTGGCCGTCGGCCTGATCCCCGGCCGGGGCCTGCACTGGCATCACCGCGCGCAGGCGCTCGACGACCTCGGTCACCCCGACGAGGCCTACGACGCCGCCCTCGAGGCGCGCCAGCGCAACCCGTTCCTGCCGCAGCCAACCCGCCACGCCGCGGAGCTGGCCGCCGAGCGCGACGACCACGACGCCGCCCGCGACCATTGGGACGCGGTGCTGCGCCTCGACCCGCACGGGGTGGACCACCGCCACGCCGCCGCGCAGCACGCCCTGGAGCGCGACGAGCCGCAGCGGGCGCTCGCCACGCTGGAGCCCGCCGTGGAGGTGGCCGACCACGACCCTCGGCTGTGGGAGGTGCTCGCGCGTGCCCACGAGGCCGACGGCGACGCGCAGGCTGCCGCCGAGGCCCGCCAGCGCGCGCAGGAGCTGCCCGCGCCCGAGGACCCCGATGATCCCGTCGGCAGCTGATCCCCGGCCGGGGTCCAGCGACGCGGCGCGGGCCTGCGCGGCGACCGCCCGCGTCACCGGCGGTGTCCGGCACGACGCTGGTCGACCTACCATGGGGAGGACGCGACAGTGCCGGCGAGGGATGGATGGTGTGCTGACGCTGCGACGTGCGTGGGGGCTGCTCGGCGCGAGGGAGCGCCGGCGCACCAGTGGGCTGCTGGTGCTGCTCATCGTGGCCGCGGCGGTCGAGACGGTCGGGGTCGCGTCGATCCTGCCGTTCCTGGACGTGGTCGCCGACCCCGAGCCAACCGAGGACGCCCCCGCCTACCTCACCGCCCTGTACGCCGCGCTGGGCGAGCCCGAGGGCCCGACCTTCGTGATCGCGGT
The DNA here is from genome assembly GCA_003553565.1 of Nitriliruptoria bacterium. GTDB lineage: Bacteria > Actinomycetota > Nitriliruptoria > Euzebyales > Egibacteraceae > PUKE01. The sequence continues at coordinate 1,906 of PWER01000067.1, read as the reverse complement.
GGGCGCGGTGGTCCTCACCGTGCTGATCGCCGGAGCGCTGGTCCGCTCGCTTGCCACCTGGGCGTCGGTGCGCTGGGTGGCGATGCGCCAGCACGCGCTCGAGCGGAGGCTGTTCGCTCGCATGCTGCGGCTGCCGTTCGACCGCATCGCCGCGCAGGGCACCGCCGACCTGTCCAAGACGCTGCTGACCGAGACCCAGCAGGTCGCCAGCGGGTTCATGAAGCCCCTCGTGGAGGTGGTGGCCAAGGGGCTCCTTGCGGTGGCCATCCTGGTGCTGCTGGTGGTGGTGGACCCGGTGCTCGCGGCCTTCGCCGCCCTGCTGCTCGGTGGTGCCTACGCGGTGGTGTACGCCCTGGCCAAGCGCCGCCTCAACCTGCACGGCCAGCGCAGGGTGGCCACCAACCGGGAGCGCTACGCCGCCTCCTCCGAGGCGTTCGACGCCTTCCGCGAGGTGCGCCTGGGCCAGCTCGAGCCGCGGTTCGAGGACCGGTTCCAACGCGCCTCGTTCGACTACGCCCGGGTGCGTGCTGGCGCGGACGCGCTGAGCCAGGTGCCGCGCTACGGGGTCGAGGCCGTGGCCTTCGGCGGCGTCGTGGCCCTGGTGCTGTTCCTGTACGTGACGGGCGGTCCGCTGCAGGAGATCCTGCCGACCCTTGGGCTGTTCGCGTTCGCCGGCTACCGCCTCATGCCCGCCCTGCAGGAGGTGTTCCGGAAGGCCGCGAAGCTGAAGTTCGGCGCGCCTGCGGTCCACGACGTCTGGGACCGCTTCCACGCGCTGGACGAGGCCGCCGTCGCCGAGGCCGCCGCAGCCGAGGCCGCAGCGCACGCGCCGGCCTCCGGTCGCGGAGCGACCCAGCCCGAGGTGCGCGCGCAGTCTGCGTCCGACGGCGCCGCCTTGGCCCCGCTGCTGGACCTGCGGGGCGTGTCCTACACCTACCCGGGTGCCGATGAGCCGGCGCTGCGCGAGGTGACCCTCACCATCGCCCATGGCCAGGTGGTGGGCCTGTGCGGGCTGACGGGCTCGGGCAAGACCACGCTGCTGGACGTCGCGACCGGCCTGCTGCACCCCCAGCGCGGCCAGGTGCACGTCGAGGGCGCGCCGCTGACCGTGGAGCGGCTGGGCGCGTGGCGCCGCCGCATCGGCTACGTGCCCCAGGAGGTCGTGCTGTTGTCGGGGACGGTGGCGCGCAACGTGCTGCCCGATGACGCGCCCTTGGAGGATCCCGCGGTGCAGGCCCGGTTGGACGAGCTGCTGGCTGCGCTGTCACTGCCCGACGCGCAGACCAACGACCGGCTGGGGTGGGCGACGAGCCTGGACGTCGGCGTGCGCGGTGGGCGCCTGTCGGGCGGGCAGCGCCAGCGCGTCGGGCTCGTGCGCGCGCTGCTGCGCGACCCCGACCTGCTGGTGCTCGACGAGGCGACCAGCGCCCTGGACCCTCGCACCGAGGCGCAGGTGCTGGACACCCTCGCTGACCTCGGCGCGCACGTGGCGAGCCTGATCGTCTCGCATCGCCTGGATGCGCTGCGCACCGCCGACGAGGTGCACCTGCTGGAGGCCGGCACCGTCGCCGCGACTGGCAGCTACGCCGACCTGCGCGCCGGCGCGCGCGGCTTCGACCGGCTCACCGGCGCGCGCGCAACTGGCCCTGCGGGAGCGCCGCGGTGAGCGCCGTGGCCCGGCGCCGTCGACGCCGCTCGGTCGCGCCCCCACCGGTGTTCATCGACGTGGTCGGACCCTCGGGGGCCGGCAAGTCGACGATCGCGCCGCTCTTAGCCGACGCGCTCGAGCGCCACCTCGGCGCGGGAAGCGTCTTGCTCGACCGCTCGGGGCCCGGCCGGATGCGCATCCCGTGGTCCGAGCGGATCGTGGCGACGCTGCGACGGCCCGGCGTCCTCCGCACCGTGC